>NZ_CP038213.1:3056456-3384684 GCF_004526345.1 Ornithinimicrobium flavum | reverse complement strand
ACCCCGATCCCCGGCACCGACCTGCGCATCTCCGACGACGGCGAGATCCTGCTGCGCTCGCCCTCGATCTTCCGCGGCTACCACCGCCAGCCGGAGGAGACGGCGAAGACGGTCGACGCCGACGGCTGGCTGCATACCGGTGACGCGGGCTATCTGGACGAGGACGGCCACCTGGTCGTCATCGACCGCGCCAAGGACGTGCTCACCGCTCCTGACGGCAGCCGCTACTCCAGCCAGTTCATCGAGAACAAGATCAAGTTCAGCCCCTACGTCGAGGAGGCGGTCGTCTTCGGCCCGGAGGAGGCCGGCCAGGGCATGACCGCGATGATCACCCTCGACCCCGGCACCGTCGGGTCCTGGGCCGAGCACGAGCGGCTGTCCTACACGACCTACACCGACCTGGCCGCCAAGGACGAGGTCTACGACCTCATCGCCGAGGAGATCGTCCACGCCAACGAGGACCTTCCGGAGGCGATCCGCGTGCAGCGCTTCCTGCTGCTGCACAAGCAGCTGGACCCCGACGACGACGAGATCACCCGCACCCGCAAGGTGCGGCGCAACGTCATCGACGAGCGGTATGCCGACCTCATCGCCGCACTGCGTCGGGGTGATGACCGGATCGGGCTGTCCAGCCGGATCACCTACCAGGACGGCTCCTCGGTCCTGCGCGAGCTGTCGCTGCGCATCTTCGACCTGACCACCTACCGGATCCCCGAGGGCAGGGGCCGCCGACCCGTCTGGAGCGGCCGGCGCTGAGGCGCCGGGCGAGGAGAATCCTGTGTCGACCTTCCTGAACCTGCTGGTCTACGGACTGGCTGACGGCTCGATCCTGGCGCTGGCCGCGCTCGGCTTCGTGCTCATCTACAAGGCCACGTCCGTCATCAACTTCGCCCAGGGCGAGTTCCTCCTGGTGGGCGCCTACATCTTCTACACCTCGTTCGTGGTGCTGGGCCTGCCCTTCATCGGGGCGGTCCTGGTCGGGGTGCTGGCGGCGGTCGTCATCGGTGTGCTCGTCGAGCGCTTCATCCTGCGGCCGATGATCGGCGAGGAGCCGATCAGCATCATCATGGTGACGATCGGGCTGTCGATGCTGCTCAAGGCCCTGGTGCAGATGTTCTACGGCACGAGCGTCAAGAGCCAGCCGGCGATCCTGCCGAACCGCTCGATCGAGTTCCTCGGCGCGGTCGTCCCGCTCAACCGGCTGCTCGTGGTGCTCATCGCCGCCGTCGTGCTCACCGCCTTCACGATCTTCTTCCGCCGCTCGCGGCACGGGATCGCGATGCGGGCGGTGGCCGACGACCAGCAGGCGGCGATGACGATGGGCATCTCGGTGCGCCGCATCTTCGCCCTCGCGTGGGTGCTCGCGGCGGTCTCGGCGCTCATCGCCGGTGTCCTGCTCGCCGACATCACCGCGGTGGACCAGAATCTCGCGTCCTTCGGGCTCATGGTCTTCCCCGTGGTCATCCTCGGCGGCCTCGACTCGGTGCCCGGCACCATCGTCGGCGGGCTGACCATCGGGCTGGTCACGCAGTTCGTCTCCGGCTACCTCGACCCGGGCCTGGCCACGGTCGTCCCCTACATCGTCCTCGTCCTGATCCTGCTGGTCCGTCCGTACGGGATCTTCGGCGAGACCCGGATCGAGAGGGTCTGACATCGTGTCCGCGACCGCCACCGGCATCTACCACCGGACCTACGCCTCCGAGCTCAGGCTGCGCAGCACCCGGGCGGAGTACGTCCGCCTCGGCCTCATGGTCGTGCTGCTGCTCGTCGTGCCCTTCGTGCTCGACAACTACTGGCTCTCCATCGCCAACACCATCCTCATCGCCGTCATCGGCGCGGTGGGGCTCAACATCCTGGTCGGCTACACCGGCCAGATCAGCCTGGGCCAGGGCGGCTTCCTGGCGGTGGGGGCCTACTCCTCGGCGATCCTGTCCGAGCGTATGGGGCTCCCGGCGCCGCTGGCGATCGCCCTCGCCGTGATCCTCACCGCCGTCATCGGCACCTTCTTCGGCCTGCCCGGCCTGCGGCTCAAGGGCCTCTACCTGGCCATCGCGACCCTGGCCAGCCAGGTGATCATCGAGTTCATCATCCGCCGCTGGGGCTGGCTGACCGAGGGCCGCGGCTACATCACCCTGTCCCGGCTCGAGGTCTTCGGGTGGAAGCTCCCGCGGGAGACCTTCGAGCAGAGCTGGTACTGGATCCTGCTCGTGCTCGCGGCCCTGGCCGTGATGGCCGCCCGCAACCTCTTCCGCACCGGGCTGGGCCGCTCCTTCATGGCCGTCCGTGACCAGGACATCGCGGCCGAGGCGATCGGGGTCAACCTGACCCGGGCCAAGCTCACCGCGTTCGCCGTCTCCTCCGGCTTCGTCGGGCTCGCCGGTGCGCTGACCGCGCACTACAACGAGACCGTCACCTGGGAGGCCTTCACCCTCAACGTCTCGATCCTCTACCTGGCGATGATCATCGTCGGTGGCCTCGGCAGTGTCGCCGGCGCCGTCTACGGGGCGATCTTCATGACCTTGCTGCCGGTCCTGATCCGCGAGCTGGCCGACCTCGTCGGCCCCGCCGCCCCGTGGCTGTCCAGCCAGCTCCCCGCGATCCAGAACGCGGTCTTCGGGCTGGTCATCATCCTCTTCCTCATCATCGAGCCCCGTGGCCTCAACCGGCTCTGGGAGCGGATCAAGGAGTACTTCCGCTTCTGGCCGTTCCGTTACTAGACCGCACACGACATACCCCCCCACCCCACCCCTGCCGCTCCCGGCACACATCCAAGGAGAACCACATGAACCGCACACGACGCGGAGCATTCATCGCCGCGAGCGCCGCCCTGGCGCTCGGCCTGTCGGCCTGCGGCGGCAACGGAGGCGGCGACGCCGGCGACGGCGACGCATCGGGCGAGCCGATCAAGGTCGGCATCATCGCCGACCTCACCGGCGCCACCGGCGACGTCGGCACCCCCTACAACGAGGGCATGCTGGCCTACATCGAGCACCGGAACGCCAACGGCGGCGTCGCGGACCGCGAGATCGAGGCGATCAGCAACGACTACGCCTACGAGGTGCCGCAGGCCGAGCAGCTCTACAAGCAGTACGTCAACGACGGTGTCGTCGCCGTCCAGGGCTGGGGCACCGGTGACACCGAGGCCCTGCACACCAAGGTCGCCGACGACGAGCTGCCCTTCATGTCCGGCTCCTTCGCCGAGTCGCTGACCGACCCGGCCGAGGCGCCCTACAACTTCGTCGTGGCGCCGACCTACTCCGACCAGATGCGCGTCGCGCTCAACTGGATCGCCGAGGACGCCGGCGGCAACGCCGAGGTCGCGGTCTTCCACCACGACAGCCCCTTCGGTCAGGCCCCGGTCGCCGACGGCGAGGCGTGGGTCTCCGAGCAGGGTCTGGACCTGGGTTACGAGTCCTACGCCATGCCGGCCGGCTCGGCCAACTACGTCGGTCTGCTCTCCCAGGCGCAGAGCCAGGGCGCGAAGTACATCGTCATCCAGAACGTCGCCTCCCCGGCGGCGCAGGTCGCCAAGGACATCGCGGCGCAGAACCTGGACATGAAGATCGTCTGCCTCAACTGGTGCGGCAACGAGCTCTTCATCGACACCGCCGGTGCGGACGTCGCCGAGGGTCACATGCTCATCCAGCCCTTCGCACCGCTGTCCTCGGAGAAGGACGGCCACGAGGAGATGCTCGCCTTCCTCGAGGAGAAGGGTGAGGACCCGGAGTCCAAGGGCACCTCGTGGGTGCAGGGCTGGATGGTCATGCACGTCATGGCCGAGGGTATGGAGAAGGCCGCTGAGGACGGGGACATCACCGGTCCCTCGATCAAGGAAGCCCTGGAGACCATGGGCGCCATCGACACCGGCGGCGTCATCGGTGAGGGCGACATCGAGTTCTCCGCCGAGTCCCACCGTGGCTCGACCAGCACCGGTGTCTACACCGCGCAGGGTGGCCAGATGGTCGAGGTCGAGGCGGGCGCCACGCCATGAGCACCGCAGCGGTCTCGTCCCCGGGCGCGTCGGGGCGACCCGACGCGCCCGAGGGCGGGGGGCTGGGAGACCTGCTCGTCCTCAACAACGTCGAGGTCATCTACGACGACGTGATCCTCGTGCTGCGCGGGCTGTCCTTCGCGGTGCCGGAGCACCAGATCGTGGCGCTGCTCGGCTCCAACGGCGCGGGCAAGTCGACCACCCTCAAGGCGGTCTCCGGCCTGCTGCCCAGCGAGCGCGGCGAGGTGACCGACGGGTCGATCGTCTTCAAGGGCGAGGACATCACGAAGATGGACGCCTCGACCCGCGTGGGCCGGGGGATGAGCCTGTGCATGGAGGGGCGGCACGTCTTCGAGCACCTCACCATCGCCGAGAACCTCGTCGCCGGCGCCTACACGCGCAGCGGCAAGGAGTCGGCCGAGGACCTCGACATGGTCTACGAGTTCTTCCCCAAGCTGGCCGACATGCGGGCCCGCGTCGCGGGCTACCTGTCCGGCGGCGAGCAGCAGATGCTCGCGATCGGCCGGGCGCTCATGGCCCGACCGCAGCTGCTCATGCTGGACGAGCCCTCGCTCGGCCTGGCGCCGCTGCTGGTGCAGGAGATCTTCGGCTACGTCAAGCGGCTCAACGCCGAGACCGGGCTGACCGTGCTCGTCATCGAGCAGAACGCCCGGCGGGCGCTCGAGGTCGCCGACCACGGCTACATCATGGAGCAGGGCCGGATCGTGCTCGAGGGGCCGGCGGCCGAGCTGCGGGAGAACCCGGACGTCAAGGAGTTCTACCTGGGCCTCGGTGACGAGGGCAGCCGCAAGTCCTACCGGGACGTCAAGCACTACAAGCGGCGCAAGCGCTGGCTGTAGGCGACCGGCGCCGGCGTCGAGGCCGGCGCACCGCATACCCGCACTGTCGAGAAAGAAGGACCCATGTCGATCGAGGCTGCCCTGGAGCGGCGGGCGCAGACCCTGGCGCCGGCCCTGGCGCAGGTGGTGCGGGGGGCCGCCGGGCGGGTGCCGGGCTTCGCCGCCCGGCTCGCCGAGGCGGGCGTGGACACTGACGAGGTATGCGGCTCGCCTGGCCTGGCCGCGCTGCCGGTGCTGTCCAAGGACGACCTGGTGGAGCGGCAGCAGGCCGACCCGCCGCACGGCGGGCTGCTCGCGCCGGACGCGGACGTGGCCCGCTGGTTCCAGTCGCCCGGACCGCTCTACGAGCCCCAGCTGGCAGGTGCGGACTGGCGCTGGGGGCAGGCGCTGGCCGACCTGGGCGTCGGTGGGGCCGACATCGTGCTCAACTGCTTCGGCTACCACCTGTCCCCGGCGGGCGCGATGCTCGAGCAGGGCGCGCGCTCGGTCGGGGCGGCGGTGGTGGCCGGCGGCATCGGCAACCAGGAGCTGCAGGCGCGGGCGATCGGCGACCTGGGCGTGAGCGCCTACACGGGTCTGCCGTCCTACCTCAAGGCGCTGGTGGAGGCGTATGACGCCGCCGGGCTGGACGCCGCCCGGTGGCGGCTGGAGCGGGCGCTGGTGACGGCCGAGCCGCTGCCGGACTCGCTGCGCGAGGTGCTGACGCAGCGGGTGCCGCACGTGCGGATGGCCTACGGCACGGGGGAGACGGGGCTGCTGGCGTGGGAGCCGGCGGGGGAGGAGCCGGGGCAGGGGCTGGTGCTCGCTGACGGCGTCGACGTGCAGGTGTGCGCGATCGGGACCGGGGAGCCGCTGACCGACGGCACCGAGGGCGAGGTGGTCATCAGCCTGCTGCGCGAGGACTACCCGCTCCTGCGTTTCGGCACCGGTGACCTGTCGGCGTGGATGCTCGGCCCGGACGGCTCGCTGCGGCTCAAGGGCGTGCTCGGGCGCGTGGGCCAGGCGGTGAAGGTGAAGGGGATGTTCCTCCACCCGCGCCAGGTGACGTCCGTGATGGAGGGTGCGCCCGGCGTGGCCGACTACCGCTTCGTCATCGACCGGGTCGATCACGTCGACCAGCTCGCCTGCCACGTCGTGCCCGACGGCACGGTGGCGGGGGAGGAGCTGACGTCGGCGCTGGCCACCCGGATCCGCGAAGGCCTGCGCTTCCGCACCGACGTGCAGGTCGTCGACGACCTGGGCGAGGGCGAAGGCCCGATGGTGGACCGGCGCGACTGGAGTTGAGGAGGGGCCTCCTACCCACCTTGGGCGCCAGCCCGTATCTCTCTGACCATTTCTGCCACGTGGGCGGCCTGCCTCGCAGCCTTCTCGGCAGCATCGCCCGCCTTGACGGCGCTGACGATCTTCCGGAAGGGCAGGTCCGGTCTGACGCCGGCGAGCGTGAGGCCAGCCTTGCGGTAGTCGCCCTCCACGGCGTACCACGTCGCGTTCGTCATGATGGCGCCGAGGCGAACCGACCGGAGGTGAGGGGAGGATGAGATGGGGAGGGCGAGCACGGCGAGGACGACATGGCCCCAGCGTTGGACCCAGGAGGCCAGGTCTCCGGCCACTGCCTTCGTGCACGTCCAATAGTCGCGCGGGTCCCAGGAGCACCCGCTCTCCTCGATGACCTCCGCAGCCAGGGCCTGCAGGACAGTCGCGTCGTGCCACGGTCCGACGTCCGTTGCCACCTCCGGTGCCAAGATCGCCACCGCCGGGTCCGACGCCCAGCTGGCCGCGTCGACCGCCGCCGAGAGGGCGGTGAGCGTTGCGGTCACGCCCACGCTGTCGCCGTCCGGCGTCTCGGGGAACCTGTGCTCGAAGAGGAGGTAGTGCGTGAACCTGCCGATGTGGTGCTCGGTCTGGTCAATCCTCGTGGTGCCGGGCAGGAAGTCGGTGAAGGCCCAGCCGGCGGCGGCCTGGTTGGCGGTCAGGGCGGCCGTCAGCGCGAGGATCCCGTCGGTGAGGTAGACGCCGTTCGGGGCCGGCGCGAACGGGACGTCCTTCCTGGGCCTGGCCTCGGGCCAGGCGTCCCGACCCTCGCGGAGGTCGTGCTCGTAGTAGCTCCGCGTCACGGACTGGAGGAACTCCGTCGACCAGTAGCCACGGGAGAGCACCAGCAGCAGGTTGGCCTTGTTGGCCAGATCCGTCCGCTCTCGCTGGCGTCCCTCAGCGTCGAAGAACCACCCGCCCTCGCCATAGAGCTCCTGCGGGATCGTCGTGGCGGTGATGAAGTCCGCGGTCCACGCATCCGGCAGCGCTAGCTCATCCTGACCGTGGGTGGCCAGGGCCAACGTGCCGGCCAGGTCGGTCAGGGCCAGCTCGTAGCCGTGCGTGTCGAACCCAGGCCTGAAGGGCGCGTCCGCGCTGTCACCGGCGACCGTGCCCAGCGCGTCCCCGATCTCGCGAGGTGTGAGCTGAGAGGCGAAGAGGTGCGCGAAGTCCGGCTGCCCACGGTAGGCCGCAAGGTGGCCCGCTGCGGTCAGGTCACCTGCTGTGAGCGCCTTGACGGCTTCTCGGGCGTCGGTGCGGACCTCGGAGAAATAGTCCCTGGCCAGCACCCCCGTCGCGATGAGGGCGGCCACCAGGACACCCACGATCGCGCCTGTCATGAGCCTGCGTCGCCACGGAGGCGGCGGCTCCGGGAGTCGCTCCGACCTGAGGTGCACCGCGGTCGCAGGCGCGCGATGCGGCTGACGACGGCTGGCTCGACCGGGCCTCAGGCCTCGTGCTGACACGCGACTCAGGGTAGAGCGCACCCGGGCAGGCCGCGCCGGAAGGTCCGTCGAATTCGGCGGATCTGACGGGCGAGTCCTAGGCACCGGCCGCATCGGCCCGCAGGTGACCGCCCTGCGGGGAAATGACCACAGAAGGATCTTCGAACAGTACCGATAGGCCGCGTGGCGACCCGAAGATTCACCTGTATGGTGGGCGCGTCACCTCGACGCCGCACTCCCGGTGCGGGCGTCGACCTACGCCCACGGAAAGGGGTTGAGCGAGATGTCGATCCTCCGCCTGCCCCTGCCCGAGGTCGTGGCGCCGGTCCAGTCGTGCTGCCCCTGCATGTGCATGTGCATGCGGCGCGCTGGCGTCTGACGGGTCGATCCCTCCACGACCGTCGCCCTCTGGGCCGCAGCCGCCAGCGCACCCTCCCCCGAGGACCCGCCCCACTGCACCCCGAGGACCGTCCATGACCTCCACCCTCACCGCGACCGCGACGCCGACCGGGGGCCGCGCCACCGCGGTGCCCGTCCGGCTGCGCGGCGTCTCCCGCTCCTTCCCGACCAGCGCCGGCCGGCACGACGTGCTGACCGGCGTCGACCTCGACATCGCCGCCGGCGAGATCGTGGCGCTGATCGGCGCCTCCGGCAGCGGCAAGTCCACCCTGCTGCGGCAGATGTGCGGGCTGGACACCCCGGACGCCGGGGAGATCCTCATCGGCTCCCGGCCGGTGCGGGACGTCGACCAGCGATGTGCCATGGCCTTCCAGGAGCCGCGGCTGCTGCTGTGGCGCAGCCTGGCCGAGAACGTCTCGCTCGGGCTGCCGCGCGGCACGCCGGCCGCGGAGGGGCAGGCCCGGGTCGCCGAGCTGCTGCGCCTCGTGGGCCTGACGGAGGCCGCCGACCGCCGTCCCCGGCAGGTGTCCGGCGGCATGGCCCAGCGGGCCTCCCTGGCCCGGGCGCTGGCCCGCAACCCGGAGGTCCTGCTGCTCGACGAACCGTTCGGCGCGCTCGACGCCCTCACCCGGCTGCGAATGCAGGACCTGCTCCTGGACGTGCACGCCGCGGAGCCGACGACCGTCGTCCTGGTCACCCACGACGTCGACGAGGCGCTCTACGTGGCCGACCGGGTCGCCCTGGTCGGCAGCGACGAGCCAGGGACGGGAGCCGACATCCGCTCGCTCACCCCCGTCCCAGGCTCCCGGCCACGGGACCGCGCCGACGCCCGGCTCGCCGCGCTGAAGGTCCAGCTCCTCGAGGGCCTCGGCGTCCCCACCCACCACCGCGACTGACCCCCCACCTCACCCGGCTCGCCCACGGGCGCGCCGGCATACCCCACCGCGGCCGATCGGCCCGGCCACCACCACACCTGCCCTTCCCCAAGGAGACCTCATGTCCAGCAGACGACTCACCCTCACCCTCACCACGCCCCTGCTCTCCGCCCTGCTCCTCACCGGCTGCGTCGCCGGCGAGGACTCGCCGCAGGCGGCACCCGAAGCCGCCGGCGGCGGGTGGAGCGACACCGAGCTCAACATCGACTTCGCGACCTACAACCCGCTCTCGCTCGTCATCAAGGAGAAGGGCTGGCTCGAGGAGGAGCTCGGCGAGGAGGTCACCGTCACCTGGACGCAGTCGGCCGGCTCCAACAAGGCCAACGAGGGGCTGCGGGCCCACGCTCTCGACGTCGGGTCGACGGCCGGCTCGGCCGCGCTCCTGGCCCGGGCCAACGGCTCCCCGATCAAGACGATCCTGCTCTACTCCCAGCCGGAGTGGTCGGCACTGGTGGCCCCCGCGGGCTCGGAGATCGACGAGGTCGAGGACCTCCGCGGCCGGTCCGTGGCCGCCACCAAGGGGACCGACCCCTACTTCTTCCTCCTGCAGGCGCTGGGCGAGCACGGCCTGACCCTGGAGGACATCGAGGTTCAGAACCTGCAGCACGGCGACGGCAAGACCGCCCTGGAGAACGGCAGCGTCGACGCCTGGTCGGGTCTGGACCCGCTGATGGCCGCGAGCGTCCAGGACTCCGGGTCGACGCTGTTCTACCGCAACATCGACTTCAACACCTACGGCTTCCTCAACGCCACCGAGGAGTTCCTGGCGGACAGCCCCGACCTGGCGCAGGTCGTCGTCGACGCCTACGAGCGGGCCCGCGTCTGGGCGCAGGAGAACCCGGAGGAGACCGTGGAGATCCTGGCCGAGGTCGCCGCGATCGACCCGGCCATCGCCGAGGAGGTGCTGGTGGACCGCACGGTCCTGGACCTCGACCCGGTCCCGGGCCCGGTGCAGACCGAGGTGCTCGACTTCGTCGGCACGATCTTCGTGGAGTCCGGGGACGTCCCGGACCAGGCGGTCGTGGACGAGGCGCTCGCCTCGCTCTACGACACCTCCTTCGTCAACGCCGCCCTCGGTGAGAGCGCGGGTGGCTGACGTGTCGACCGCGACCGACAGCCGCGCCCGCCGCACCGCCGAGGCCGACCGCACCGAGGCACCGGCCCCAGGGTCCGAGGAGACCGGCCGGGGGCGCTCGCCGCGGACGAGCCAGCCAGGGGCCGGCGGGGACGGCGCCTCCCCCCGCACCCGGCGGTCACGACCGCCCACCCGCAGGTATGCCGTGGGCCTGCTCGGCCTGCTCGTCCCCACCGTGCTCGTGCTGGCCTGGCACTGGGCCAGCACCGCCGGGGTCTTTGCCGTCTACCAGCTGCCCCCGCCGGCGTCGGTGTGGGAGGCGGGGGTGGACCTGTGGTCCCGGGGTGAGCTCACCCGCCACGTGGCCATCTCCACCCAGCGCGTCCTGCTGGGGTTCGCCATCGGCGCCTCGATCGGCCTGGCCGTCGGCGCGGTCGTCGGGCTGTCGCGCTGGTCCGCCGTCCTGCTCGCCCCCACCGTCGGCGCCTTCCGCGCCGTACCGTCCCTCGCCTGGGTGCCGCTGCTCATCCTCTGGCTCAAGCTGGGGGAGGACTCCAAGGTCACGCTCATCGCGATCGGAGCGTTCTTCCCGGTCTACACCATGGTCGCCGGCGCGCTGCGGCACGTCGACCCGCACCTGGTCGAGCTCGGGCGCGCCTACGGGCTGCGACCGCTGCGGCTCTTCACCAGGATCCAGCTCCCGGCCGTCCTGCCGACGGTCGTCTCCGCGCTGCGGCTCGCGCTGGCGCAGGCGTGGCTCTTCCTGGTCGCGGCCGAGCTGGCCGGCGCCTCGATGGGCCTGGGCTTCCTGCTCACCGACTCGCAGAACAACGGCCGGGTCGACCGGCTCGTCCTGGCCATCGTGCTGCTGGCCCTGCTCGGCAAGCTCACCGACTCGGTCATTGGCCTGGTCGAGGCGCGCCTGCTGCGGAGGTGGATGTAGGCGTGACCCGAATCCGCGACCGGGGTGTGGTCCGCCGGGTCAGCGACGGGCGTCGCTGATCGCCTCCTGGAAGGCCAGGGCCCACTCCTCGGCCGTCGGCTCGACCAGCCCGGTCTCGCGCAGGTCGACGACCGCGACGCGCTCCTCGTTGTCCTGTGCCCAGGTGAGCAGATCGTCGGCGACGCCCGGCTCGTAGAGCCCCTCCGGCGCGATCGCGACGAGCACGGGCACGTCGTGCAACCCGTCAAGCAGCTCGTCCATCGCGGAGGCGATGTCCTCCTCCTCGCTGTCCATGCCCAGGCTAATGAGGATGGCCGCGGGGTCGGCCGACACCCGGTCGAAGCGGTCGAGACGGTCGGCGGCCTGGGCGATGGTGGTGCCACCCCGGCTCGCGCTCCACACCCGTAGGGCCGGCCCCTCGCCCTCGGACAGGACGATCGGCGCGGTGAACGTGCGGTCCTCACCCTCGCCCCAGTGCCGGATCTGCACGGGCCGCTCCTGCGCCACGAGCGTGGCCCACTGCTGCACCCATTGGGTCGTCAGGTTGCTGTAGCCGTCGCCCACGACCAACAGGTTCGCCTCCTCCTGCCACGCCGCGACCCACTCCTCGACCGTGGCCCCGTCGTCCTCTGGAGCCTGCGTCGCGGCGGCCACGTCGTCATCGGGTGCGGCGGTCTGCGCCGGGTCGGAGGTGGGGGAGGCGGTGGTGTCGGCCACAGGCTCGGTCGGCTCAGCGGTGGCGGTCGCAGTCGCCGTTGCGTCCTCGGTCCCAGAGGCCATGCTGGGGGAGTTGGCCTCGGCGCTCGAGAGCGACGGGTGCGGCCGGTTCACGCTCCACACCGCAAAGCCGGACGCGCCGACGGCGACTGCAGCCAGGGCGGCGAGCAGCGCGTTCTGCGCCCGGGTCGACGGTGCCATGCCTCAGCCCCGGCCCGCCGGCTTCGCGGCGCTGTTGCGCCGGGAACGGCGGGACCGCTCCCGGCGGCCACGCCCCTCGAGCTCGGTGTCGGGGCGGTAGTCGCCGTAGGAGTACTGGTAGGCATCCGGACCCTTGACCGGCAGCCGGTTGGCCACCACGCCGAGCACCTTGCCGCCGACTCGCTCCAGCGTCGCCAGTGCCCTCTCGAGCTCGTCGCGACGCACGACGTCGGCACCCACGACGACGATGGCACCGTCGGTGAGAGTGGACAGGATGGCCGCGTCGGTGACCGCCAGCAGTGGGGGAGCGTCGATGAGCACGTAGTCGAAATCAGCCTCGAGCCGGTCCAATAGTCGCCGCATCGCGTCCGACCCCAGCAGCTCGCTCGGGTTCGGCGGGACTGGGCCGCACCCCAGCACGCTGAGACCGCCCACGTAGGGCTGCAGAACGTCCTTGAGCTCGACCCGACCCACGATGACGTCGGTGAGCCCGACCGCGTTCTCCAGTCCCATGTACTCCAACAACCGCGGCCGCCGAAGGTCTCCCTCAATCAGGCACACGGTGGACCCGGTCTCAGCGATCGTCAGCGCAAGGTTGGCGGCCGTGGTGCTCTTCCCCTCATTGGGGACGGACGACGTAAGGAGGAAGGTCGTGGGCTGGTCGTCCGGGTCGAGGTAGAGCAGGTTGGTCCGCAAGGCCCGGAACGCCTCGGCCCGCGGGCTGTGCGGGTCGATCTCGATGACGAGCGGGTGATCCGGCGCGTCCTTGTCGAAGGAGATCGCGCCGATCGTCGGCTCGTCCGTGACCCGGGCGATGTCGGCCTCACCACGGACGCGCTGGTCGAACAGGTCGCGGAGAACCGCGAGCCCCAGGCCCAGCAGTAGTCCCAGCACGACAGCCAGCGCCATGTTGCGCAACGGGTCGGGGCTTGCAGGGTCCTCTGAGGGGGTAGCTGGCTGGACCACCGTCGCCTTGACAGCGCTCTGACCATCGGCCGACACGCGCTCCAGCTCCTGCACCGTTTCGGCAAACTGATCCGCGACCGTGTTAGCAATATTGGCCGCGACCACAGGGTTGCGATCTGTGGCCGTGACGTTGATCAACACCGTGTTGGGCGGGACCGTGGCAGTGACTCGGCCCGCCAAACCACGGGCCGACATGTCAAGCCCCAGGTCCTCGATCACCGGACCGAGCACGACGGGGGTGGTGACGATGTCGGCATACGTCGCCACCTGTCGCTGCGTGAACGAGCTCCCCTGGACCAGATCGGAGACATTGTCGCCCCCGGCCGTGGACACAAACAGCTCTGCCTCAGCGCGGTACTCCCGAGGCATCAGCGCCGTCAACAGCGCGGCGACCGCAATCGTCGCGAGCGGTATGGCGACGACGAGCCGCCAGTTGCGCCTAAGTACACGCAGATAGTCAGACAGTTCCATTCACAATCCTGGGCTCGGTGGTAGCTAGCCAAACAGACCCATCTTATCGGACAGGTGTTGGTCTCCCGTCGGGCCAGGCGCGGATCCATCCGTTCGACCTGACCAACCCGGAGCGGCTCAAATTTGTGGGCTTGTATGACTTGGAGCGTGGTGGGGGCCCTGAAGTAGGGCTCGCGGCCCTGCGCCAGCATCGGTGTTGTCTAGACAGCTCATGAGCGAGGACCGCGAGCGTGCACCAGCGTACGTTCGACGTCGATGCGGCGTCGATGCTGCTCAACCTGCCCGGCTACCGAGTCGTCTCGGCCAGCCCTGCCGCCGGCGACCAGCCGCGGCAGGTGCTCATCGAGACAGTCGCGACGGAGGGCGCCTGCCCGTTGTCGACGGCGCTCGAAAACTGGACAGTTTCGGCGGCCGAAAAGTGGACAGTTTTAGTCTAGTGCTCCCTGCTCGGCCTTGATGCTGGGCAGGGGGTCGATGCCTCGGTCGCGGAGCCGGTAGGACGCGCCTTTGAGGGCGATGACGTCGGCGTGGTGGACGATGCGGTCGATCATCGCGGCGGCGACGACCTGGTCGCCGAAGACGCGGGCCCAGGAGCTGAACGGCAGGTTGGACGTCAGGATGAGCGAAGCGTGCTCGTAGCGGGAGGAGACGAGCTGGAAGAACAGGTTCGCTGCGTCCTGCTCGAACGGCAGGTATCCGACCTCGTCCACGGCGATCAACGCATAGCGGCGCAGCCGGGCCAGCTCTGCCTCGAGGCGGCCGCGCTGGTGAGCCTCGGACAGGCGGGTCACCCACTCGCTCGCGGTCGCGAACAGCACCCGGTGGCCCTGCCGGGCGGCGGTGACGGCCAAGGCGGCGGCCAGATGTGTCTTGCCGGTGCCCGGTGGGCCGAGCAGGACGACGTTGCGGTGCTCGGCCAGCCAGGCCCCGGAGGCCAGGGCCTGGAGCGGGGTGCGGGCGGCGGGTTGGTGGTCGAAATCGAAGTCCTCCAGGGTCTTGCCCGCGGGGAGCCCGGAGGCGCGGATGCGCAGCTGGGCGCCCGAGGCGTTGCGGGCGGCGACCTCGCGTTCGAGGACGGCGGCGAGGTAGTCCTCGTGGGTCCACCCGGCGTCGCGGGCGTGCTCGGCCAGCCGGGCCGCGGCCTGGGTGATGCGAGGTGCTTTGAGCGCGGCCGCGAGGTGGGTGATCTGCTTCAGCGTGTCAGCCGCCGGCGTCGTCTTGGTGCTCACAGCGAGCCTCCTGCCAGGCTGTCGAGGCCGAAGGCGCGGTCGTAGTCACCCAAGTCCCGCACCAACCCCTCGTCCTCACCGGGGGCCGCCGCTGGGTCGCGGTGCTGGTAGGCGTGGCGCAACTCGGCCGCCGCGGTCACGTGGGCGGGGTCGGTGACGGTCATGCCGCGAGCCCACCGGCGGGGGTGCTCGGCGACCAGCCGGCCACCGTGGCGAACCCGGACGGTGTCGAGGTCGGCGGACACGTCGACCCGGGCACCGATCGCGGTGGGGTGGACCGAGTAGTCGCTGGTGTCGACGCGCACGTAGTAGTCCCGGCCCAGGCGCACGTGGTTGCGCCAACCGAGGTGCAGCACCGCCGGCGGCAACGGCGTCATCTTCTCCTTGTCGACGGTGAGCAGATCCACCGGACGGGCCTTGGTCGTGCGCACCACCCGGGTGTTCGCGGTGCCCAGCCAGCCGGCGAACTGGGCGTTGAAGTCCGCCGGGGACTCGAAGTGCCGCCCGGGCATGAACGAGGTCTCGAAGAAGCCGTTGCGCCGCTCGACCACGCCCTTGGACTCCGGATCCCGCGGCGGCAGCAGCACGATCTTGGTGGCCAGGGTCCCGGCGAACACCGCGGCCGGCTCGGTCAGCTTCCCGCACCCGATCCCGGCCTCGTTGTCCCAGATCAACCGACGCGGCACGCAGCCGACCTCGGACAGCAGCGCCCACATCGCGAGCAGCAGGTCCTGGGTCTTGCGAGTCGGGATCATCCGGACGAGCATGAACCGGCTGTACGCCAGCGTCATCACCAGCACCGGCAGCAGCGCCCGCGAGCCGTCCTCGAGCAAGATCTCACGAGGCGGGAACCACAGGTCGCACTGCGCCACGTCGCCGGCCGACCACGTCAACCGGTCCGCCGGGTCGATCGGGCGGTGGTCGACCCGGACCCGGTTCACGTTGTCCCGGAACCAGCGGATCGAGCCGGTCCACCCGACCCGCTCGGCGAGCACCGTCGCCGGCATGTCCGGGGTCTCCGCGAGCATCGCCCGCACCCGTTCCTCGAACGGCGTGAACGACGTCGGGCCGCTCGCCCGCTCGTACTTCGGCGGCCCCTGCGAGGCGATGGCCTTGTCGACCGTGGTCCTCGAGATGCCCAGCTTCCTGACGATCGCAGCCTTCGGCACACCCTCACGGGCCAGCCTACGAATCAGCGCCCAGTCCTCCATAGTGATCACTCTCCAATCGTGGTTGGGGTGTCCACTTTTCGAGCGCCGTTACTGCCTAGTCTTCAAGCGCCGCTGACACCCGTCCTGCGGGGTGCTGTCCTCGCGGGTCCAGGCCCGCCCGACCCAGCACGTCAAGGACGTCGCCTGCGGCGGCGGGCGCCTCGACGTCGTCGTGCGCAAGCGCCGCTACGCCTGCCGTGAGCAGCTGCCGGCCCGGGCCCGGGTCACGACCCGGCTCGCAGAGCAGGTGATCAGCGCCTGCCGGGCCGAGCCGCGCGCGGTCTCCCGCGTCGCCCACCAGGCGAGTCTGTCGTGGCCGACGGTGATGCGGATGCTGACCACCACCCTGGACCTTCACACCGGTGTCGACCGCCGGCACGTCAAGCGCCTCGGGACCGACGAGCACCGGTTCCGGACCGTGCGCTACCTGCGCGACCCGGACACCCACGCTGTGAAGCGGGTCGAGCCGTGGTCGATCGTGTTCACCGACCTGGAGGACGGCGATCCTGGACGTCGTTGACGGCCGCCGCGGCAAGGTCGTCACCTCCTGGCTCGGGGCGCGGCCGCGGTGGTGGCGCCGGCGCGTGCAGATCGTCGCGCTCGACATGTCGAGTGAGTTCCGCGCCGCCGAATCGTGTTCGCGCGTCTCAGCTCAGCGTTTTCCTTCTCGAGCTCGAGAATGCGGGCGGCGTCCTCGGTCGTCGTGCCCGCCCGCTGCCCGCCGTCGATCTCGGCCTGCCGGACCCAGTTGCGCAGCGCCTCGGGATGGACGTCCAGCTGGCCGGCGATCCGCGCGATCGCGCCGCGCGAACGGTCCGGGTCCCGGCGGGCCTCCACCGCCATCCTGGTGGCCCGCTCCTGCAGCTCCTGGCTGTACTTACGTGGTGCTCCCATGACTCTCATCCTTCCGTGTGATGAGAGCCTCCATCAGACCCGGGGCGATACATCCTTGTCCCGGAACCGGTGCACGCCGGCTGTCTCTCCGATGATGACGGCTGCGGACAGCAGGCCGCAGCCGGGCAGCGACAGCTGGGTCGACGCCTGGGGTGCACGAGGGTCTTCAGCTCCTTTTCGATGTCCTTGATCTCCTGGCTCAGGTCTGCGATCCGGACCAGGAGCTTGCGCGCCAGGCGCACGACGATGCCCTCTTGCGTGTCGAGGAAGTCCTGGACGCGGGTCCGGGTGTTGGCCTGTGGCAGGCTGCGGGAGGGCAGTGCCAGGTCGGGGTCCAGCTCGTGCAGGTGCCAGCGCAGCTGGCAGCACGCGCGGCTGCGTTGCATGACCAGGTCACGGCGGTAGTCCGACAGCAACTTGACCTGCCGGGCGGGGCCGTCGAGCTCGGCGACGGGCAGGTCGGGGTACCGCAGCGCTGCGAGGGCGACGGCCTCGGCGTCGGTGGGTCGGACTTGCCCGGTGTGCACGCCCCGCGGCGTGCCCCGGCCATCAACCGCGTTGGGGCCCGCACCACCCGCTGCCCGGCGCGCAGCAGGTCGCCTTCCAGCCGTCGGGTGAGGTGGCGGCAGTCCTCGAGGGCAAAGGTCACCTCGCCGAAGCGGGCGGCCCAGGTCAGCAGCTGCAGGTGCCCGTCTGTGTTGGCGCGCAGGGTGCACTCACCCAGGCGCCGGCCGATGTCGTCGACGGCGACGAAGGTGTAGGTGCGCTTTTGGGAGTCGGTGTCGATCATCACCATGGCCGTGGTCCTTCTGCTCGATACTGGGATGGGCGTCCTGGTCGCCGGGTGCGGCGGGCACGCCCCAATCCAGCCCGGAGCAGGCTCCTATCAAGCCGCGTCAACGGCGACGGGCCCGGTACCTTACGACCTGCTGGCTGCTCCTGCATGACGTCCTCCACCTCGCTCGGTGTTGCGACGTTCACTGGATTCCAAGCTGCACAGTGGGGCCAAATGGACTTGTCATTCTCACTCGTGCGTCCCCCAACGCCTATGCAGGCTCACCGGCTCATCGGTGGATCGAGGCTTAGCAGCCGCCGGACCGCTGATTCAGAAGGTCGCTGCGCCCCGACCGCCCCGAGCGCGGCCGGGGCGGCCTCGTCCTTCACGGCGATCCACTCACCGATCGCCGTGAAGGAGCGGGCCCCGGCCAGCACCGCGGAGATCTTCAGCGCCAGTATCACCGGCAGGGCGTGCCGCACGCCCCGCCGATCGCGCGGGTCAGGCATCGAGGTCAACGAGGCCAGCAGGCCGGCCCAACCGGGGCGTTGTGACAGTGCGGGGGTGGTAAGCGAAGATGACGACCACACCCGTCAACATCGACGGGTGTGGTCCTCGGCGTGATCGGCGGTGTGAGAACTCCTATCAAGTCACACGGGCCACACCCGTCACTCACGACACGCCGCGACGTCCTCGCAGGTCAGCGCCCCACCGACCGACTTTGCCGAGGCCCTGCGTCCCACCCCTCAAGCAGCGCTTCAACGCGCCGCCCTCACCCGACCCAGGACGAAGAGCCGCCGATCGGTAGAACGTTCCCACTCGTTGCCAACTCGCGCGCGAGTACGAGGTAGTGTTACATCGGCAACGCAGCACCGGAGCTTTTCAGCGGCGGCGCCTGTAGGCATGCCCAGCGCGAACTCCTCCGGCCAGCTACCAAGCAATGGACCACGTGAGCAGGCTGACCGGATTGCCATCAGGGACGGTGAAGACCTCTCTGGAGCAGGCGAGCGCCACCGATAGGGTCTGATTAAGCGTAGTTTGATTGCTTCTTACAGGAGGGGCCGCATGGGCGCAGTATTGTACCTGAAATCAAAAGGAGAGAGGATACTCTGGTCGCTCTCGCCACGAATGTGCGTCAACCTAATATACTGGCGCCACCGAGGGCGATTTCCGAACTTGTCCCGGCCGCAGAATCTCAGCGAACTGGTTTTGTCCGAGATCTTATCCGGCAAGGTGAATTCTTATACAGATCTGGTCGACAAATTGAAGGTGCGAGAATACTTTGCCCAATTTGGGCTTTCTCGGTATCTCCCTGAAATCTATGGCCGATGGGCCAATGTTGAAGCAATCGACTGGGAGAATCTTCCCAATCGATTTGTCCTGAAAACAAATCACGGTTCAGGCAACCACGTTATTTGCTGGGACAAGGCTGCGATGAAAAAGGAGGATGCTCTCCGCCAACTGGAATTCGAGTACGATTCGCGACTCGGGCCCATGGAACCGCAATATGCAGGCATCGAGCGCATGTGTTACGCGGAGGAACTCATCGAGGACACCAGGGGAGGGGGCAGGCCGATCGATTACAAGTTCATGACGTCGGGCGGTGAGGTCAGAGCCATACTAGTCTGCGCAGAACGAGATAAAGGAACTAAACTGGCCCTGTTCAGCCCAACCTGGGAGCAATTGCCTGGTATTAAGCCGCACAAACTCTCTCAACGAGAGTATCTACCTCCGCCCAAACTCGAAGAGATGCTTCAAGTCGCTCAATCGATTGCTAAGCGCTTTACGCAAGTTCGAGTCGATATGTACTGCCTTCCTGACGGGAGGGTGCTTCTCGGAGAATTGACATTTACACCCGAAGGGGGATATATGCGATACTTTACTACCTCGGCCCTGCGCGATCTCGGGCTTCCTGAGGGCATTGAATAATCAAGCAATTGGGGCTTCTGAGGAAACGCTCCTGCGGGAAGTAACTTCATCGATCAAACCCGCTTCAGCTGAAATGCTCCTGAAACTCGGAACCGCGCCTGTCGCAAGACCGTCCGGTTTTGATATCCCTTGCTTCTTGCAATCAGCGCCTGTGTCGCTCCGAGGGTGGGTAGAGGAGTTGCGTGAAAAATCACCACGCGATTTCGACGACTTGCATTATTCAATCCGGCCCGTTGGTTCCCCAATCATCTCGACCCAGATGAGCACATCACGTGAGCCCTGTGGAGACTCCGAAGTTGAATGCCGTAATGGGGCCGCCATGCCCATCGGGCTTCGGGGCGCTGAGGGATAGAGGCGGAGCCCGCGTGAAGCGCCTCCGGTGGCTGCTCTTTCGCCAGGTCCTTGTTCGGATACTCGGGTCCGTCATGCAAGGCATTCTAATCCTCCTTCTCCTGCTCGACATGGGAGCGGTCACGTTTGGAATCTTCGGTGCTATTCTCGCTCTTGGGGCCTACCTTTCACGGGTGTTCAACCTGGGGATGCCGACGCGAGCGCTACGGCTTGCTTCAGAACGAGACGCAGACTCGAGCGCGTCGACTCTGTTGGCGGCTCAAACACTTCTATCAATGCCCCTAGGGATCGTCCTAGTGGCGGTCTCAATCACCGTTTTCGAGGCAAGCTGGACGTTAACCGTTATGGCAACTGCCTTAGTGGTGGGCGATCTATTGGTAGAGGCCACATTGGCCGTCCTTCTGGGTAGGCAGCTACATTCACGCGCTGAGATAGTTATGGGATTTAGGCGCCTGACACCCTTGCTTGGATGGGTTGGCGGGAATGCCGTCGATGCTGCTCCCGCCGGGTTGATGCTCGGCGTTTCGTGCGCCGTCATCGTGAGCTTGGCAGTTTGCCTTCCCACATTGGGGGCGCCACGCGGCCTTGTAGCGGAAGTCAGGAAGTCACGACCGTACTGGTACTCTTCGCTGCTATCGGGAGTCAATGGCCTGGACGTCTTTATTCTTGCACTGCTTGGTCCTGCTAATTTGGCGGGCTGGTATGCCGCGGCATCCCGAACGCTGGCGCCCCTGAGTTTGCTGACATCGTCGGCCGTTACGTTGCTAGCGCCCAAGCTGGCGACGGTGTTGCCAGCCCAACGGTCTCAGCTTTTTAGAAGGGCCCGGCGCTACACGTTGCTGCTCGCTGGGGGGCTGGGGGTAGTGGCGCCATTCCTTGGGCTAGCGATTCCAACCTTCTTGGGTGAAGAGTTTGACGGGTCCTCGCCCTTGTTTGCTGGGTTCATCGCACTAGCGGGCATTGTTGCACTTGGAGAGGTGTATAGTTCACTGTTTGTAGCTATGGATAATGCACGGGCGTTGGTCAGGGTTCGCCTGATCAGCAGTCCTCTGCACCTCGGCTCTGTTGTCTTAGTCATGGGTGCTGGTCCAACAGGGCTCGGCATCGCTATAGTGGCGGCGTCGGCTTTGCACGTTATGGCTTTGCACATCTTGGCTCAAAGACGATGGCGAGTATGATCTTGGAGAAGCCGGTGCAGGCGCCCAAGGGGACCGCTGGGGCACCTGCGCTGCCTCGGTGGGGGATGGCAGGAACTGAATCGCGTCCCGCGAGTTTGCTAAATTCTGGTGCGCGAGTTCCGGCAGGCGTTGGCGAGGAGGTCAACCCTACGTCGCCAAAGGATGCGTCAGTCGGTAGGGTGGTGGTGTGATTGCGGATGTGATGATGGCGGCCTGTGGCGCGCTCGCGTTGCTCTTGTTTGCCGGCACCTACAGGCTGGCGGGAGTGGTGTTCGTTTGGGCGGCGCTCTTCCCCATTTACTCCGTCGGAACGCTCCCTCCCGTGCTGTTTGATTTAGTGCGCTACGGGCTAGCCGTTGCCATCGGTGTCAGGGCATTGCACCTCCCAACAGCGGCTCCGTGGCGTTTCGCGAGACCGTGGGCATTGACCCTGCTGGGTCTAGGCGTGTGGCTCACCGTCGTCGGGTATGCCAGGCCGGACCCTCTGGACACCCGAAGCGGCGTGACCATGCTCCTGGCCGTCGCCTGTGCCTGGTTTGCACTTCATCGGCTCCCTAATCCGCGGTCCGTCTTGACAGGTTTCGCTACCGGCGCGGTTATAAGTGCCCTCGTGCTCATCGCCACCGCGGCCGGGCTCGGGCCTGCAGTTGCCTTGGTTCCCGTCTCTGATGCCGGGGTGATGAGGCTGACCGGCTTGGGCCCGTCCGCCACGAAAGTTGCAAGCGACCTAGGGATGGCAGCCCTCGTATTGGGCGTGCTAGCGGCCATCGAGCGGCGAGGACGGCTGTTAAATGCTGCGGGCACGGGGATCTGTATTGCCGGTCTGCTGCTGTCGGGTGGCCGGGTAGGGCTGGCGATGTTGGTCCTAGCTTGCTCATGGCTGTTGCTGCGCGGACGGTTGCGGGCGCGCCACGCGCTTATGGCCGCAGCGGCTGCTCTAGCCATAGTGTGGTGGTTGGCACGGCAGGGCCTGGCGCTGAGCACGTTGGACCGGTTGGTGCAGACGGGGCCCCACGGATTCTCAACAGGCAGGGTTGAGTTGAATGCGTATGCCCTGGCAGCAACGTTCGATGGGTTCTTGGCAAACGGCACCACTGCGTTCGCGCTAGAGTACGGAGGGACTCCCCACTTCGCACCGTTGTCGTTCGGGGTCGCTGGGGGGGCCGTCGCCTTTATCGCCGGGGCGTTCCTCGTAGCAGCACTTCTTCGGGAGCTTGTTCGGGACCGCCCGACCCTGAACATCGGAGTACTCGCAGCCCTTGCGGCGTACACCATTATTGAGCCGAGTGGGGCGTTTGTCGGCCTAAGCAGCGTGACGCTTTTGCTCTCAGTTATCAGGGCGGAACCGGCTTGTCCGTTTGAGGGGCGTAGGCCGGCGAGGCTCCTGACGAGCCAGAACTAGCGTTCCTAGTGGCCCGCGTTTGAAGTTGCTTGACGGTTCGCCTTCTTGAGGATCTCGTCTGGGGTCTTGGTCCAGACGAAGGGGTGGCATCGGTCGTTCCAGCCGTCGATGAAGGCGCGGATCTTGGCGTTGAGGTCCTTGACCGAGCCGAAGCTGCCGCGGTGGATCGCCTGGCGTTCGATGATGGAGAACCAGACCTCGACCAGGTTGAGCCAGGAGCCAGAGGTCGGGGTGTGGTGCACGTGGATGCGAGGGTTCTTGTCCAGCCAGACCCGGACCTCGGCCTTCTTGTGGGCGGCGCGGTTGTCCATCACCAGGTGCAGCTCGCCCTCTGGGTAGGCGCGGGCCACCTGCTTCATAAACGGGCTCTTCGTCTTTGAGGGTGGGGTCATAGTTTCAGCCCTCCGCCGATGAGGAGCATGCGGAGGCGGTAGTTCTCGAAGTTGGTCAGTCCTCGGGCGATCCGTCGGTGGAGTTCGAAGAGCCCCCAAACGAGGCCTTCGCCTTCCGGCGGGACCGGATCTCGGCGACCTTGGCCGGGGTCAACTTCGAGGGACCTTTCGGGCCGGGCCCGCTTAGGGCCAGCCAGGCCAGCATCCTCGGACGACTCCACGGCCCGCGTCCTCCCCCCACGCCACCTCTCTCTCCCCTCCACCGCAACTGGCAAGACCCCGATTGGCGCAATGAAATCATATAACCAGAAGCAGGACGACCGCAGGTCAGCGGCGTCGGGCCACGTGACGACGCACTACCTGTCCAAAGCCAGGTGTGATGACTGCGAAATTAACCGCCTTCACAATTGCGTCTGCTTGCGCAGTGGGGGACCATCGAGAGTTAGTGAGGGCCCGAATCTCGTTCGCAATCGACTCCCCGTATTGCCCAATCTGCCTCAGCCAAAATAAGCTCGCAATGGCAAACTCACGCGGATCCAGGTCGGACGTCAGAGTGCCGGTGCGACCATCAATTATGGCCTCAAACTCGGGCATTTGGCGATAGGCGTCGGCTACCGTGACTACAGGGGTGCCTGCGTTCAAACTCTGCAAGACCGTCAACCCAGCAGCTACCGGTACGAGGGTCACGTCGATTCGACGGTAGACCTCTTCGAGTGCGTCGACTGAATAAATCGCGCCTGGAAGATAGAGGTCGACTCCTGCCGCGGCGGCTTGCGTCTCCAGTCGCTCTCGCTCTGGACCCTCACCGACGATCAGACAGCACGCGCCCAATGTTGACCTTCTGTTGACCTCTGCCACAGTTTCGATAATGGCCTCCAGCTGTTTAGTGCGAGTCAGCCTCAGTACTGCCCCGATTGTAGGACGGTCTGGTGGGGGGAGCAGTTCGGGTACGAGCGCCGCACTGGGTGCGTCCGAAAGAGATGAGTGACTGTTGTAAACTACTCGAGTCCGGTCTCTGGGGAAACCCAGGTCGACACCTATACGTTGACCCGTTGTACCGTAAAGAAGAAGTAAGTCAGAAAGGCGGTAGAAAAACATCCTAATAAGTCGACGGATCCCCCCCTCAGGTCTATGCCATCCTATGGTCCAAAATAAGACCCGTCGACCCCTAATGCGGCTAGTCACGGCGTTCACCCACGTGGAGAGATGGGAAACATCGCCAAGAAAGATGACCACCTCAGGATCAAACTTGCGTAGAACCGTACCCAATCCCCTCTGCCACAAAAATGGCCCTAGCCACCGATTTCTCACCGCAGCTTCACGTCTAAAGGTTCCAGGCGGAATTACAGAGATGGTCCCATCGCGCGACTGGCCACCTGTAATGAAAAGGATATCGGAGAGTCTCTTTTCCAGCTCAAGAAATACGCCGTACCGATAGTGCGGAAGATGTGGGTAGACGACCGCTACCCGCCTCCTGTCTGGCTTCCAAGTCATGAACGCTCCAGTCTTTCGGCGGCAACACGTTTCATCACGGGTCCGTCCAACAGTCTCTGATGCTCGGCCCGGTCCGCCCCTTCAAATCGCGTGCGAAGTATGGTCGCCGGGACTCCAGCTACGATGCTGTAGGGAGGAACGTCTTTGGTCACAACCGCATGCGCCGCCACGATTGCACCGTCTCCAACGGTCACGCCACGCCGGACTAGTGCTCCTTGTCCGACCCAAACGTCGCGCCCAAACCGCGTACGTTGTTGAGTAGGACGCCCCGTGAACTGCATAGGCTCCCCCACCACGTCCCAGACGTGGTCGTCTCCAACGACGTTGACGCCCGACGCCAGCATTGTGTACCGGCCGATCGACACAAGGGGGGCTACAGAAACTCTTGGTCCAATAAAGACCCATTCTTCCGTTTCAAGATCTCGACTAACCCGTGCGCTGGGATGAACGTAAGCTGTAGGGTGTACACCTTTTAGACCCCTCGCGACTCTTATAGCGTTACGCCTGAGGTGACTGAGCATGGCGTATGTGGTGCCACGTCGCTTTAAATTCATTGCTTTCCGCCGCGAACTCCAGCCCACTGGTGATGCCGCGACGCTGTGGAGGCTATGAATCGGACCACTCTTCTGCTTGTATCACTGATTTGATAATCACTAGGTTCCGTGAAACTGACTCCTCGGTCTGTTGTCACCATTCGAATGGCACGAGTCACGTCGGAGGCGTCGAGGCCCGTCATCATAATTGAGCCAGTATCAAGCGCTTCAGGTCTTTCGATTGAATCACGCAAGGTTATGGCAGGAAAGCCCAGCATGGACGACTCCTCTGCTATAGTTCCCGAATCGGAAAGCACGCACGTGGCGTTAATCTGAAGTTTATTATAGTCATGAAATCCAAAGGGCTGCAGAAATTCTATGTCGTCTAGCGGTTTGGTGTCGGGCAAGCTTCTGAGCCGCTTTCGGGTCCGAGGGTGTGTGGATACGATTACGCGCTTTCCAAATTGCCGTCTGACGGAGATTAGGCAGGCCAGTAGTCGCTCCAGTCTCTCTGGGTCGTCAACGTTCTCTTCCCGGTGAGCGCTGACGAGAAAGTACTCATCCCTTTTCAGGCCGAGACGTTCCACAATATCCGATGCCTCAATTTTAGATAGACTACTATTCAGCACCTCGCGCATTGGGGATCCGGTCACCAAGATTCGGCGCGGGTGAAGCCCCTCGGCCAATAGGTTGCGCCGTGCGTGTTCGGTATAGGGGAGGTTGAAGTCGCTCACGTGGTCCACGAGGCGACGGTTTGTCTCTTCGGGCACGTTAAGGTCGAAGCAACGGTTGCCGGCCTCCATGTGGTAGACGGGAACCTTCATCCGGCGGCCTATCAATGCAGCGATGCATGAATTCGTGTCGCCGAGAATGAGAAGGGCGTCGGGCTGCTCCGCTCGGATGACGCGTTCGACGGCGATCAGGGTGCCGCCGAGAACAGTTCCGAGAGAGGAAGTGTCGACGCCGAGCAGGTGGTCCGGCTTGCGGAGTTCGAGATCGTCGAAGAACACCTGGTTGAGTTCGTAGTCGTAGTTCTGACCGGTGTGCACGAGGACGTGATCGATGTTTGCGGTGGCGTCGAGTCGATGGATCACGCGTGAGAGTCGTATGAGCTCTGGGCGTGTGCCGACGACGGTCATAACCTTCACGAGGGTTGCTCCTCGACTCGAACGGGCGCGGCGAACGTGTCCGGCGCGTCTCGCCGGAAGAGCTCATGGCTCCAGAACTGGGTGAGCATGACGACGTCGCCGGTGTTTGTAATGTTGTGCACCCAGCCTATGGGCATGTCAACCGCCGCGGGGTCGTCGCCGGACACCTCGAAGTTGAGCACCTCGTCGGAAAACATTTTCCGAAGTTGGATGGTGCCGCAGCCGCTCATTACAGCAAAGCGCTCGACTTTCCTTAGGTGATAGTGCTCGCCTCGGGTAACCCCTGGGACCGTGGTCGAGAAAGCTGTCTGGCTCTCTCCGCCACGACAACGGACCGTTTCCACGAAGGCGCCCCGAGAATCAGCTTGCGGCAGAAGTGCGATTGGGTAGTGCTCTGGGAAGAGGGCGGCTCGGTAGGTGTTGAAGAGGTCGACCCGGAACTTAGTCGACAGGTCTGGGATCTCTCCCGTTGGGACGTAGGTTGTGTGGAACTCCTGCAGCAGGTCCCAGACCTCCTGCACTGCATGCTCCTCCGGTGCGGGTACGAGGCTTTGCCGCCTCGTGGTCAGACCGTCGAGCAATGCTTGAGCTGCGTCTTGTGCGTGTAGAAGGCCCACGCGGCCGTGGTTGATGTTCGCAGTGTCACCATGGACTGTGGTGTGGACGAAGGTAGCGATAAACGAGTTGTATTTCGGCCGTCCGTGCTCGCCGAATATGTTTGGCAGGAACACGTTGACGAATTGGCCCCCGACGCGTTCGACGGCCGCGTTGAGGATGGCACCCGCCCGTTCCTTCGATGAACCGTAGGGTGTTCCGTTGCCGGACTGGATCGAGTTTGCGAAGACGACGCGAACGGGACGCCCCTCTGACTCGATGGCGGCCGCTAGCTCCGAGGCCAGGCTCACGTTTGCCCGCTTCGACGGCCTGCTCGGAGTCGGCACGGTTGACGCCGGCGAGGTGGATGATGGCGTGTACGCCGGCGAGGCGTTCTGGCAGTCCATCCCATGTCTTACGATCAACGGCAACTACTTCGTGGTTGGTTAAGGCATGAAGTCTCAGGCGGGTGTGCCAGCCGAGGAAGCCTGTCGCGCCGGTCAGCAGGATCCTCATACGCGGCCATCCAGAAGGGCCTGAATCTCGGGCAACGCCCTGACTAGCTCGGCGGTCTGGGCGACGTCAAGCCGCTGGGTGTTGTTGGAGTCGAACTGCGTCATGTGTGGCTGACGTTCGCCCTCATCAACGTAAACGGAGTAATCGAGGCTCCGAGCGTCGAGCGGCACACGGAAGTACTCCCCCTGGTCGATGGCGTGCATGGACTCCTCGTTCGCTAGCAGTGTCTCGTACATCTTCTCACCGTGCCTAATGCCGATGCGCCGAATGAGCGGGTCGACTCCCATCACTTGGGCCACCGCCTGGGCCAGCGTCTCGACCGTGCACGCGGCGGCCTTCTTGACGAACAGGTCCCCGGGTTCGGCGTGGAAGAAGGCGTGGTTGACGAGGTCCACCGATTCGTCGAGCGACATCAGGAACCTCGTCATGGAGGGCTCGGTGACGGTCATGGGGTCGCGGTTGACGATCTGGCGGACAAATAGCGGGATGACTGACCCTCGCGAGTACATTACGTTCCCATAGCGTGTGATTGACACGGTGGTCTTGGACGTGGGGTGGTTGCGCGCGAAGGCTTGGGCGGTCTTCTCCATCAGTGCCTTCGTCATGCCCATCGCATTGACCGGATGCACCGCCTTGTCCGTGCTCAGGCACACCACGGATTGGACCCCGTGAGCGTGGGCGGACTCGATCACGTTCTGGCTGCCGACGACGTTTGTCTTGACGGCCTGGTCCGGGAAAAACTCGCAACTGGGGACCTGCTTTAACGCGGCAGCGTGGAACACGAAGTCGGCTCCGGCCACGGCGTTATTGACGCTGTGCCGGTCGCGGACGTCACCGAGGAAGAACCGCATCCGTGAGTCGCTCAGCCGCTGGCGCATCTCGTCCTGCTTGGCTTCGTCACGGCTGAGGACCCGCACCTCGGCGGCACCCTCGGTCAAGAGGTGCCTCACCATAGTGTTGCCGAAGGAGCCGGTGCCACCGGTGATGGTGATGGTGGCGTTGTTGAGGTCGGTCATGGGTGTGGTACTCCCGCGGCATTCGTTTGACGGTCTAGGACGAGGATCCGTCCGACAGTGTGAGTCATGAGAAATTTCCCACCCTCTCTGTTTGATCGCTCGCTGCTCGCGGGCCTTTGCGCCGCGTGGCGGCTTCGCCTAGTATCCACGAGAGCTTGGGTGCCCCCACTGCACAGGCCATCTCCGAGTGATATACACGCTGACCTCGTGCCCCCATCTCTAAGAGCTCCGTGGGGGAAGCATCCGCGAGTTTTCGGACCGCTTCAACGACCGCGTCAACGTCTCCAGGCTCGGCTACCGCGCCGGCATTGGCGTCTCTCACGACTGAGGCAGCATCCCCGCGTGCCACGACCAGCATCGGTGTCGCGCTCGCTAGCCCATACTGAACCTTGCTCGGCATAGTCACAGAGAAGAGTGGCTCGTCAGCGAGAGAGATTACAGATACGTCGGCATCGACCATTAACTGAGCCGCTTCGGCGGGATCAACGCGGTCCAAGAAGTGAACCCTAGGATGTTCATTGGCTAGGGAGACCAAATCCCGTTTCACCACTCCGTCTCCCAGCATGACGAGATGCGCTGGAGCCGTGCGGTCGTCGAGGAAGGCCCTGACGACGTAGTCAAGCGCCTGCGCGTGACCGTGATTTCCTGCATAAAGGAAGATGCGGTTGTTCTGGTGGACACCTACGCGAGAGGCCAGCGAGCGGTGGCCGAGCGTCGGAGTCGGCCAAGATTTCTCCTGCAACTCCTCTTCGGGCACCCAGTTGTAAACGACGGAGAGCTTCTCTTGGGGGACACCCCGTTGCGCTAGAAGGTCAGCCATGCCCGGGGAGATGGCCGCGACGTGCTCAGCCATTTTGTATGTCGATTCGACATAGTGGTTGATGATGCGACGTGCGAGCCTCCCGAATGTTCCTGGGAAAAACCCGGAGGCGAAGATCGAGTCCGGCCATACGTCTTGGACCAGCAAGACGTAGGGCTTACCCCATAGGCGACTGGCCACCATTGCTGGCAGGGCGGCTGTCGCGGGGGAGGAGTAAACAAGCGCGACATCGGCCGACCGCAGCGAGCGAAATCCCAGAATGCTGGCCGCGATAGCCCAAGTCGCGTAGTTGGCGAACCGCTTCATGACGCTCGAGTCGTGACTTGGATATAACGGAACGCGTTGCACCCTGATCTCTTGGCGCATCTCGAAGGTCCCCCGGAGGGCTGAATATCCATCTGCGACCACGCCGCTAGGGTAATTTGGAATACCCGTTAGGACCTCGACGTGTAAACCTTCACGCGTCAGCGCTCTGGCAATCCCTTCCGGGATGGCCGCGGGCTCAGGTGGGTACCATTGGCATATGAAGAGGACACGGAGTCCAGGCTGGTTCATCGGGCAGCCACCTGCACATGGGCACTCGGCAAGGGGCATTCGATGCGGAGGGCGCGGTCCAGGGGGCCGTACCGGCAGTGCCGAGTGGCCGCGACGTCAAGGTGCAACCATCTCACCCAATCACCCGCGTGATCTGGGCTATCAAACGGCCGAACTGCTCTTCCGTCATCGCTGATCCGCTGGGCAACGTGAGGCCTTGGTCGAAGATCTTCTCAGAGGTGCCATCGATGATGCCTTTGATGCCTCGCGAGACTGGTTGCAGGTGCATGGGTTTCCATATGGGTCGTGTCTCGATGTTGGAGAGACGCAGGGCGGCGCCTAGTTCTCGCGCACTAAATGTTGCGCTGTGAGGATCCACGACGATGCCAGTCAGCCAGCAATTGTCCTGGGAGTCGTCTTCGCCGCCGAGGATTCGCACGCCAAGGTGCTCTCGAAAGATGTTGCGGTACCGCTCACGCCAGGAGCGACGTCTTGCGATCATCTCGTCTAGGCGTGTCAGCTGGGCTCTCCCCAGTGCGGCCAAGATGTTGGAGAGTCGGTAATTGTACCCAACCTCGTTGTGTTCGTAATGTACCACCGGCTCTCGTGCCTGCGTGGAGAGCTTGCGCACGTGGACGGCCAGCGCCTCATCATTGGTCAGCATCATCCCGCCGCCCGAGGTCGTCATCACCTTGTTGCCGTTGAACGAAAGCACTGAAGCGTCCCCAAACGAACCGGTCGGGAGTCCCTGCCAAGTGGAGCCGAATGACTCCGCGGCGTCGGACAGCAGACGCGCCTCGAACTCTTGCGTGACCTCCGTTATCGCGCCGTATTGAACGGCCTTGCCCAGCAGATCGACGGGCACAACCGCAGGGACATGCCGCCCCTCGGAGCGCAAGTGTGTCAGAGACTGGCGAAGGAGGGAGGGCGACATATTGCCCGATTCCTCGTCACAGTCGACGAAGAACGGCTCGGCTCCCACATAACGAATGGCGTTGACAGTGGCCGCGAACGTCAGGGTTGAGACTGGGACCACATCACCCGGGCCAACTCCCCACGAGACGAGAGCAAGATGCAGGGCTGCCGTCCCCGAGGAAAGGCCCACGGCGTGCGCTACGCCGACTCGCTCGGCGACCTCCGACTCGAAGGCATGTAGGTCTGGGCCCGCGGGCGCCACCCAACCCGAGCGCATGGCGGCGAGAACATACTCGCGCTCCAACTCGCCGACGTCAGGGGCCGAAAGGAGAATGCGCTCTGCGGTTTCGTCGAGACTCGGAAGGGAGGCATCGACGGGTGACGGCCTCACGGACGGGGGGGTGGAACTGGTCACGAGCTGCCCGTTCCGGACAAGGAATAGCCTCGCAGAAGGTCCGGCAGTTCGATGGGCGCGATCGTGGAAGAGGTGACTGAGTGGGCGTCGAGGGGCGGGACATTCACCGCGCTCATGAGTGGGTGACTAGTCGGCAGATGCACCTCATGGCTGGCGAAGAGAACCTCTGAAAGCTTCTCACCAGGTCGGAGACCGGTGAACCGGATATCCACGTGCTCGCCGGAGAGGGTTATGAGTTCTTTAGCCACATCAACGATCTTCACTGGCGTGCCCATGTCGAGGACCATAGCCTGGCCGTCGTGGCCGATGGCGCCAGCTTGCAAGACGAGCTGGCAGGCCTCGGGGATGAGCATGAAATAGCGCTCCACGTCCGGGTGGGTCACGGTCACGGGTCCGCCGCGACGGATCTGCTCGGTGAAGGCAGGGATGACCGAGCCGCGGGATCCGAGGACGTTGCCAAAACGGACGGAAACGTACCGTCCTGGCTCATGCTTGGCGAAATGCGCAGTTAGACGCTCGGCGACGCGCTTGGACGTGCCGAGCACCGACGTCGGGCTTGCGGCCTTGTCGGTGGAGATGTTGACGAACGTCCCCACCCCTGCAGTTGACGCTGCCTGAAGAACGTTGAGGGTTCCCAAGACGTTGGTCTTCCACGCCTCATCGGGGTAGCGCTCAAGCAAGCTGAGGTGCTTGAGGGCTGCGGCGTGGAACACGACGTCCGGGCATATCTCACTGAACGAGTGTTCAAGGCGTTCCGCGTCGCGAATGTCGGCGAGCAGCAGGTCGTCGCCCTCGAGCAGACCGCGACCTGTCATCGACAGCTGCACGGCGTGCAGCGCTGACTCGTCACGGTCGAGCATGACGAGGCGAGCAGGGGAGAAACGCTGGATCTGGCGGCAGAGCTCGGAGCCGATCGAACCGCCTGCGCCGGTAACAAGGACAACCTTGCCGGTGATGTGCTCAGCGATGGCGTCCTGGTCCAACTCGACGGCCCGGCGGCCCAGGAGGTCCTCGAGGTTGATGTCGCGCAGGTCGGTGGCCTGGGGGTCTGACTGTCGCAGCCACTGTTCGATCGGGGGAAGGGTCTTGACCTGCAGCCCGGCCTCTCGGGCTTGGGCCTGAATCTCTCTCAGGAGTTCTGCGTCAGCTCGAGGGATCGCGACGGCGAGATACTTGGCCCCCGTGCGCTCGGCGACCGCGGCGAGGTCCCGGCGGGTGCCCATGACCGGGATGCCCTCGATCTTCAGTCGCCGCTTGGAGCGGGCGTCATCCAGGAGTGCGACAGGAGCGAACTCGGAGCGGTCGTCGTGGAGCATGTTGTGCACGAGCCGGCGACCGGCCAGGCCGGCGCCGAGGATGATGACGCGCTCCCCGTCGGGGTTAGACGCCACCCGGTGCGACCGGTAGGTCCGCACGGTGAAACGCACGGCGAGCATGAGCACGATGGCCAGGGCGGGGGCGAGGAGCGCTACCGAGCGGGGAAGAACTACGTCAGGCGTTGCCCAGGCGATGGCGATGATGACGAGTGCGGTGATCAGAGCGGTCTTGACGACCGAGGTGACCTCGTCGAAGCTGCCGCGCATGTGCCGGACCATGTAGGGCCCGGTCGCAAGTCCGATGGCCCCGTGCAGAACCGCGGCAAGGCCGGCCACGATCCACGGGGTCGCCTGAGTCAGCAAGTTCTGGTCGAAGCTGAGGCGGGTCCAGAGGGCGAGCAGCAGCGCAATCGCCCAGGAGCGCCGTCGGTGAGCACCCAGAGGGCGCGGACGGTGAACTCTCGGGACGGTCGTGGATCGGCGGCGGACTGCTCTCGGGACATGCGCTCCCCTGTGCGACATAAACGGCGGGACCGGCCAATCCTGCCCTATGTTTACACCTCACGCAATGTGAAGCGGGAGACTAGCAGCGATTCGTGTGTCTGGTGTGACTCGGGGTCGGCGTCGCGTGGTGTTTGGCGGCTCAGGCGTTCGCCTTTCGCCGACCTCCTTGGAGCTCTTGCCCTGGGTCTTGGCGACGAACTTGGTGGCCTGCCGGTTGGCGAGCATGCGGGCCAGGCCGACGAGGACACCGGAGAGGATGGCGAAGGCCACCGCCTCCTTGATGTCGATGTCCGGATCCTCCGGGTTGCTGGGGGAGTCGTTGCCGGTGACGAACTTCCAGGTGCCGTCGGTCATCTTTCGGGCGACAACGCTGGCGCCGATGGCGGCGACGGTGGTGGCGAGCTTGGCGACGAGGTTACCCATGCCGCCGATCCTGCCACAGCACCCTGTTAGGGTCAGAGTCGAACGACAGGGGAGCGCATCAGCGCTGAGAGTGCGGCACCCGGCCGCAGACCCTTGAACCTGCTCCGGCTAGCACCGGCGAAGGAAGTCGAAGGAGAGAGCAATGCGGCATACCCGCGTCCTGGCCCTCGGGCTGGTCCTGTCCACCACCCTCAGCGGGTGCACCCTCCTGGGCGAGGGCGCTGACGAGGGGGAGGCAGCCACGCCGGCGCCGCCCCCCACAGCCGAGCCAGCCACGGAGACGCTGGACGACGCCGCACTGACCAGCCAGCCGGACGGGGTCGTGAGCTCCGACGACACGAGCCGGACCGCGACGGCCGCCCCGCCGTCCGACCCGGGCACGGTGGTGCTCACCGCCCACGACTCCTTCTCCCTGCCGGACGAGCTCATCGAGGCGTTCGAGGCCGAGTCCGGTTACGAGCTGCAAATCCAGCTGGCGGGCGACGCGGGGGCGATGGCCAACCAGGTCGTCCTCACCGCGGGCCGCCCGACCGCCGACGTGGTCTTCGGGATCGACAACACCTACGCGACCCGCGTGGTCGAGGCGGACGCCCTGGCCGCCCACACGCCGGCCGACCTGCCTGAGTCCGCGGCGGAGCACGCGCTCGAGGACGGAGGCGCGGCATACCTCACCCCCGTCGACTTCGGCGACGTGTGCGTCAACATCGACAACGTCTGGTTCGCCGAGCAGGGGGTCGCCCCGCCGGTGAGCCTGACCGACCTCACCAAGCCGGAGTACGAGAACCTCTTCGTCACCCCCGGTGCCAGCACCTCCAGCCCCGGCCTGGCGTTCCTGCTCGCCACCGTCGGCGAGTTCGGCCCCGGGGAGTGGCAGGGCTACTGGGAGGACCTCATGGCCAACGGGGCGAAGGTCACGAGCGGTTGGACCGACGCCTACACGGTCGACTTCACCGCCGGCGGGAGCGACGGTGACCGGCCGATCGTCCTCTCCTACGCCTCCAGCCCGCCCTTCACCATCCCAGAGGGCGGTTTCGAACCGACCACGAGCGCGCTGCTGGAGACCTGCTTCCGTCAGGTGGAGTACGCCGGTGTCCTCGAGGGCGCCGACAACCCCGAGGGGGCCCGGGCGGTCGTCGACTGGCTGGTCAGCCCGGAGGTGCAGGCGGCCATCCCGGACAGCATGTACATGTTCCCCGTCGCCGACCAGGTGGCACTGCCCGAGCTCTGGGCCCAGTGGGCCCAGGTCGCCGAGGACCCGATCGTCGTCCACCCGCAGCAGATCGAGGCCGAGCGCGAGACCTGGCTGCGTGAGTGGGCGGACATCGCCACCGGCTGAGTAGGTGATCCTGACGTGTCTGGGCTACAAACGACGGTGTGAAGATCGACAAGAGACTGATCAAGCGGGGGATGGATCTCGCGGTCGCGGTTGTTGGGTTAGCGGCTACCGCGCCCATCCAAGCTGTCGCTGCCGTGGCGATCCGCTGCACCATGGGGCGTCCCGTGCTTTTTCGCCAGCAACGGCCCGGTTTGAACGGTCAGATCTTCGAGATGGTCAAGTTCAGGACGATGCATCACGTCGACACGGTGCGTGGCAGGGTGACGGACGAGGAGCGGCTCACAAAGCTCGGCCAGTTGCTGCGCAGCACCAGCGTCGATGAACTCCCGACGCTGTGGAACGTCCTGCGCGGAGACATGTCCATCGTCGGCCCCCGGCCCTTGCTCGTCGAGTACCTTCCCCTCTACTCGCCCGAGCAGGCGCGGCGCCACGATATGCGCCCAGGGTTGACCGGCCTGTCGCAGGTGTCGGGCCGGAACGCCGTCTCATGGGACGAGCGATTCCGTCTGGACGTTGCCTACGTGGACGGATGGTCCCTGCGCGGGGACGTCGAGATCCTCTTGCGGACCGTGGCGGCCGTCGTCAAGCGGGATGGAATCTCGGCGGAAGGCGAGGCCACGATGACGGCGTTCCGAGGGAGCGCTGCACCAGAGCCGCCGACTAGTCAAGGGCGGGGCTGAAAGCCAGGCTACGGTTGAGCCATGGATCTTGTCATTATCGGCGCTGGCGGCTTCGGTCGAGAGGTGCTGGACGTCGCGAGAGATAGTGCTGCCTCTTCATGCAGTGAGGACTTGCGTCTTCGGTTCCGCGGTTTCGTAGATGACGGGAGCCCTGACCTGCAGCGACTTGAGAGGATCGGAGCAGATTATCTCGGCAGCAGCACCGAGTTGGCTCGGCTTCGCGGAGCAGCCTATGTGGTGGGAGTGGGGAATCCGAAGGTCCGTGCACAACTCGCGGCCAGAGCGGACGAAGCGGGCCTGATCGCCACCACCCTGGTCCACCCGTCCGCAACCATCGGTGCCGATGTGACTCTCGGGCCAGGGACGGTGATTGCCGCAGGCGTCCGTATCACCACGAATGTGCGGATCGGGAGGCATGTTCATCTGAATCTCAATGCCACTGTCGGACACGACGCCGTGCTTGAAGACTTCGCGACGGTCAACCCGTTGGCCGCGATTTCGGGGGACGTCGTGCTGAAACAGGGCGCCACGATCGGTACGACCGCTTGCGTCAACCAAGGACTCTGCGTCGGCAGCGAGGCGGTCGTGGGGGCAGGCGCGGCGGTGGTCAAGAATGTCGAACCTGCCACAACCGTTGTGGGAGTGCCGGCTCGAGCCCTGGGTCAGCGTTAAGGGTCGGTCCTCGTGCTCAGCGGCGCCGGCGCCGCTCGGACGTGCCAGTTCGCCTCTTCGTGCTGGTGGGTGACGGCGCGGTCCACGGGGCCACGCGGTACTGCCCCAGCTGCTCCCCGGTCCGGCTGACGACGGTGACGGTCCCGCCGGCGGCGGCGCACAGCCGCCGGGCGAAGCCCTCCGCGCGCAGTCTCTCGCCGGAGAAGAGGCTCTGGCCGGTGTCGTCGAACACCTCCCAGGCTCCACGGTCGTTCATCTTCACCACAAGACGGGTCACGGTCGTCTCCCTGCTGGTTGCACCCTCCGAGTGGGCGAATTATGACACGCCGATGTCGCAGTCGCGGGTGCGAGGGATGAGGGGTCAGGTCGTCCGGCACAGGGGTGCGGGTGCGGTTTCCGGCGCCCGAATCGCCTACCATCGTGCCGACGTTCTGGCGAGTTGCTGACGGGAGGGGTGAGGTCGCATGACCACGACCCAGCTGGTCCTGCTCGGGGTCGCCGTGCTCGCCGTCGCGGTGCTCGTCCTGGCGGTCGGCATCTGCCACGCGAGGACGGTGCTGGACGAGGCGGAGCTGCGCACCGGCGTGCGGCGCTGCGGGATGAGCGGTGACCGTGCCGGGGTGGCTTCAGCGACGGACGGGGTGAGTGCAGGGGTCCATCACCAGCCGGAGTAGGCCGCGACGTCCTCGTCGGTAACCTGGCCGAGGGCGGCGGCGTCGATCGCGCGCGTGAGCAGGTCGACGCCCGGTCGGCCGCTTCGGGGGCGATGACCAGGGGCGGGGTGACCTCCAGCTCGTTGTCCCGGACCGGGTAGACGACCGCCCCGAGCCGCCAGGCGGCCATCACCGTCCTGGCGGCGAGGGCCGAGGCCGCGTCGCGGGAGCCTGGACGAGCTCGACGCCCAGGGCCAGGCCGCGGCGGCTGACGTCTCCCACGTGGGCGGCGCCGGGGCGGCCGGACGGGGGTGTGCTCGTTCTTTGCCGGATGGCAGACTGCCGTTCATGGCGTACCTAGGGTCGGTGCGGTGCGACCCGGCGATCGTGCACAAGCTGCGCCGCAAGCACAACATCACTCCGGAGGAGGTGCAAGAGGCACTCCAGTTTCCTGCGACGCCTCGGGTCGCTTGGGAGCAGCATGAGGATCATGGCCACCGGCTCGTGGCTGTGGGCACAACTGCTGCTGGGCGGACAGTCATCGCCTGGTTGCTGCCGGTGCCATCCTGGGATGAGCAGGCCGACACATGGGTTGTGAAGTCCGCGCGGTGGGTGTGACAATGAGCAGGATGAAGGACTGGGTAGAGGACGAGTCGCTGACCCGGGAAGAGACGCTTGCTCGGTTCGAGGCGCTGTCTCCCGAGCCGGTGACAGGGCCGCGCGATCTGCGAGCGGTCACGGCCGCCATGATCGAAGAAGGCTGGACGCTTGTTCGCGTCGAGGGCAACGAGGTTCAGCCCGGCGTGGCGCTTCGCAACGTGAGCACCATGGTCAGGCAGTAAATCCCCTGCTGATCTCGTCTACTTGAGACGCCGGGACGGCCAGACCGACGCGTTGCAGTGTGCAGCCGATGAGTTGACAGTTCGACAACCCGATCGCGCCGATGACGGCCGGACGCTCGACATCGATGGCCCAGAGCACAGCTCCTAGATCGCCGTCCCACCGACAATGGAGGATCTCGGTCCCGTTGAGCGGGACCACCACTGCCGGGCCGACAAGGGTGCAATCGACGAACCGGTAGTTCTCGAGGACGTCCGTGTGCAGAGTGAGGTCTGCGAGCCGGATGAGATCACGGTGATACTCGCCCGGAGGCTGAAGCGTCATAGCAGCACGGTAGCGGGTGCGGCGGCTCTGGACACAGAGCTGGTGGCCCCGGTGCTAGGGTCGATCGGTCGCGACAGGGGAGCGCCTCGGCGCTGAGAGTGCGGGATCACCGCAGACCCTTTGGAACCTGCTCCGGTTAGCACCGGCGAAGGGAGTCGGGTTTGACGCCCACCGCTGACCCGCACCCGGGTCGCGCCGTGGTGCCCGGCCGGCGCCGGGTCGTCACCGGCCCGGGTGCGACCCTCGGCTTCGTCGCCCTGGTGCCGCTGGCCTTTCTTACCGTCTTCTTCCTGCTGCCGGTCGGCGGGATGCTCGCCCGCGGCTTCCTGCCGGACGGGCAGTTGGACCTGTCCGGCATACCGGACGTCCTCGGGCGCAGCCGCACCCTGCGGGTCATCACCTTCACCCTGGTCAGCTCGCTGGCCGGGACGGTCCTGACCCTCCTCGCCGGGGTGCCGGTGGCGTTCGCGCTCTACCGGCTGCGCTTCCCCGGGCGGGGGCTGCTGCGGGCCGTCGTCGTCATGCCGTTCGTGCTGCCGACCGTGGTCGTCGGCGTGATGTTCCGCTCCCTGCTCTCCACCGGCGGGCCGCTGGGGGGCCTGGGCTGGGACGGGACGTGGGTGCCGATCCTGCTCGCGTTCGTCTTCTTCAACCTCGCGGTCGTCGTGCGCACCGTCGGCGGGATGTGGGAGGGGCTGGACCGGCGGGCCGAGGAGTCCGCCGCCACCCTCGGTGCGAGCCCGTGGACGGTATGGCGCACCGTCACCCTCCCCGCGCTCCTCCCGGCGCTCATCTCCGCGGCCACCCTGGTCTTCCTCTTCTGCTCCACCGCCTTCGGCGTGGTGCTCACCCTGGGCGGGCTGCGCTACGGCACGGTCGAGACCGAGATCTACCTGCTCACCGTGCAGTTCCTCGACCTGCAGGGCGCGGCCGTCCTCTCGGTGCTGCAGCTCGTCGCGGTCGTCGCGATGCTGGCGCTCGCCTCCCGCGCCCGCTCGACCCGGGAGCAGGCCCTGACCCGGGTCGGTGCCGTGGCGGCGGCCCGCCGCCCCCGGCGGCACGACATACCGGCTCTCGTGGTGACCGCGGTCGTCGTCGCCTTCGTCCTCCTCCCCGTCGGGTCGCTCGTCGTGCGCTCGCTGCGGGTGGGCGACGGGTGGGGGCTCGACCACTACCGGGCGCTGACCGATCCCGACGCCACCCAGGCCCTGCGGGTGAGCGTGACCGAGGCGATGGGCAACTCGCTGCGCACCGCCGTGGACGCGACCGTCCTGGCGATGGTGCTCGGGCTCATCGTCGCCGTCCTCGTCTCCCGCCGGCCCCGGTCGCGTGGCTGGTCGCGCGTCGTCTCCGGGCTCGACGGGGCCTTCATGCTCCCGCTCGGCATCTCCGCGGTGACGGTCGGCTTCGGCTTCCTCATCACCCTCGACCGCGGGCCGCTGGACCTGCGGACCTCCCCGGTCCTCGTCCCGATCGCCCAGGCGATGGTGGCGCTACCGCTGGTGGTGCGCACCCTCGCCCCGGTCCTCCGGTCGGTCGACCCGCGCCAGAAGGAGGCCGCGGCCACGCTCGGCGCCAGCCCCTGGCGTGCCGCCTGGTCCGTCGAGGCCCCTGTGCTGACCCGGCCGGTGCTCGCCGCGACCGGCTTCGCCTTCGCGGTCTCCCTCGGGGAGTTCGGCGCGACCGCCTTCCTCGCCCGGCCGGACCGGCCCACGGTGCCGGTCGTCATCTACCAACTCATCTCCCGCCCGGGGGCCGACCACCTCGGGATGGCGCTCGCCGCCAGCGTGCTCCTCGCGCTGCTCACCGTCACCGTGATGGGCGTCGTCGAACGGCTCCGGGTCGGATCGGTGGGTGCCTTCTGATGCTCGAAGTGGCGGGTGCGAGGGGGCGTGAAGTCCGGGCGAGACTGTTCCAGAAGTCTCGTTGTTCCAGTAATCTGAACACATGAAGACGGTGGAACGTCGTTGCGGGGAGGGGGCGCTGCTCAATGAGGCTCTCAAGGCCCTGATCAGCCAGGGGCTGGGGGCCAAGTGGTCGTGGGTGGAGGACCGCGGCTCGGTAGACGGCCAGCTGACGATCTTCTGGCGAGGGGGGGAACGCACCTTCCCGGTCGTCCTGAAAGGAGCGCTCTCCGCCGGTGCGATCGAGCTGCTCCCACCGGTGCCGGGTGGTGTGGTGCTGTCGCACGAGATCAAGCCGGCGGTGCGCAAGGCGCTGGAGGCTGCTGGGTGGGGCTACCTCGACTCCACCGGCGCGGCCTCGTTCGCTGCCCCCGGGCTGCTCGTCCGCCTCGATGGGTGGCGACGTGCCGCAGGACCACCTTCCATCGACCGGCCCTTCTCCAGGACGGGGCTGCCCGTGACGTTCGTCCTCCTCGTGCGCGGCAGTCTCGAAGAGGTGGGCACTCAGCGCGACCTGGCTGCACTCGCAGGGGCGTCGTTGGGAACGACGAACCGGGTGCTGAAGGGGCTGCGTGAGCTCGGGTATCTCTCGAAGGACGGCGCGCTGCTCAAGCAGGCCACGATGGCAGATCGTTGGACGGAGAGCTATCTGGCTCTCTCGGGGCTAGGCGGCATCGACGCCCCGCGGTATTCGTCAGGCGTCTGGTCATCGCCGACGGAGGTGTTGACGGTGATGCCGAGCGGGGTCTACGTCGGATCCGAACTGGCGGCACGGACGATCGGCATGTCGATCAGGCCGAAGACGGCGCTGCTCTACTCCTCTGCCGAAAAGCGGAAGGACGTCATCGTCGCCGGCCGGCTCAGGCACGACCCGGACGGGTGGATACAGCTGCGAGACATCTTCTGGGGTGAGAAGCTCCTGGAGGACAAGACGGCAGTTGTCCCTGAGATCCTGATCCGGGCCGACCTCCTGGCCGAGACCGACCCGAGGCTGGCTGACCTGGCCAAGCAGCTGTGATCACATCGGTCGACCTGTCGGCAGCCGAGGCGCTGCCCGTCCCCGTCGACGTTCTTCGAGAGCTGACGGAGCGGGCCGAGCGTCTGGATCTCACGATGCTGGTGATAGGCGCCGCAGCGCGGGATCTTGTCGTGCACGCTGTGACTCAGCAGCCTGTGGTCCGTGCGACCCTGGATGTCGACATTGCCGTCGCGGTCGACCGGGAGGGGCTCGAGGGGTTCACTCGTGGGCTCCATCCCGTCCGCAACAGCGACCACAAGGTTCGCGTCCTGGGGGTGGAGGTCGACGTGGTGCCCTTCGGACCGATGGAGCGGGACCGTCACGTCGAACTCGATGACGGACACCTCCTCGACGTGACCGGACTCGCCGAGGCTGCGGCTACAGCGGTTGTGGTGAACCTGCCGAACGCGGTGACAGTCCACGTCGCTTCCCTCCCTGGGCAAGCTGCGCTGAAGGTGCTTGCCTGGCGAGACCGGCATCTGAAGAGCGCCAAGGACGCTCTCGACCTCAGACACATCCTGGAGGCGTCCGCGGAGTCTCCCTACGTGGAGGAAGCGTGGGAAGACGCAGAGGCGCTGGCGCGGTCCGACTACGCCATCGACGTCGCAGCAGCCTTCCGAACTGGACGGTTGGCCGCGCTGCCGTTTGATCCGCTCCACGGAGGTGCGGTGCTCAAGGTGCTCGATGCGCCTCCGCAGGCAGCTCGACTCGCGAGTCAGATGGGGTCGCTGACCAGTCCGCAACTCCTGGGCGCCTTCGCCGCCGGCTTCCGGACCGGCCTGGGATCGGTGGGTGCCTTCTGATGCTCGAGATCACCGATCTCACGGTGCGATTCGGCGCCACCACGGCCGTCGACGACGTCACCCTCACGGTGGAGGAGGGGCAGGTGCTGGCCATCCTCGGCCCCTCCGGCTGCGGCAAGTCGACCCTGCTGCGGGCCACCGCCGGGCTGGAGCACCTCGACGCCGGCAGCGTCCGCTGGCGCGGGCGCGACCTGGCCGGCGTGCCCACGCACGAGCGTGGCTTCGCCCTCATGTTCCAGGACGGGCAGCTCTTCGGCCACGCCACGGTGGGCGCCAACGTCGCCTACCCGCTGCGGTTGCGCGGGGTGGGCCGGGCCGCACGGAGGTCCCGGGTCGACGAGCTGCTCGAGCTCGTCGGCCTGCCCGGGTATGCCGACCGCCGTCCCCCCACCCTCTCCGGCGGGGAGCAGCAACGCGTCGCCCTGGCCCGCTCCCTAGCCGCCGACCCCGAGCTGCTCCTGCTCGACGAGCCCCTGTCAGCGCTCGACCGGTCGCTGCGGGAGCGTCTGGGCGGTGACCTGCGGGAGATCCTCGTGGAGACCGGCACGACCGCGGTCATGGTGACCCACGACCATGACGAGGCCTTCACGGTCGCCGACCGGCTCACCGTCATGCTCGCGGGCCGGGTCGTGCAGGAGGGGCCGACGGCCGAGGTGTGGCGCGCGCCGGTCGATGCCGAGGTGGCCGCGTTCATCGGCTACACGACCATCCTCCCCCTCACGACCGACCGCGCCGCGTGGTTGCTTCCCGACCCCACCGAGCGCGCCGAATGGTTGTCCCAGGGCGCACCGGACGCCTCGCGTGGTGAGCGGCACATCGCGCTGCGTCGCAACGCGCTCCGCCAGGACCCGGCCGGCACCCTCACCGGCACCGTCCGGCGCGCGGTCGCGGTGAGCGACGCGGTGCACCTCGACGTGGACGTCGACGGGCTCGGTCCCGCGACCGCGCTGGGGGACGACGTCGGACTCACTCCCGGGCAGCGGGTCCGCCTCGCGGTCGACCCGCGCGGGATCGCGCTGCTCCAGACCTGAGGGTCAGGGCGTGAAGATGTCCTTGCCCAGCTTCTGCCGCGGGTAGCCGGCCACCACCGACGCCCCGACGATCTTGTCGTGGAGCGTCTGCTTCTTGGCGTCCCACATCGGCCAGGCCAGGGAGAGCGCCCACGCGATGCCCGCGGTGAAGGGGAACATGAGCAGCAGCGCCAGCGACCGCACGACGCCGACGGGTCCGCCCAGGGTGGTGCCGTCGACGTCCCGGATGACCTTGAGCCCCATGAGCGCCTTGCCCGGCGACTGCCCCTTGCTGCCGTTGAGCCAGCCGATCCACCCCGCGGCGCCGAGCCACAGCAGGGTGGCGAGCGACTCGAAGATCTCGGAGAGCACGAGGAGCGGCAGGAGGAGGATCATCCAGTCCACGAGCGTCGCCCCTACCCGCTCGCCCCAGTCGGCGTAGCGAAGCTGCTGCTGAGGGGGCCTCGGCGCGCCGTACCCGTACTGCGGGAAGGAGTCCTGCGGCCCGGGCGTCTGCCCGGGAGGCGGCGGGGAGTAGGACGGGATCGGCGGCGGCGGAGCCCCCAGCCACGGGGCGCCGCCCTCGGTCGGGCCGGTGAGCGGCGGGCGACGCTGGTCGTCGGCCGGGCTGCCGTAGGGGTCGTTGGGGGGCCAGGTCATCACGGGCCTTCTCCTCAGGTGTCGCTGCTCGGGACGCTGCCCTCGGCGGGAGTCACCGGGTCGGCGCAGTAGGTGAACGCCCCCGTCCGGCCGGCGTGGTAGCTGGCATACTCCCCGTCGACCTCGAGCACCAGCTGATGGCCGGGCACGAGCGCCTGCGTGTACATCATGCCCGGTTGTGGGCACCCGAGGGAACCGTCGCGCCAGGTGACCTCCGCGTAGCCGGCGACGGTGACCTCCTCGACGGGGACGCCGCGGCGCTCGGCCTCGTCGGCGACCGCCTGCTGCACGTCGTCGCGCTGGACCACGGAGTCGGGGACCGGGCTGATCGGCAGGTCGCCCGCGTCGGGGCCGGGCAGGGTGGGGCCGCTGCTGGTCATGTCGTCCTCGTCGGGGGTGGGGGCGTCGCTGGTGGGGGCGGCCGGGGCCGCCGTGGTGGTGCCGGTCGGGTCGGCGGGCTCGGCGTCCTTCGTGCCGCAGGCGGCCAGGCCCAGGCACAGCGCGAGCGCCAACGTCGTCGGCAGGACTCGGGTGCGGGTCATCGTCGGATCTCCTCCGGGTGCGTCCTTGCGAGTCTAGGCGGGGGTATGACGCGCCCGCCGGACAGCGGGTTCCTCGCGCTGCGAGGTCGCGGGCTCGGAGGAAGACGCGCGGCTCGCCGCGGTGATCGATCAGGCAGGGAGTGGGGCACCGGGCCCCTGCACCGGCGCCCCACCCTCCTGCAACCCTCCCAGTCCGCCTCGCGGCGCCCTCCCGACGGTCGTCGGCTGTCCCGGGCCGACATAGATGAAGACGTCGTGGAGGGCCGAAACGTTGCGTCCGTCGGATGTGATCTGGATCACACTTTGCGGACGGTGAGCGCCTGCTCCACCGTGCCGATCGGTCCGTCCACGTCGTGGACGACCGACGAGGTCTGCCCGAGGCCGTCCGGGCCCCAGTGCACGCGGGTGTCCAGGCCAACCCACGTGCCGCGCGGCCGTCGGTGCAGGTGGAGGGTGAGGTCGACGTTGGGGTAGAGCCACTCGCGCGGGCTCTGCCGGGTCGCGATGCCGTTGGCGGTGTCGAGCAGCCCCACCCAGCGGGCCAGGTCCGAGACCGGCTCGGTGTCCACCAGGGCCAGCGGGGTCCGGGCCCACGCCCGCCCCCGACCCGGCCGGTTGCCCGCCGCGCGGAACTCCACGGAGCGGATGAAGTGCCCGCCCCACTGCGCCATCCCGTCCCAGACGGGGAGCTCGTCCGGGCCCGGCATCGGGTCGTGCTCCACGGCAGCCACCTCGGCCGTCTCCCCGCGCACCAGCCGCCAGGCGGTCGCCCGCACGGTCGGCCGGCCGCCGATCTCCACGACCGACTCCAGCAGCTCGATCGTGCGCCCGGGCCGCAGCACCCGGGTGGTCACCTGCATCTCCTCGCGGCGGATCATGCCGAGGATGTCGACGCTGACCCGGGCCCACTGCAGGTGCTCGCTCGGATGCTCGCGCTCCAGCGCGTGCACGAGCAGCCCGATGACGGGCGCGACGTGCTGCTCGTCCTCCTGCCAGGCCCCCTGCGTCTGCTCCGTCGGGGCGTAGCGCCCCCCGCCCAGCGCCGTGAAGTAGTGCTCGCTCGTCTGCGTCACGGTGCCCGAGTGTAGTAATGGCCCCATGACCTCCGACCTGCCGGCCTGGAGCCGGATCGCCCGCTCGGTGCTCGGCACCCCCTACCCGTGGGCGCCCGGCCACCTCGTCCTCGGCCCGGACGACACCTCCGTCGTCCCGCACGAGCGCCACCCCGCCTTCTCCGGCGCGCTCGACTGGCACAGCAGCGTCCACATGCAGTGGTCCCTGGTCACCCTCCTGTCACGGTATGCCGCCTCCCTCCCGGAGGCCGAGCGGGCCGCGGCCACCGCCCTCCTGGACGAGCGGCTGACCCCGGCGAACGTCGCGGTCGAGGTCGCCTACCTCCGGGAGCGTCCCGGCTTCGAGCGGCCATACGGCTGGGCGTGGGCCGCCCAGCTCGTCGCCGCGACCCACGACCCGGGCGGGCGCTGGGCTGCCGCGCTGGCACCCCTCGGGGACCTCGTGGCCGAGCTGGTCCCCGGCTGGCTGGCGCGCCAGGCCTACCCCGTCCGGCACGGCAAGCACCAGAACGACGCCTTCGCGCTGCTCCTGCTCCTCGACGCCTACGCCCCCGACCGCCTCGACCGGCCCGAGGTCGTCACCGCCTGCCGGGACGCGGCCCTCGGTTGGTTCGCCGACGACGGCTCCGCGCCCACCGACCACGAGCCGGGCGGCACCGACTTCCTCTCCCCGGCGCTCACCGAGGCCCTGCTCATGACCCGGGTGCTGCCGCCGGAGGAGGTCCGCCCCTGGCTGGCCCGGGTGCTGCCCGGCCTCGGGGAGGGACGGCATACCTCGCTCCTGGCGACCCCCACGGTCCTGGACCCGACCGACGGCCAGGGGGCGCACCTGCTCGGGCTCGCGCTGTCCCGGGCCTGGGCCCTGCGCGGGCTGGCAGGATGGGTGCCCGACGCCGCGGCCGACCGGCTGCGCGCCGCCGCCGACGAGCAGGAGGGTGCCGTGCTGGTCGCGATCACCGACGGCGACTTCATGGCCACCCACTGGCTGGTGTCGTTCGCGCTGCTCGCCAGGGGCGCCCTGGAGCGGCCGTGACCGACGCGGCGGGGGAGCCCACCCCGGCGGCGCGGCCCAGGTGGACCGTCCGCCAGCGGCTGATGACCATGGTCGTCGGGCTGCTCGCGCTCGGGCTGCTGCTCACGGGCCTGCTGTCGTTCACGGTGCAGTACCAGCGCGTCGTCGACCAGATCAACGACGACCTCGTCCAGGAGGTGGACGAGCTGGGCCTGCTCGCCCAGGCCGGGCCCGGTCGGGACGGCCGGGCCTACGTCGACGTCGACGACCTCTTCTACGACTTCATCGCCACCTCGACGGCCGGGGAGGACGAGGCCTTCATGGGGCTGGTGCAGGACCGGCCGATGTTCTGGAGCGGGGGAGAGCGGGCCTTCGAGGTGCAGGGCCCGGACGTGGTCTCGGCCGTCACCGCCCTGTCCGTGCCCGAGGGGGAGGCCCGGATCACCTCCCTGCGGACCCAGGGCACCACCCTGCGCGTGCTCGCCGCCGACGTGCGGCTGGACGGGGAGGAGCGCCAGGGGACCTTCGTCGTCGCCATCGACCTCGGGTCCCAGCAGGAGGAGATGCTGCGCCGCGTCCTCATCTTCGTGCTCGTCAGCGTGGTCGTCATGGCGCTCGGGGCGGCCCTGGCCCACGTCGTCCTCGGCCGGCTCCTGCGCCCCCTGCGCGACCTCCAGGAGGCCACGGCCGAGGTCAGCACCACCGACCTGTCACGCCGGGTGGACGTCGCCGGCGCCGACACCGACGTCGTCCAGCTCGGCGTCCGCTTCAACCAGATGCTCGACCGGATCGAGGCGGGGGTGGGTGAGCAGCGGCAGTTCCTCGACGACGCCGCGCACGAGCTGCGCACCCCGTTGACCATCCTGCGCGGCAACGCCGAGCTGCTCGACCCGCACGACCCCGAGGAGGTGACCGCCACCCGGACGCTCATGCTCGACGAGGTCGACCGGATGCAGCGGCTCGTCGACGACCTGCTCGTGCTGGCCAAGGCGCAACGCCCGGACTTCGTCCGGACCGCCCCCACCGACGTCACCGAGCTGGCCGTGGAGTGCATGGACCGGCTCACCTCCCTGGGCGACCGCCGCTGGCGGCTGAGCACCGATGCCGAGGGGCAGCTCGACCTGGACCGGCAGCGGATCATCCAGGCCGTGGTGCAGCTGGCCGCGAACGGCGTGAAGTTCAGCGAGCCGGGCAGCGTCGTCGAGCTCACCAGCCGGTGGGCCGACGCCGACGGTGAGGAGGGCGCGCGGGCGGTCGCGGCCGGGGCCCGGCCGGCCGACCGCTACCTGGCGCTGTCGGTCCTGGACCAGGGGTGCGGCATACCGGAGGAGCAGCTGAGCCGGATCTTCGAGCGCTTCGGCCGCGCCGACAACGCCAGCCGGGTCGAGGGCAGCGGCCTCGGGCTCGCCATCGTCGAGGCCATCGTCCAGGCCCACGGGGGCGCCGCCGCCGTCGAGTCCGTCGAGGGTGTCGGCTCGCGCTTCACCCTGTGGCTGCCGGACGGGCCCGAGCGCGACACCCCCACCGGGTAGCCTCCTGGGCATGCCGCACATCCTGATCGCGGAGGACGAGGAGGGGATCGCCCGGGTTCTCGACCGGGCGCTGCGCTCCGAGGGTCACCGGACCACGATCGTCACCGACGGCATCGCGGCCCTCGAGCACGCGACCGGCGGGGAGGTGGACCTCGTCGTGCTCGACGTGGGCCTGCCGAAGATGGACGGCTTCACCGTGCTCAAGATGCTGCGCACGATGGAGGAGCGGTGCCGATCATCATGTGCACCGCGCGCGACTCGGTCGAGGACACCGTGCTCGGGCTGGAGAGCGGGGCGGAGGACTACATCGCCAAGCCGTTCCGCGTCGAGGAGCTGCTGGCGCGGGTGCGGCTGCGGCTGCGCCAGCACGCCGACCTCCAGGGGGCCGCGGGGCCGGCCGCCGAGGACCGGCTCGTGGCCGGCGGGGTCGAGCTGGACGTCGCCGCCCGCACCGCCACCGTCGACGGCACGCCGGTCGACCTGTCGGCCCGCGAGTTCGCCCTCGCGCGCGAGCTCATCGCGCACGCCGGGCAGGCGCTGTCCCGCGAGCAGCTGCTCGACCGGGTGTGGGGGTATGAGGTGACCGGCAGCTCCAACGTCGTGGACGTCTACGTGCGCTACCTGCGCGCCAAGGTCGGGGCCGACCGGATCACCACGGTCCGGGGTGTCGGCTACCGCTTCGAGCACTGAGGGGGACGGCGCTACAGGTGTCGTCGAGTGCTAGCATTGCTATCACGGAGGTGACGCCATGGGCAGTCTGACGATCCGCCAGTTGAACGAAACCACCCACGCCCGGTTGCGTGGTCGGGCGGCTAAGCATGGCCGCTCCGTCGAGGCTGAGGTGCGTGCGATCCTGGATGCGGCAGTGGACCTCCCGGACGAGAACATCCTGCTGGCGCTGCACACCGCCATCTCCGAGGTGGGAGGAGTGGACCTGCTCGTGCCGGTCCGAGATGATCGTCCGCGCCCGGTCGACCTCTCGTGATCATCGCCGACACGAACGTCGTCTCGGAGTTCATGAAGGACATCCCCGAGGCGAACGTCCTGGCGTGGGCGCGGGACGTGGCGACCTCGGACCTGACGATCAGCGTGGTGACCGTCGAGGAGATCGATCGTGGTCTGGGACGACTCCCGGCCGGTCGTCGACGCTCGGCCCTCGCGGTCCGGTGGGCCGCGATGGTCACCGCATTCGCCGATGCCATCGCCGTCTACGACGTGACGGCGGCGAGAGCCACGGCCCGTGTCCTGGTCGATGGTCTCGACCAGGGGCGGACCATGTCTCTGGCCGACGCACAGCTCGCCGGGATCTGCCTCGCGAACGGAGCCACCCTGGCCACGAGGAACGTCAAGGACTTCTCACAGGTGCCGGACCTGACCGTGGTGAACCCTTTCGACATCCATCGTCCGTAGGGGCAACGCTGGTGCCACAGCCCTGACGGGCGGGAGGCCGGCCACCTCCGCATACGCGAGCACCTGGGGGACGAGGTATGCCGCGACCGTCACCCCCGCGAGGACGTCCCGCGCAGCCAGCCGCGCTCGTAGCCGCGTAGCGCCGCCAGCCCCGGGAGGACACGGGCCCAGCTACGGCGCGACCCGCCGTTGCCGTTCCTGGTGCTCGGGGCGGCCATCGTTCTCCTGCTCCCGGTGCCGCGCCCCCGTGGCGCCGCGTCGGATGGGGAGTCTAGTGACCTTGGTCGGGCCGGGGGGAGCATCGGCGCGGGCGTCGATGAGAGAACTCTCACTGACCTGTCATCCACCCCTCATCCTGCTCCCGTTCACTGACGGTCAGAGCGGCCGACCGGGTCGTCGGGCAGAAGAAGGTGATGGGCATGGCCGAGGTGAGCGCAGCCGACCCCCTCCGGGTGGTGTTCTACTCCCACGACTCCCAGGGGATGGGGCACTTCCGCCGCAACCGCGCCCTCGCGCACGCGCTGGCCTCCCGGCTGCCGGTGCTGACCGGTCGTCCGGTGACCGGGCTGCTCGTCAACGGGGTGGCCGGGTCCGTCACGAGCTCGCTGCCCGCCGGCTTCGACGTCGTGACCCTGCCGGCCGTCGGCAAGACGGGCGCTGAGTACGGGCCGCGGCGGCTCGGGGTCGGGCTCGACGCCGTCACCGGTCTGCGCGCGCAGATCGTGCGGGCCACGCTCCTGGCCTTCCGCCCCGACCTGGTCGTCGTCGACCGGCACGCGCTGGGCTTCGGGGGCGAGCTCGAGGAGGGGCTGCGGGCGCTGCGCGCCGAGGTGCCCGGGGCCCGGGTCGTCCTGGGCCTGCGGGAGGTGCTCGACACCCCCGCGGCACTGGCCCGGGAGTGGGAGCGCACCCCGGTCGGGACGGTCCGGGAGCTCTACGACCAGATCTGGGTCTACGGCGACCCCCGCGTGCACGACCTGCGCACCAGCGGTGAGCTGCCGGAGCCGCTCCACGACCTGGTCCGCTACCAGGGCTACCTCTCCCACGGCCGCGCCGAGGACCCGCCCGGCCTCGAGCCGGCCACGCCCTACCTGCTCACGACCGTCGGCGGCGGCAGCGACGGCACCCGTCTGTGCCTGGCCGCGGCCCGCGCCACCGTCCCTGTCGGGCACGTGCACGTCGTGGTCACCGGCCCGCAGATGTCCGACGCTGACCACCGGGCCGTCGAGGGCGCCGCCGGCGCCCGCACCAGCGTCGTCCGGTCCGTCGCCGACGCGGCTGGCCTCATCCGGCCAGGCCCGCCCGTCAGGCCGACGCGGCTGGCTACAACACGGTCACCGAGACGCTCGCCGGCGACGTGCCCGCCCTCCTCGTGCCCCGTGAGTGGCCCCGCCGCGAGCAGCTGCTGCGCTGCGAGGGGCTGGCCGCCGACGGCTCGGTGGACCTGCTCCGGGCCCAGCACCTGTCCCCGGCGGCGATCACGCATTGGTGGGCCTCGGCCGTGGGCCGCCGGGTCAGCCGCGAGCACCTCGACCTCGGCGGGCTGCGCGCCACCGCCCGCTCCGCCGCCGACCTGCTGGCCGGCACCACCGCCACCCCCCGCCCCCGGAAGGAGCTGGTCGCCGCGGTCTGACCGCGCGACATACCCGCCATGAGCACCGAGACCCTCACCCCCGCTCCGCCGACCACCCCGACCGGCACGGCCCCCCGCCGCCGCACCGCCTACGTCCTCAAGGTCTACCCGCGCTTCTCCGAGACCTTCGTCGTCACCGAGATCCTGGCGCGCGAGGCCGCGGGGGAGGACCTGGCGATCTACGCGCTGCGGCCCACGACCGACTCGCGCTTCCACCCCCAGCTCGCCCAGGTGCAGGCGCCGGTCACCCACCTCCCGCGCGTGCACAAGCTGTCCGCCGAGTGGGAGACGCTGCGGCGGGCGCACGAGGAGCTGCCCGGCTTCGGCGAGCGCTTCGGGGCGCTGCTGTCGCTGCTCGTGCGCCTCGGCCCCTCCGACGTCGCCCAGGCGGTCGAGCTGGCGCTGCGGCTGCGGGCCGACGGCATCACCCACGTGCACGTGCACTTCGCGAGCCTGGCCTCCTGGTGCACCGCGGTCGCGTGCGCACTGACCGACCTGCCCTTCACCGTCACCACCCACGCCAAGGACCTCTTCCACGAGGACGTCGACCCGGTCCTGCTGCGCGAGGTGCTCCACCGGGCGCACCGGGTCGTCGCCATCAGCGACTACAACCGCCGCTACCTCCTGCGCGAGGTCGACCCCGCGCTGTCCGGCACGGTCGAGCTGGTGCGCAACGGGCTGGAGCTGTCGCGCTTCCCGTACCGCGACCCGCGACCGGTCGACGGCCCGCTGCAGGTGCTCGCCGTGGGGCGGATCGTGGAGAAGAAGGGCTTCGACCACCTCGTGGCCGCCGCCGCACGGCTGACGGCGCAGGGTATGCCGCTCGCCGTCCGCATCGTCGGCGAGGGCGAGCTCGCGGGCCGGCTGGCGCAGCAGGTGCGCGAGGCCGGGCTGGAGGGCGTCGTGACGCTCCTGGGCCCGCGCTCGCAGGCCGAGCTCGTGGCCGAGCTGGACGCCGCCGACGTCCTGGCCGCCCCCTGCGTCGTCGGCGCCGACGGCAACGCCGACGGGCTCCCCACCGTGCTGCTCGAGGCGATGGCCCGCGGCGTGCCGTGCGTGGCCACCGACGTCACCGGCATCCCCGAGGCGGTCCACCCCGCCCGTGACGGCGAGCCGCGGACCGGCATCCTGCTGTCCCGCGACCCGGCCGGTCTCGCCGACCGCGTCGCCGACGCGCTGCGCGAGGTGGCCGACCCCGGCTGGCCCCGCGTCGAGGTCGCCCGCGCCGCACGCGCGGTCATCGAGCGCGACTTCGACACCACCCGGCAGGCCGCGCGGCTCAGCGCCCTCGAGGCGGTGGCCCGATGACCTTCCGCGTCGCCTACGTCTGCGCCGACCCCGGCATCCCCGTCTTCGGCACCAAGGGCGCCAGCGTCCACGTGCAGGAGATCGTCCGCGCCTGGCGCGCCCGGGGCGCCGACGTCCACGTGTATGCCGTCCGCCTCGGCGACGACGTCCCCGCCGACCTGGCCGACCTGCCCGTGCACCTCGTGCGCGTCGGGGGCAAGGGTCTGGACCCGGCGCAGCGCGAGGTCGCCCAGCAGGAGGCCGCCGCCGAGCTGGCCCGGCAGGTCGTGGAGCTCGCCCCGGACGTCGTCTACGAGCGCTACTCGCTCTTCTCCACCGTGCTGGAGCAGGCGCGGCTCGGGCTCGGGTCCGCCGTGCGGACCGTGCTCGAGGTCAACGCCCAGCTCGTCGACGAGCAGCGCACCCACCGGGTCCTCGTCGACGAGGCCGGCGCCGTCGCCGCCCTGCGGGCCCAGCTCGCGGCGGCCGACGTCGTGGGCTGCGTCAGCGAGCCGGTCGCGGACTGGGTGCGGGGCCACGCGGAGGCGTGGGACCGCATACCTCCCGTCGTCGTGGTGCCCAACGGCGTCAACACCGAGCGGGTGCGCCCGGTGACCCCGGACCCGGCCGGCCCGCCCGTCGTCGTCTTCGTCGGCACCCTCAAGCCCTGGCACGGCGTCGAGGACCTCGTCCGCGCCGCCGCGCTGGCCCGCGAGCCGTGGCGGCTGCGGATCGTCGGCGACGGCCCGCAGCGGGAGACCGTCGAGCGGCTCGTCGCCGAGCACGGCCTGGACGTCGAGCTCGTCGGCGCCGTCGCGCCGGAGCAGGTGCCGGCGACGATGGAGGGCGCGTCGGTCGCCGTCGCGCCCTACCCGCCACCGCCGCCCCGGACCACTACTTCTCCCCGTTGAAGGTGTACGAGTACGCCGCCGCCGCGCTGCCCGTCGTCGCCTCCCGCATCGGGCAGATCCCCTCCGTCGTCGACGACGGCGTGACCGGGCTGCTCGTGCCGCCGTCGGACCCACGGACGCTCGCCGCCGCGGTCGACGCCCTCGTCGCCGATCCGGCCCGCGCGGCCCGCCTCGGCGCCGCCGGCAGGGCGCGCATGGAGGAGCGGCACTCCTGGCACCACGTGCTGGACGCCACCCTCGGCGGGATGCTGGAGCCGGTCTCGTGAGGCGCGGGGAGGAGACCCCTACCGCACGTGGGCGCGGCCCGCTGCGCCGCACGCTCGGCCTGCTGCGCCCGCACCTGCCCGGGCAGCGCGGGCTGCTGGCCGGCGGCGGGGTGCTGCTCGTGCTCGAGGTGGCCTTCCGCGTCCTGGAGCCGTGGCCGACCAAGCTCGTCGTCGACGCCGTCACCCGGAGCCTGGGGGCCGACCTGGCCGAGGCCGGGCCGCCCGCGTCCGCGCAGCTGCTGCTGGCGGCCGCCCTCGCGACGATCTCGATCATCGGGCTGCGCGCGGTGTGCAACTTCGGGGCGACCGTGGCCTTCGCCCTTGGGGGCTCGCGGATCGCGACCCAGCTGCGGGCCCGAGTCTTCGACCACGTGCAGGGACTGTCGCGCCGCTATCACGGCACCGCCCGGTCCGGTGACGTCGTGCAGCGCCTCGTCGCCGACGTGGGGCGGCTGCAGGAGGTGGCGGTGACCGCGGGGATGCCCCTGGTGGTCAACGTCTTCACGCTCGTCGCGATGCTGGGGGTGATGACCTGGCTCGACCCGGTCCTGGCGCTCATCAGCCTGGGCGCGATCCTCGTCTTCCTCCTCTTCTCCCGCACGAGCACCGGCAAGATCACGCACGCGTCTCGCAGGACGCGGCGCAGCGAGGGCGACCTGGCCAACATCGCCCAGGAGACCCTCGCCGGCATGACCCACGTGCAGGCCTACGGGCTGGAGCCGGACCGCAGCCGCCACTTCCAGGGCTCCAACGCCAGGTCCCTCAAGGACGGGGTCAAGGCCCGGCGGCTCGCGGCGGGGCTGGAGCGGCGCACCGACGTCCTGGTCGGCGTGGCGACCGCGGCCGTCCTCTACCTCGGCGGCACCCGCGTCCTGCAGGGTGCGATGACCCCGGGCGACCTGGTCATCTTCCTCACCTACCTCAAGACGTCGATGAAGCCGCTGCGGGACCTGGCGAAGTACACCGGCCGCGTCGCCCGCGCCAGCGCCTCCGGCGAGCGCGTCGCCGACCTGCTCGACGTGCAGCCCGACATCGTCTCCGCGCCGGACCCGGTGCCGCTGCGCCGCGTGCGGGGCGAGCTGCGGTTCGAGGACGTGCGGGTGGAGTACGTCCCCGGCATCCGCGTCCTCGACGGGCTCCGCCTGCGGGTGGCGCCCTGGGAGACCGTGGCCGTCGTGGGGCCCTCCGGCTCGGGCAAGTCCACCCTGGCCGCGCTCGTCCTGCGGATGCTCGACCCGACCGCCGGCACGGTGCGCCTCGACGGGATCGACCTGCGCGACGTCGACCTCGCCGAGCTCCGGGGGTCGGTGGCGCTCGTGCAGCAGGAGGCGGTGCTCTTCACCGGCACCATCGAGGAGAACATCCGCCAGGGCCGCCCCGGCGCCACCGACGGCGAGGTGCTCCGGGCGGCGAGGCTCGCCCGGGTCACGGAGTTCACCGACGCCCTGCCCGACGGTCTGCTGACGGAGGTCACCGAGCGCGGCTCCAGCCTCTCCGGCGGGCAGCGGCAGCGGATCTCCCTGGCCCGCGCCTTCCTGCGGGACGCGCCGGTGCTGGTGCTCGACGAGCCCACGACCGGTCTGGACCCCGAGAACGTCGAGCTCGTCAACGACGCGATCCGCGAGCTGGCCCGCGGGCGCACCTGCCTGCTCGTCACCCACGACGCCGACACCGCCCGCACCGCCGACCGGGTCGTCGTCGTCGAGGCCGGCCGTGTCACCTGGGACGGCCCGCCCTCCGAGGCGCCCCTCGAGCGGGTGCTGGAGGAGGAGGTGGCCCGTGCCTGAGACGTCCTTGGACCCCGTCCTCGACCTCCTCCTCGACCCCGCCTGGCTCTCCCGCACGGTCGGCCTCCCGGTCCGGATCACCCGCCTGCGCAGCAAGCCCGGCGTCTCCCACGCCGCCGCCCTCCTCCCCACCAGCCCCACCCCCTCGGCAACCGGACGCGCGTTCGTGACAGATATCCACAACCCCACCCCAACCGGACGCGCGTTCGTGACGGATATCCACAGCCCCGACGCCCCGATCGGCTGGGTGCTGGCCCTCGTCGGGGAGGCGCGTCGCAAGCGGGACAAGCGGATCGAGGCCATCACCAGCCACCGGCCGGAGGCCCCCCTCGGCGAGCTCGACCTGCCCGACCTGGACGCGCAGCTGCTCTGGGGGCCGACCCACACCGATCCCCGCCTGGTGGGTCCGCTGGCGGAGATCGACCTGAGCGTGGCGGAGCTGCTCCGCTACAACCCCCTGCGCCGGGCGGTTCTGCGCCTCGGCGACCACGTCGTCCGCGTGACCGCCGAGCCGCACCGCGACCGGCTGACCCGCGTGGCTCGCGCGCTCGCCGCCCACGGCGTCCCCGTCACCACGCCGGTGCCCGCGGCCGAGGCGGGCCTCCGGGGCGGTCGACGGACCACGGTATGGCGTTGGGTCGAGGGCGCCGACCTCGCGACCCGGGCGACCTCCGAGCAGCTCCGGGACGCGGGCACGCTCCTCGCCCGGCTGCACGCCTCCCCGACGACCCTCGGGCCGGAGCTCGGCCTGGCCCGCCGTGGTTGGGCCCACGCCCACGCCGCCGCCGAGGCGACCGTGCTCCACCTGGAGGGGGTGGCGCGATACCTGACGGCACCCCTGCGCGAGGCCCTCACCGCCCTGCCGGCAGCCGACACCCCGGAGCGTTCTGCCGGCCTGGCGGGCGGCCCCGACGTCGTGCTGCACGGGGACTTCTCCCTCGACCAGGTGCTGGCCGGGGACACCGGCCTCGTCCTCACCGACCTGGACCGCGCCGCGGTCGGCCCGGCCGAGGTGGACCTGGCCAGCGTCCTGGCGGTCGCGATCATCGAGGGGACGGACCTTCGGCCGCTGCTGGCGGCGTACGGCGCCTCGCCCGCCCCCGCCTGGGTCGCGGCCGCGCTCCTGGCCCGCGCCGCCGAGCCCTGGCGTGCCCAGGAGCCGGGGTGGGAGCAGGGGACGCTGCGGCGTGCCCGGCTCGCGCTCGAGGTCCTGGCGCCCTGGACGGTGCCCGGGGCCGTCGAGCAGGATGGCGACAGGGTCGAGGTGCTGCGCGCCTGGCCCGACACGGTCGTGGACGGCGTCGCCCGGGTCGCGATCGAGGGGCCGGACCAGCACGGGCGCCTGCGCGCCGGGACCGTCGACGCGACCGGCGCAGTCCGGCTGCTGCCGCCCGGGACCGACCGGCGGCTCCCCGCGCTCGCCGGGCCGGCCGAGCGGGGCCGCCTCGTCGTGCACCGTCCTGCGCGCCGGGCGGTCGTGGCGCTGCCGGACCGGTACCTGAAGGTCCTGCGCCCCGGCCGCGCGCCCGCCGTCGCCGAGCTCTCCCGGCGCGGCCGCGCCCTGGCCGGGGCGGCCGGGCTGGGCGCCGCGGACGTCCTGTCCGCCGACGACGGCACCGTCGCCTTCTCCGTCCTCCCCGGCCGGCCCGTGCACGAGCTCGCGGAGGAGCGCGACTGGCCCGGTATGTGGTCCGCCTGGGCCCGGGCGTGGGCCCGGTTCCAGGCCCTCGACGCGCCCGACCTGCCCGCGCACACCGCCGACGACGAGGCGCAGGTGCTCCTCACCTGGCGGGAGCGGGCCGAGCGCGCGGGCGTCCTGCGCGGCACCCCCTGGGCCGCCCGCCTGGGCGAGGTGGCGGAGGAGCTGGCGGCGGCACCGCATACCGGAGCGCGGCTGGTGCCCACCCACCGCGACCTGCACGACAAGCAGCTGCTCTGGGACGGAGCGCGGCTGTCCGTGCTCGACCTGGACACGGTATGCCGGGCCGAGCCGGCCCTCGACCTGGCCAACCTCGCCGTCCACGCCCGGCTGCGGCAGGCCCAGGGCCGCTGGTCGGCCCGGGCCACGGCGACGATGCTGGAGGCGGTGGACCGCGTCGCCGACGCCTCGGACGTGGACCCGGAGCGGATGCGGCTGGCGAGGCGGGCGACGGTGGCGAGGCTGGCCGCGGTCTACGCCTTCCGCCCGCCGTGGCGGGAGTCCGTGCTGCGCTGGGCGGTCGATGAGTGGCCGCTGACCAGCGAAGATGAGAACTCTCTCATCGTCGTCTCACCCCCGTCTCCTCGACCCGCGGGAAGGTAGTGCCATGAAGCTGCTCGCCTCCGCCCTCAGCCTGGTGCTCGTGGGGCTCACCGGGATCTGGCTGTGGTTCGACGCGACCGCAGAGGCCCGGCAGGACCTGCCCGGCGTCGTGGTGTCGGCCGACCTGGACCCGGGGGAGCCCGCGGTCCGCCAGGCGGTGGTCGACGACGAGGGGGCGCCGACGAGCGGTGCGGGGAGTGCGGACGGTGCGGGGGCGCCAAACGCGGCGTCGCCGGGGGACGCGAGTGGCGGCGCGGCCGCCGACGACTCCGCCGGGCGGACCGCCGAGGACCGCGAGACCGTCGACGACCGCCTGATCGCCCTGAGCAGCGTGATGGGCACGCTGCGTGCCTCGCGGAGCGAGCTCGCGGAGCTGGCTGCGGCGGCCGCCGAGAAGGCGGAGGAGGAGAAGGCAGCGGCAGAGAGGGCGGAGCAGGAGGCGTCGGAGGCTTCGGACAGGTCCGGCAGCTCCGGGTCGACCGGCTCGACGCCCGCCCCTCCCGCACCCCAGCCGGCTCCCGTGCCCCTGCCCCCGCCGCCGCCCGTGCCCCAGCCCGTGCAGCCCGCGCCCGTCACCCCGCCGGGGATGTGCTGGGACGACGACGAGTGGGAGGAGTGCGACGACGACGACTGGGACGACGACTGGGACGACTGACCGGCGCCCCCGCCTGGTCGCCGCGGCTGGCCGGACTCACGGACCGGACGCCCCTCGCCTGGTCTGCCTCACGGGCTCCCCCTCGGACTCTCGGACCGGGCGCCTCTCGCCGGGTCGGCCCGGTCGACCGGAGTGACCGCCCGCAGGTCCCCCTTGCTGGGCGGGGGCGGTCAGGCGTTGGGTGCCAGCTCGCAGCGGCACGAAGAGCGCGGCGAGACAGGCGTCCCACTCGGCCGCGGTGTGCGACGCGGTCTGCAGGGCATCGGGCCGACCCTGCGGTGACGCACCCGGATAGACAAGGAAGTCGGGCATGCACGAGGTCGAGAGCGACGTCCGTGCAGGACTTCCTTGTCTATCCGCGTGCCTGGCGCCTCGCGCCCCCCGACTCAGAGGTATGGCGAGACGAAGTCCAGCGTCGCGTCGATGTCGGTGCGGAAGGAGAAGTCCGTCCCGGCGCACTGGCCGGTGATGCCGAACGAGGTGACGGCCACGACGGTGGTGGTCTCCTCGCCGGTGGTGGGGTCGATCCAGAAGGCGGGACCGCCCGAGTCACCGAAGCAGGTGCCCCCGCTGCCGTTGCCCTTGCCGGGCGAGTTGGAGAGCTGGACGTTCTGGCCGCCCTGGTTGGCCGAACGGCCCAGGCCGGTGATCGTCGACGTGCCCTGGTAGCGCATGAAGTCGTCCTGGTAGAACGCCGGGACGGTGCCCTGCATGCCGTAGCCCACCACGGCGACCTGCCGGTGGGTGGTGCGACCCTTCTTCGTCATCAGCGCGTCCAGGAAACCCTCATCGGGGAGCGTGCCGTAGACCCCGCCGGTGTCGATGGCGCCCTCGAGCTCCACGACACCCACGTCATACGTGTCGGGGAAGCCGGCGAAGTTGTCGTACTCCGGGTGGGGGATCGCCTGGCCCTCCACCCAGTGGTCGCTGTCCTGCAGGTATGCGGCGATGCCGCTGCCGTCGTAGTCGTGGAGCGGGTCGGGGTGGTTGCTCACCCAGGTCACGCTGTTGGGGGTGTTCCCGTCGACACCGGTGCAGTGACCCGCCGTCAGGACGGTGTCGGCGTCCAGCATGGTGCCCGAGCAGGAGGAGTACCCCTCGCCGCCCTGCACGAAGAGCATCGTGACGACGTGGGGGTGGTCGTCGCCGTCCGGCTCGCCTCAGGTGATGGCCTGGGCCGCGGTGGCGGAGCTCAGGAGGGCGGCGGCGGTCAGACCGGTCAGGACGGTGCGCTTCATCGAGATCTCCAGGTCGGTGGTCGGGAACTCGGCCACTGTAGGTCGACGGAGCACCCGTGGGAAGGGTCTGCGGGATGATGCGCGCCGCATCCTTGTGCATGGCTCTTGTGTCACATTCATCGTCCGGGCGATCAATGTGACACAAGAGCGCTGCACAAGCATCGGGGGCGCCGGGACCGGGGCCGAGCGTCCGGCCGCCTGCTGTGGTGGGCGGCTAGCGTGACGCCCATGCACGCCAGCCCGCGACCGCTGCCGGGGCTCACGGTGCCGGCGAGTCCGCATACCTCCCGCACGCTGGTCACCGAGACGGTGCTGGTGCTGGGCGTCAGCCTGGGTGCGTCGGCCGTCTGGTCGGTCCTCAACATCATCCGCAAGCTGACCGCGGAGGCGCCGCTGTCGGCGCAGACGACCGCCATGAACACCAGCGCCGCCCCCGACCGGCCCTGGCTCGACCTCGCCTACCAGCTCGCCGGCATCGCCCTGGCCCTGGTCCCCGTCGTCCTCGCCCTGCACATCCTCGCCCGCGAGATGCGCGCACCGGCCCGGTTCATCGGCCTCGACCTGGCCCGGCCCGTCCGCGACCTCGTCCAGGGCCTCGTTCTCGCCGCCGTCATCGGGCTGCCCGGCCTGGCGCTCTACCTCCTGGCCCGCGAGCTCGACCTCAACACCACCGTCGCCCCCGCCAACCTGCCGTCGGTCTGGTGGGCGGTGCCCGTGCTCGTCCTCGCCTCGGTCCAGAACGCCGTGCTCGAGGAGGTGCTCATGGTGGGCTACCTCTTCACGCGCTGGGCGCAGGCGGGCTGGTCGATGTGGACGGTCATCGTCACCTCGGCGCTGGTCCGGGGGAGCTACCACCTCTACCAGGGGTTCGGCGGCTTCGTGGGCAACGTCGCGATGGGCCTGCTGCTCGGCTGGGTCTACACCCGCACCAGGAGGGTCATGCCGCTGGTCATGGCGCACACGCTGCTCGACGTCGTCGCCTTCGTCGGGTATGCCGTGCTCGCCGACCGGGTCGACTGGCTCTGACCCGGCGGGCTGACCGGCGAGAGGAGGCGGGGAGCGGACGGGACCGCCGGCGGCACGGCATACCCTGGAGAGATGAGCGAGGTGCAGATCGTCCACGTCCCGGAGCAGGACCGCTGGGAGGCCGTCGAGGGAGAGGGTGAGGACAGGCGGTCCGTCGGGTTCCTCTCCTACGAGATGCGGGGCGACGTCATCGACCTGCAGCACACCGTCGTGGACCGGGTCAAGCGCGGGCACGGGCTGGGGGGCCGGCTCGTCGAGGCCGGCCTGCAGCACGCCCGGGCCGAGGGCCTGCGCGTGCGGCCGACCTGCCCCTTCATCCCGCGCTACATCGCCGATCACCCTGAGCACTGCGACCTCGTCGAGGGCGCCGGGGAGCGTGAGGGCCGTGGCTGAGGTCCAGCAGGTCCCGATCCGCGACGAGTCGATCCGGCTGGGGCAGCTGCTCAAGCTCGCCTCCCTGGTGCAGGACGGCTCGATGGCCCGCATGGTCATCGAGAACGCCGAGGTCACCGTCGACGGGGAGACCGTCGTGCGGCGCGGCACGCAGATCCGCCCGGGCCAGGTCGTCGAGTACTCCGGCAGCCGCGTCACCCCCGCCCGGGAGGGCTGAGCCCGCCGGACGGTGCATCATGGAGGGATGCAGACTCCCCCTGTCGCCCTCACGATCGCTGGCTCGGAGGCCACCGGCGGCGCCGGCGCCCAGGTCGACCTCAAGACCTTCCAGCAGCACGGCGTCTTCGGCTGCGTGGCCCTGACCTGCATCGTCTCCTTCGACCCCCAGGACGACTGGAACCACCGCTTCGTCCCGGTCGAGCCGCAGGTCATCGCCGACCAGCTCGAGGTCATCACGACGACCTACCCGCCCGAGCAGCTGCGGGTCGCCAAGATCGGCATGCTCGGCACGCCCGCCACCATCGCGACCGTCGCCGACGCGCTGCGGCAGCGGCAGTTCGAGCACGTCGTCCTCGACCCGGTCCTCATCTGCAAGGGCCAGGAGCCCGGCGCCGCCCTCGACACCGACGAGGCGCTCAAGGCGCAGGTCCTGCCGCTGGCGACCTTCGTCACCCCCAACCACTTCGAGACGATGTCGCTGTCCGGTATGGAGTCGATCGAGACCGTCGAGGAGCTCACCGAGGCCGCGCGCCGGATCCACGAGGCCTCCGGCGCGGTCGTCCTGGCCAAGGGCGGGGTGCACCTGCCCGGGGACGACGCCGTCGACGTGTATGTCGACGCCGGGCGCACCGAGGTCCTCACCGCTCCCAAGATCGGCGGGGGCGTGGCCGTGGCCGGGGCCGGCTGCACGCTCGCCGCAGCCGTGGCGGCCCAGCTCGCGCTCGGGGCGGAGCCGTTCGAGGCGGCGCGCGCGGCGAAGGAGTTCGTCACCCGCGGGATCGAGGCGCGGCTGGTCAGCAGCGCCCCGTTCGACGTCGTCTGGCAGGTCGCCTGAGGCGCGGCCTCACACCCCTCATGTCACTCTCACCGCACGGCTCGAGCGCGCTGGTCACCGGCTCGATGCACAAGGGACTGTCCATCATGGTCCTCGGCGGGGTCCTGGCCTGGGTGTCGGGGCAGTCGTGGAGCCTGGAGCGGGGCGGGCCGGAGTTCTTCCCCCTCGTCATGGCCTTCGCGACGATCATCGCGATCGCTATCCCCGCGCAGCTCGTCGCGGGCCGGCGGGCGCAGGCGTGGCTGATGGCCACCGCGGGCGCCGTCGGGATCGCGGTGCCCTGGTTCTTCGCCCTCGCGGTGCGCCAGCAGGGTCAGGGGATGATCGCGCCCAGCCTGCTCGTCTTCGTCGCCAGCTGGGCCGTGACCTTCCTCGCCTGCCGGCTCACGCGGCAGCTCGCCTGGCCCAAGGTGCTCAAGGCGAAGCCCCGACGACGGGCGAAGCCCCGGGCCGGCAGCACGACCTAGGGCACCGAGCCCTCGTCACCGCTCCCGCAGCCACTGCGCCGTGATCTCCAGGAGCCGGTCGTTGGCCTCCGGCTCGGCGATGGTGCAGCGGACGCCGTCGCCGGAGAAGGGCCGCACCGTCAGGGCCTGGCGCGCGCAGGCGGCCGCGAAGTCCACGGCGTCCTCGCCCAGCGGCAGCCAGACGAAGTTGCCCTGGGCTTGCGGCACGTCCCAGCCCTGCTCGGCCAGTGCGGCGAGGACCCGCTCCCGCTCGGCCACGAGCTCCTTGACCCGGACCTCCAGCTCGTCGTACGCCTCCAGGCTGGCGATCGCCGCCTCCTGCGCCAGGTCGGTCACGCCGAACGGCAGGGCGGCCTTGCGCAGGGCGGCGGCGACGAGAGGGTGGCCCACGGCATACCCGACCCGCAGCCCGGCCAGGCCGTAGGCCTTGGAGAAGGTGCGCAGCACCACGACGTTGGGGTGGTCGGCGAGCACGGCCAGCGCGTCCGGCACGTCCGGCGCGGTGGTGAACTCCAGGTAGGCCTCGTCCAGCACGACGAGCACGTCGGTGGGGACCTTCGCGAGGAAGGCGCGCAGCTCGTCCTCCCGCACCGTGGGCCCGGTCGGGTTGTTGGGGGAGCAGACCAGGACCAGCCGGGTGCGGTCGGTGACGGCGGCGGCCATCGCGTCCAGGTCGTGCCGCGCGTCGGCGGTCAGCGGCACCTGCACCGACTCGGCACCGGCGAGCGCGACGACGATGGGGTAGGCCTCGAAGCTCCGCCAGGCGTAGATGACCTCGTCCCCCTGGTCGCAGGTGATCGACACCAGCTGCGCCAGCACGGCCACGCTGCCGGTGCCGGTCGCGATCTGCTCCGCCGGCACCCCGAGACGCTCCGACAGCGCCCGCGTCAGGGCGACGACCCCGGGGTCGGGGTAGCGGTTGATCGTCGCCGCGGCCCGGGCCAGCGCGTCGGTGACCGACGGCAGGGGCGGGTAGGGGTTCTCGTTGCTGGAGATCTTGTAGGGGGTGAGCCCCTCGACCGGCGCGGGCGGCCGGCCGGCGACGTAGGCCGGCATCCGGTCCAGGACGGCGCGCAGGCGGACGGGGGCGGTCTGCTCGGTCATGAACGCAGCCTAGTGACCCTCCCGGCGACCTCCCCGCCCGCCCGTGGTGCGTGGGACGATGCCGGTATGAAGATGCTGCTCGCCGTCCTCGCCAACGCCGTGGCCCTGTGGGTCGCCGCCGTCCTGCTCCCCGGGATCAGCTTCGGGGGGGAGGGCGCCTCGCTCGTGCTCACGGTCGTCCTGGTCGCCGCCCTCTTCGGGGTGCTCAACGCCATCGTCAAGCCGTTGCTCAAGCTGCTGTCGCTGCCCTTCATCGTGCTGACGCTGGGGCTCTTCCTCGTCGTCGTCAACGCCCTCATGCTCTCGCTCACCTCGTGGCTGGCGGGCGTGCTGGGGCTGGAGTTCACCGTCGAGAGCTTCTTCTGGGACGCCGTGCTGGGCTCGCTCATCGTCTCGGCCGTCGGCGTCGTCACCAGCATGCTGCTGCCGGACGGGGAGCGCCGGTGAGCGCCCCCGCCGCCCACGAGATCCCCGCCCCGGACGGCCCGCTCCCCGGGCTGCTCTGGCGGCCCGCCGGCGACGGCCCCGCCCCCGCCCTCGTGGTCCTGCAGGAGATCTTCGGCGTCGGCCGCTACATCCAGGAGCGGTGCGCCGAGCTCGCCGACCAGGGGTATGCCGTGCTCGCCCCCCAGCTCTACGCCCGCCTGGGCGAGGGTGAGGGCGACGGCGACGCCCCCGCCGAGGCCGACGCTGACGGCATACCCGTCGTCGAGCAGCCCGCCGCCGAGGGTGGCCTGGAGGCCGGCATGGCCCTGGCCCAGCGCGTCGACTGGGAGACCGCCGCCCGCGACGGCCTCGCCGCGCTGGAGGAGCTGCGCGGGCTCGACGGGGTCGACGGCGACCGGGTCGGGCTGCTGGGCTTCTGCTTCGGCGGAGGCCTCGCCTTCGACGTGGCCGCCCGGGCCACCGACGCCGGGCGGCCGCCCGCGGCCCTGGTGAGCTACTACGGCTCCGCCCTGCCCGGCCTGCTCGCGCGGGCGGAGAAGGTCACCTGCCCGAGCCTGCACCACTTCGGGACCGCCGACGCCTTCATCCCGATGCCGGCCGTCGAGGAGGTCCGGGCCGCCGTGACCGCCGACGGCACCCGCCCGCAGGTGCGCTTCGAGCTGCACGAGGGCGCCGGTCACGCCTTCGACAACCCCGACCCGATGTTCCACCACGCCACCGCCAGCGCGGCGGCCGGGGAGCAGACGCGGGCCTTCCTCGCCGAGGTCCTGCCCGTCCCGGACTGACCCGAGGTCAGGCTGGGCGCTGCGGTAACGTGACCGCGATACCCAGCCGCCCCCATCGGCGTCGAGGCCGAGGAGAAGGAGTGTTGACGCGTGAGCGACGACGACGTCGCGCAGGTCGCTGAGCCGACCGGCGCCGCCCAGGGTGGGCACGAGCCCCCGCAGCGGGACATCACCGACGGAGGCCCGGACATGGTCCAGTTCCTCGCCGCCGACGGGAGCCGCGTCCCTCTCGACGAGGTCAACCAGCCCTACGCCGCCTACCTCGAGGAGCTCGACGACGACGCGCTGCGCGGGATGCTGCGCGACCTCATCCTGGTCCGCCGCGTCGACGCCGAGGGATTCGCGCTGCAGCGTCAGGGCGAGCTCGGGCTGTGGCCCAGCCTGCTCGGCCAGGAGGCCGCCCAGGTCGGTGCGGGCCGCGCGATGCGCCCGCAGGACTACGCCTTCCCCGGCTACCGCGAGCACGGCGTCGCCTGGTGCAAGGGCGTGCCGCCGGAGAACCTGCTCGGCATGTTCCGCGGTGTCAACCACGGCGGGTGGGACTCCAACGAGAACAACTTCCACCTCTACACCATCGTCATCGGCAACCAGATGATGCATGCGGTCGGCTACGCCATGGGCGTGCAGCGCGACGGTGCCGTGGCGACGGGCGACCCCGGCCGCGACACCGCCGTCATGGCGTTCACCGGCGACGGCGGCACCTCGCAGGGCGACTACAACGAGGCGCTCGTCTTCGCCGCGGTCTCCAACGCCCCGGTCGTCTTCTACGTGCAGAACAACCACTGGGCGATCTCCGAGCCCAACGACCGGCAGTTCCGCGTGCCGCCCTACCGCCGCGCCGACGGCTTCGGCTTCCCCGGCGTGCGGGTCGACGGCAACGACGTGCTGGCCTCCTACGCCGTGACCCGCGCCGCCCTCGAGCGCGCCCGCTCCGGCCAGGGCCCCACGCTCATCGAGGCGTTCACCTACCGGATGGGCGCGCACACCACCTCCGACGACCCGACGAAGTACCGCATCTCCGCCGAGGTCGACCTGTGGCGCGCCAAGGACCCGGTCGACCGGATGAAGAAGCACCTGCTGGAGCAGGGGATCGTCGACGAGGGCTGGCTGGCCGACCTCGAGGCCGAGGCCGACGAGCTGGCGGTGCGCATCCGCACCGCGTGCCAGACCATGCCCGACCCGCCGCACGCGGAGATGTTCGAGCACGTGTATGCCGAGCCGCACCCGCTGGTCGAGCGCGAGGCGCGCGAGTTCGCCGACTACCACGCCGGCTTCGAGGACTGAGGAAGGACACCGCATACCTGATGAGTGCGTCGACCAGCACCACCGCCCAGCGGACCACGATCGCCAAGGCCCTCAACGCCGGCATGCGCGCCGCCATGGAGCGCGACCCCAAGGTCCTGCTCATGGGCGAGGACATCGGCAAGCTCGGCGGTGTCTTCCGCATCACCGAGGGCCTGCAGAAGGACTTCGGCGAGGACCGCGTCGTCGACACCCCGCTGGCCGAGTCCGGGATCATGGGCAGCGCCGTCGGCCTGGCCCTGCGCGGCTACCGGCCCGTCGTCGAGATCCAGTTCGACGGCTTCGTCTACCCGGCCTTCGACCAGATCGTCAGCCAGGTCGCCAAGATGCACTACCGCTCCCTCGGCAAGCTCAGGCTGCCGATGGTCATCCGCATCCCCTACGGCGGCGGGATCGGCGCGGTCGAGCACCACAGCGAGTCCAACGAGTCCTACTTCACCCACACCGCCGGGCTGCGGGTCGTGACCTGCTCCACCGCCGAGGACGCCTACTGGATGATGCAGCAGGCGATCGCCAGCGACGACCCCGTCGTCCTCTACGAGCCCAAGCGGCGCTACCACGAGCGCGGTGTGCTCGACCTGGGCGCCGCCGGCTCCACGCCCGACCTTGCGGACGCGCCGTACCGCCTGGACGAGGCCATCGTGCGCGCGGAGGGCACCGACGTCACCGTCCTCACCTACGGCCCGTCGGTCAAGGTGGCGCTCGCCGCCGCGCAGGCGGCGGAGCTCGAGGACGGCCCGTCGATCGAGGTCGTCGACCTGCGCTCGCTCTCGCCGCTGGACACCGAGGTCATCGAGGAGTCGGTCCCGCCGCACGGGCCGGTGCATCGTCCTGTCCGAGGCGCAGACCTTCAGCAGCATCACCTCCGAGCTGGCAGCGCACGTGCAGGAGCACTGCTTCTACTCGCTCGAGGCGCCGGTGCTGCGGGTGGGCGGCTACAACATCCCCTACCCGCCCAGCCGCCACGAGGAGGTCTTCCTCCCCGACCTCGACCGCGTCCTGCACGCCGTCGAGACCCTCATGGCCTACTGACCCGCACGTCTTTCGAAGGAGCCCAGCGTGCCCGAGTTCAAGCTTCCCGACCCCGGCGAGGGCCTGGTCGAGGCCACCATCATCCAGTGGAAGGTCGCCGTCGGCGACACCGTGCGCACCAACGACATCGTCGTCGAGGTCGAGACCGCGAAGTCCCTGGTCGAGCTGCCCATCCCGTGGGAGGGCACGGTGACCGAGATCCTCGCCCAGGAGGGTGACGAGGTCGAGGTCGGGACGCCGATCATCGTCATCGACACCGGTGACGGCGGGGGCGCGGGCGGCACGACCGGCCCGGAGGAGGTCACCGACGAGGCGACCGCCGCCTCGGACAACCTCGTGCCGACCCCGCCCGCGGGCGGGGAGAGCCCGCAGGAGACCAAGCGCGAGGCCGTGCTGGTCGGGTATGGCGCGATCGAGGGCTCCACCACGCGTCGCCGCCGGCGCGGGACGGCCCAGGCGGAGGCCGAGGCCGAGACGGTCGGGCCGCGCAAGGTGCGCTCGACCCCGCCGGTGCGCAAGTACGCCAAGGACAAGGGCGTCGACCTGACCCAGGTCAGCCCCAGCCGCGCCGACGGCGTCATCACCCGCGCCGACGTCGACGCCCACCTCGCGGGGGGCGCCGCCAGTCCGTCCGCGCAGCACGCCGCCGCCGAGCTCGCCGCCCCGTCCGGGCAGGGCGCCGCCACCGGTGACGCCGCGCCGTCGGCTCCCGGGGGGGACTCGGGGGCCGGAGCCCCCCGAGCGGCGGCATACCAGCGGCCCGTCATGGACCGCTCCGGCGAGCGCGAGGAGCGCACCGACATCAAGGGCGTCACCAAGATGATGGCCCAGGCGATGGTCTCCTCGAAGTTCACCGCCCCGCACGTCACGGAGTTCATCACCGTCGACGTGACCGCGACGATGGAGCTCGTCGAGCGGTTGAAGAGCGACCGTTCCTACGGCGTGAGCGACCTCAAGGTCAGCCCGCTGCTCGTGCTGGCCAAGGCGATGACGATCGCGGTGCGCCGCAACCCCGGCATCAACGCCGCCTGGGACGAGCAGGCGCAGCAGATCGTGCGGCGCAACTACGTCAACCTCGGGATCGCCGCCGCCACTCCGCGCGGCCTCATCGTCCCGAACATCAAGGACGCCGACCTGATGGACCTGCGCCAGCTCGGCGAGGCCCTGCAGGACCTCGTGGCTACCGCCAAGGCCGGGCGCACGCAGCCGGCCGACCAGTCCGGCGGCACGATTACCATCACCAACGTCGGGGTTTTCGGCGTCGACACCGGCACCCCGATCATCAACCCCGGCGAGTCCGCGATCGTCGCCTTCGGCGCGATCCGCCGCCAGCCGTGGGTCGTGGGCACCGGGGCCGACGAACGGATCGAGCCGCGCTGGGTCACCCAGCTCGCCGTCTCCTTCGACCACCGCCTCATCGACGGTGAGCTCGGCTCACGCTTCCTGGCCGACCTCGCCGCGATCATGGAGGACCCCGCCCGGGCGCTCGTCTGGGGCTGAGGCGCGGGCGCGGCCGGTGCGGGTCGCGTCGGCCCAGGCAAGGCAATGCACCGGATGCACGGCTAGCTGGGCTGGTGTCCGTGGCTGGTGCAGCGGAGATGAGCAGGTGGGACGCGGTCCGGCAGACGTCCTGGACGGTGCGCCCCTGGGCCTGGGTCGTCTACTTCGCGCTGTTCGCCGTCATGGCCAACATCGGGGTGGGTGCCTACCACCCGGACGCGCCGCTGCTGGACGTGGAGGCCCTGGTCCCGGGGCTCTACAGCCACGCCTCCAACCTCGTCCTGTCCTGCCTCGTCCTGATGCTCTACGGACTGGTCAGGCTGGTCTACGACGCCGGGGTCCGTGAGGTCGTGGTCGTGGGTCTGGTCATCGTCGCGGCCAACTACGGCTACGAGCTCTTCCTGCCGCTGGCCAACACGCGGGACGTGGTGGACGCCCACTACGGCGCACTCGGTGCGGGGTTGGCGCTGCTCTACCTGGCACTCGTCCGGCGCCACGGCCTGAAGCCGGCTGGTTAGGCCCTTGCGTCCGGTGCCGCGAGCTGGCGGACCGGGGGGAGCTGCCCCGTGCAGCTGGACGCGGTCGTCGACGTCGCCGTCGAGGCCCTGACCGACCGGCTCGGAAGGCTGGCCGGCGACCGGACCCGGCAGCTCTACGCCACGCTGGAGGTGGCCACGGGTTGTGACTGAGCGGCCCCGGGCCTGCGACCGGGTGCGAGGCCTGACTGCTGCAGGGCACTCAGCCCGTCACCTGCGCCGCACGCCCACCCGTCCCGCACGCTCGGCCCGGTCCTGCCGGCCGAGCCACACCGCCAGCGCCACGCCGGCGAGCGCCCCGAAGAGGTGTGCCTGCCAGGACACCCCGGCCCGCAGCGGCAGCACGCCCCACAGCATCGAGCCGTAGAGCACGACCACCAGCACACCCACCAGCGCCGACCCGAAGCGACGGGCGACGAAGCCGTAGACGGCGAGGAACGCGGCATACCCGTAGACCACCCCGCTCGCCCCGATGTGCACGGTGCCCGGCCCGCCGAGGAGCCACACCCCGAGCCCGCCGAGCAGGATCACGCCGCCGGTGACCAGCCACAGGTGCCGGGTCGACAGCGCGAGCAGGCTGCCCAGGGCGAGCAGCGAGACCGTGTTGGCCAGCAGGTGCCCGAAGCCCAGGTGCAGGAACGGGCTGAGCACGATCCCGGCCAGGTGCGAGGTGTCGCGCGGGCGGATGCCGAAGCGGTCCAGGTCCAGCGGCATGACCAGGTCGACCACCTCGCTCACCCACATCAGAGCGACCAGCAGCAGGACGGGAATGACGCGGTGCAGCCAGGCGGGCGCGTCCGGGCGCGGGGCCGGTCGGCCAGCGGGCTGCTGGGTGATGCTCATGGGGCCAAGCCTGCCAGGGCGGTGGCGATGCCCGGGACTAGCTGCGTCCCGCCCAGGACCAGCGCTGCCGCGCACACCACCCAGAACACCCCGACCCACACCACGGCCGGCACCCCGGTCAGCCGCGCCAGCTGGTCCGCGTCGCTCCCGCCTCCCCGCCGACGCCGGCGCTCGCGCTGGAGCTCCACCACCGAGCGCGGCGCGGCCAGGAGCAGGGCCCACACCACGAGGTAGGCCGCACCGCTCACCACCTCCGGCGACGCCGTCCAGGACAGGGTCGCGACGGCGGCCCCGGTCACGAGCACCACCCACAGACCGTAGAGATTCCGGACCAGCAGGAGCATCAGCGCGCAGGTGAGGACGAGGGCCCAGAGGAGGGCTGCGGCATACCCCTGGCCGAGCAGGAGCGACCCGGCGAGACCGACGAGCGCCGGCGCCGGGTAGCCGGCCAGCACCGTCGCGACCATCCCCGGGCCGCGGGGACGCCCGCGCGACACGGTCACCCCGGAGGTGTCCGAGTGCAGCCGGATCGCGGTCAGCCGCCGCCCGACCAGTGCGGCCACCAGCGCGTGGCCGGCCTCGTGGACCAGCGTGACCAGGTGGCGCACCAGCCGGTAGCCGACCGGGCTCCACGTCACGACCAGCGCCATCAGGCCGAGGAGCAGGCTGACCTGCCACGTCAGCGGCGGCTGCGTGGAGGTCGCGCGGCCCCAGAGGTCGACGAGCACAGGCCTGAGCCTGCCAGCCCCACCTGGGGCGGGACTGGGTGAGCCACCCACGACGGACCGGACGGTCGGGGGTGCCCGGGCGGTCCGGGGTGCCCGGGCGGTCCGGGGTGACCGGACGGTCGGGGGTGCCCGCGGCTGAGGTCTTCACCGACGCCCCGCCCTCCGCTGTCATGGTCAACCCCAGCGGCACTCACACGTGGTGGTGGTCTGTCGGGGGTCGGTGCCATGCTGATCTCCCCACGACAGGAGCAGCCCATGCGCGTCATCCACTTCGAGATCCACGCCGCCGACGTCGAGCGGGCGGTCGAGTTCTACCGGGAGGTCTTCGGCTGGCAGTTCGAGGACTGGAGCGGCTTCGCCGGTATGCCGTACTACGGCGCCACCACCGGTGAGGAGGGCGCACCGGGCATCGACGGCGCCATCATGCAGCGCCAAGGGCCCGACCCCGAGGTCGGCGGCGCGGTGGCGGGCGGGGTGTTCACCATCGGCGTCGAGGACTACGACTCGATGGCCGAAACCATCGAGCGGGCCGGCGGCACGGTGGCCCTGCCGAAGTACGCGCTGCCCGGGATGGCCTGGCAGGGCTACTTCCACGACACCGCGAACAACGTCTTCGGCATCCACCAGCCGGACCCCAACGCGGCCTGAGCCAGGCCGGGCCGGGCCCCCTCCGACTTCGGTATGCCCCCGCAGCCGGGGCAGGCAGACCATCGGTGTGCGGGCTGAGACCCTTGGCTGATGTCGAGGGGGTGCCCGCGGCGCGAGGGTTGAGCCATGACCAAAACCTCGCCACCAGCACCCCGTCCGCCACCTCTGTCGCCACCGGCACCGGCCAGCCTTCTGGCGCCCCGGCCGACGGCCCCGACCACCCCGTCAAGCGCACCCTGTGGTTCGGCGCGGCGGCGCTGCTCATCGTCGCCCTCTACGTCCTCACCGAGCGGTCGGTCTGGTTCCAGGAGCTCCCCGAGCTCGCCGGCCTCTTCGGCCGCGTCACCACGGTGACCCTCATCGTTGGTCTGGCCGCCACCCTCAACCCGTGGAAGGCGCAGACCGCGAGCACCGACGTCTGAGCCGCTACTGGCGAGCGCGCCGCTACCTCCCGGCCGATCTCCGTGCCCCCACCTACCTGACCGATCTCCGTTCCTCTCTCTCACTCTGCGCCCGCTGCCAGGGCAGCGGGCGCAGCCGTGCGCACGGCATACTCGGCCCCATGGCGTACGACGAGGGGTTCGCGCAGCGCGTCCGGGACGTCCTGGCGGGGGAGGACGGGATCACCGAGAAGGCGATGTTCGGCGGGCTGGCCTTCCTCGCGGACGGGCGGATGGCGCTCGCCGTCAGCGGCCGCGACCTCCTGATGGTCCGCGCGGACGACGAGACCGAGGAGCGTCGGCTGCGGCGGGAGGGCGTCGCACAGACCGTCATGCGCGGCCGACCGATGACCGGGTGGCTGGATGTCGAGCACACGCTGACCGACGACGACGGCGCGCTCGCCGAGCTCGTCCGCGGCGCCGTCGCGCACGCCCGCACCCTGCCGCCGAAGGTCTAGAAGCCGGGCAGAGGCCGCTCGTCCAGGCGGGGTTCGCCATGGCGGCCCGGACGCGCGGCAGGTAGACCGACGATCCCATCCGCCGCAGCGGCCCTGCAGAAAAAGAAACCTGCCTCAATGTCTTGCATACGCGTCACGATGTCGCATATAACTGACATCATGACAACCAAGAGCGACACGGGGTGAGTCGATGGCCAACCAGCGGATGAAGCTGGCCCGGGTCGCCAAGGACCTCACCCAGGCCGACCTGGCCAAGGCGGTCGGCGCCTCCCGGCAGACGATCTCGCTGATCGAGGCCGGCTCCCACAACCCCACCCTCCGGCTCTGCATCGACATCTGCAGGGCCCTCGACACCGATCTGAACCACCTCTTCTGGGACGAAAGCGAGAACAACTGACATGGACGAGCGCCAAGAGCTGAATGCCGGCCGGGCCGCGATGATCACCCTGATGGTGGTCTGCCTGGGCGCGCTGGGCGTGCTGGTCTGGGACTACCTCCAGGACGAGGAGGTCACCAACACCGGCGCGATCATCGTGCTCCTCGGCTCCGGTGGCCTCTTCTGGCTGTTCAACCGCATGTTCGGCGCCGAGGCGCCGCGGTCGGTCCTGGGCCACGAGCTGCCCACCGGCCCCACGCCGGAGGAGAAGGCGGTGCGCCGCCGGTCCTACGCGCTGGACGCCGGCCTGTTCTCGGTCGCGCTGGCGGTGCTCAGCGTCGGCGGCCTGCTGCTGGGCGACGCGCAGGGCATGGGCGAGCTGCCCGCGGCGCTGCAGGGCACGACGGGCCTGGTCGTGGGCGCCCTGCTCAGCCTCGTCGCCGGGTTCGTCGTCTTCTTCGGGCTGAACTACCTCGGGGGCGAGCAGCAGGCCCGCGCCGTGGAGCGCAAGCTGGCCAGGCTCGAGAACGCCTGAGCCGAGGCGGCCAGCCGTCCGAGCCGAGGGGGCGGCCACCTGGGGCGAGCCGCATGCCTCGCCCCAGGACGCGCGAGCGACAGGTGACCACCGGTGCCGGCCGACCCCCAGGGGGTCGGCCGGCACCGGCGCGTGCGGCATCATCGAGGGGTGAGCACCTTCCCTGCGCCCGACCGCTACGACCGTATGCAGTACCGCCGCACCGGACGCTCCGGCCTGGACCTCCCGGCCGTCAGCCTCGGGCTGTGGCACAACTTCGGGGACGACGTGCCGCTGGAGCGCCAGCGCGACATCCTGCGCACCGCGTTCGACCACGGCGTCACCCACTTCGACCTCGCCAACAACTACGGCCCGCCCTACGGCTCGGCCGAGCGCAACTTCGGGCAGCACCTGCGCACCGACTTCGCCGGGCTTCGCGACGAGCTGGTGATCTCCAGCAAGGCCGGCTGGGACATGTGGCCGGGCCCGTACGGCGACATCGGCGGCTCGCGGAAGTACCTCATCGCCAGCCTCGACCAGTCCCTCGCCCGGATGGGGCTGGACTACGTCGACATCTTCTACCACCACCGGCCCGACCCCCGGACGCCGCTGGAGGAGACGATGGCCGCGCTGGACCACATCGTCCGCACCGGCCGCGCGCTCTACGTGGGCGTCTCGTCCTACTCCCCGGAGCGCACGCGCGAGGCGGCGAGCATCCTCGCTGACCTGGGCACCCCGATGCTCATCCACCAGCCGTCCTACTCGATGCTCAACCGCTGGGTCGAGACCGAGGGGCTGCTCGACACCCTCGACGACCTCGGCGTCGGGTGCATCGCCTTCTCGCCGCTGGCGCAGGGGATGCTCACCGACAAGTACCTCGACGGCGTCCCCGAGGGCTCGCGCGCCACCCAGGACAAGTCGCTGGCGGCCGAGCTGCTCACCGACGAGGCGCTGGAGCACGTGCGGGCGCTGGACGGGATCGCCCGGGAGCGCGGCCAGACGCTGGCCCAGATGGCGCTCGCCTGGGTGCTGCGCCGACCGGAGGTGACCTCCGTGCTCGTCGGCGCCAGCCGGCCCGAGCAGGTCCTCGACAGCCTCGGCGCGCTGGAGGCCGCGGAGTTCAGCGACGAGGAGCTGGCCCGGATCGATGAGCACGCCGTCGACAGCGGGATCGACCTGTGGCAGACCGCGCGGGAGAGCGACGGGCGGGCCGACCAGGGCTGAGGCCCGGGGCCGCAGCGCCCGAGGGCGTCAGCCCGCGGTGACCAGCCGCCGCGCCACGGTCAGCTCCGGGCCGAGCGCTCGCAGGTGCTCGACCAGCTCGTCGGCGGCCGCCTCGAGCTCGACGTTGGTGAGCGGGTCGAGCGCGTCCAGGATGAACAGCGCCGTGGTCGTCTCCTCGGTCAGGGCCGTGCGGGTGGTCTGGCGCCAGTTCCACCGGCGGCAGGTGACGCCGGCGTCGTCGCGCCAGACGACCTCCCCGACCTCGGGATGCTCGACGACGGGCCCACCGGAGGCGGTGGTCTCGAAGGCCTCCTCGCCGGTGGCGCGCACGAGCCGCGGCGGGCCGACGTAGCGGTCCAGGTCCTCCCCGCCGAGCGGGATCTGGTGCCGGACCGAGACCGCGTTGTAGAGGTCGGTCAGCCGGTTGACCCGCGGGAGCCCGCCGTCGACCCGGCGCAGCAGGGCCTCCAGGCTGTGCCGGGTGCGCTGCGGCTTGGCCCCGAAGGCGCGGTAGGCCGCCCGCCACGACGCGACCTTCGGCAGGTCCTCGACCTTCCCCTCGCCCATCGCCGCGCGGGCAGCATCTTCGGCCGCGATCAGCGCCTCCTCACTCCGTGCGTCGCTCGGCCCGGGAGTGATCCCGGAGACGGCGAGCAGCAGCACGCGGTAGTCCGGCGCCAGCTCGACGACGGCGGGGTTGATGGTGGCGGCGGCGAGGACGTCGTCGAGCGTGGGCATGCGGTTATCCTTCCAGCGGGAGCAGCTGGGCCGGACGCTCACCCGTCCAACGGCAGTAGCATGACCCCGTCCGCCTCCCCGCCCGGCACCGGCTCCCACCCCAGCGACCGGTAGAGGTGGTGGGAGGGGTTGCTGTCTTCGACGGACAGCGAGATGGCCCGCAGCCCCCGGGCCCGCGCCTCGGCGATCACCGCCTCGGTCAGGCGTCGGCCCAGGCCGGCGCCGCGCCAGCCCTCCCGCACCCACACCCCATACTCCGGGACGTCCGCGGCCACGAAGCCGTAGCCGGGGTCGTCCTCGGGGAAGAAGAGCAGCCAGGTCACACCCACGACGAGGGGTATGCCGCCCGCCCCCGCGGTCTCGGCGACCACGCCCAGGTCTCCGCGCTCGGGCCGGAAGTCCCAGTAGTGCGCGATCTCGGGGATGGCGCGCGCCTCCGCCTCGGTGAAGCGCGGGCCCGGCCAGTTGATCGTGCCCATCGAGGCCTCGAAGAGCAGGTCGCTCTCCTCGGCTCGCAGGGGTCGCAGGCGGGGTTCAGGGTTCACCCGACCGAGCCTAGCTAGGGAAGGTGCATGACGTGCACAGCCTTGCCTCGGGGGTCCGAGGGTGGCGCGCGGTCGGGCGGAGGAGGGGACGGCATACCCTGGGGTCCATGGCCGCCCGACCCCGACTCCAGGACCGCCTCTTCACGGCGCTGACCACCCTGGGCGCGCTGGTCGTCCTCGTCGTCGGGCTGTCCCGGGGCAACACGAAGGTCGCGGTGTTCGGGGCGCTCTTCTTCCTGGGCTACGGGGTGCTGCACTCGGTGACGCGTCGGCTCACCCCGGCCGCGCGGCTGGTGACCGGGAGCGAGGCGGACCACGCGGAGCGGATGGCGCAGTTCCGGGCGACCCGCCTCGCGGGACAGGTCGCGCTGGTGATCGCCGCCGTCGGGGTCGTCCTGGAGCTGACCGTGCAGTGGGAGCCCGGGCTCTGGGTGGCGGGTACGGCGTTGCTGGTGATGGCGGCCTTCGTGGCGGGGCTCTGGATCTTCTCGCGGGGGCCGGCACGGGAGCGCGATAGGCGCGCACACGGGGACGCGAGCAGGATTACGGGGACGAGCCGACCAGCCGGGTGATCCGGTCGCCGGCCTCGCGGGTGGCGGTCTCGCCCGCGGCGATCGCCTCGGCCGACTTGTGGAAGTCCTGGAGGTCGACGCCCTCGATGGCCGGGTCGATGAGCACGTCGGGGCGGTAGAGCGACAGCCGCGCCATCGTCAGCTGGGTCTGCATGACGTCGATCGCGCGCATGGCCTCCTTGAAGGCGCCGGTGACGGGGCGGCGGCGCAGGACCTTCTCGATGTTCTGCGGGCGCTCGAGCGGCTCCAGCGCGGTGGCGTTGACGGCGATGACCCGGCGGGCGCCGAGGAAGAGCGCGCCGTCGACGGGGATCTGGTTGAGGATGCCGCCGTCGACGAAGATCGCGTCGCCGACCGGCACCGGCTCGACCACGCCGGGGTAGGCCGTCGTGGCGCGGATGGCGGTGTGCAGGTCGCCCGTGCGCAGGTAGTGGACCTGCCCGTCGACGACGTCGGTCGTCGTGAGGATGAGCGGCAGCTCCAGCTCCTCGAAGGTCTCAGGGAGATGCTCGGCCAGCCAGGCGCGGTAGCTCTTCGTCGACAGCAGCCGCCCGGACAGCCCCCAGTCGATCATCCGCATCCAGCCGACGCCGCGCGCGATCTCCTCCATCTCGTCCGCGCTGTAGCCGGCGGCGAGGAAGGCCCCGACCAGGCCGCCCATGCTCGTCCCCGACACCAGGTCGGGGCGCACGCCGAGCTCGGCCAGGACGCGCCATACCCCGATGTGGCACAGGCCCCTCGCCCCGCCGCCGCCGAGGGCCAGCCCCAGGGCGTTGGTCTCCAGCGCGGCGGGCACGGGCGGGCTCAGGGGGTGACGTCGAGGGCGCCGAGCACCCGGCTCGCGAGCTCCTCGTCACCCTGCACGTGGTATGCCGTCTCGTCCGCGGTCTGCCGCCCCGCCGCGCGGCGGGTCAGCTCGTGCGTGGACAGCTGGATCGTGGTGACCGCGTCGGGGGACTCGTCGACGTCCGGGGTGTCGTCCTCGGCGCTGGTGTGGCCGGTGAAGAGCTCGTGGGCGCAGGGGGCGCCGTCGGCGTCGGTCCCGATGCGCACGCCCGCGCGGCCGGTGACCGGGCCGGTGCTCTCCAGGATGACGACGGTGCCCGGCGCGGGCACCGGGTCCAGGCCGAGGACCACGTCGGGGACGGTGGACAGGACGTAGCTCGTGAAGACGGCCGCGCCGGGGCTCTCCAGGGCGCCCGGACGGTCGACCACGGCGCGGATGTCCTGGCCGTGGACCCAGATGTCCGCGACCCGCAGCGCCATGACGTCCCCGAAGGGGTCCTGCCGGCCGCGGACCGAGGGGACGGGCGTGTCCATCTCGAGGTCGGGGTCGTAGAGCGCCGCCAGCCGGATCTCCGCGACCTCGCGCAGCGCCTGCACCAGCTCCGGGCCGCTCAGGTCCTCGCGGGCGCGGACCCCCTCCTCCATCCACACGGCGAAGCTGTGGCGCACGTGCTCCGGGCTGCCGACGCGGATCTCCAGGTCGCCGGTGTGGCCCTCGGCCGGGTGGGCGAGGCCGGCCAGGACCGACTCGACGTGCACGACGTGGGCCACATGGTCCTTGACCGTCCACCCGGGGCAGGAGGTGGGCAGGTCCCACTCGGCCTCGCGCAACCCGTCGCAGGTGCCGACGAAGGTGCCCAGCACCTCGCGGTAGGCCTCGATGAACGACGGGACGTCAGCGGGCGGGGGAGGGTGCACGACCATGCACCCACCGTAGTGCGCGACGCCGCCCACCGCGCGGGCGGTGGGCGGCCTCGAGGTGGTGCGTCAGCCGGCGCAGGCGGCCTCGAGCTCGTCCTGGGCGGCGGCGGAGTCCGTCACGTCGACCTCGGGGATCGTGATCTCCTCCTCCATCCGGGCGTTGTCGGCCACGACCGCGTCGACGACCTCGGTGAACGGGGCGTTGACCCGCTCCAGCAGCCCGGCCTGGTCGGCGGAGGCCTCCTCGCCGAGCATGTCGATCCGGCTCTGCAGCAGGCTCAGCTCGGAGTAGGACACCGGGTCCAGCGGGTCGCCGGTCTCCAGCAGGTCACGGGTGGTGCCGGCGCGCTCGGCGAGCGGCTGGCCCTGGCCCATGAAGAACTCCTCGCAGACCGGGTCGTCCATGCCGGCCGAGGCCCCCTCGGACGTCATGGCCGCGTCGTCGGAGGTGGCGGCCTCCTCGGCGGCCTCCGTGGTCTCCTCGACCGTGGCGGTGTCCTCGGTGGCCGTCTCGGACTCGGTCTCGGGCGAACAGGCGGCCAGGCCGACCGCCGCCACGAGCGCGGTCACGGTGGTGATGGTGCGTCGCATGTTGTCTTCTCCTTGTGATCGTCAGCTGCCGTTCGTGGGACGACGGGCGCGCGCGGAGAGGGTCGGAAAGCGCCACCCCGCACCGGCGCCTTCGTCGTACGGCAACCTCTCTATCTTGCCTCATGATCCGGTGAGGTGCCGACCGGGGCGCCGCCTAGCATGGGAGGCATGCCCACCACCGAGTCCCGACCCCCCCTCGCCTGGGCGACGCCGGTGGCGGCCGTGCTGGCGGCGGTCGTGGTCGGGGTGCCGGTGGCCGCGCTGAGCGGGGCGGTCGCCCCGGTCGTCATCGGCGACGCCGGGCCGCTCGTGCGGTGGGGTCTGGTCCTCCTTAAGGTGGTCCACCACGTGGCGATGGCCCTGACGGTGGGGCTGCTCGTGGTCGCGGCGTTCCTCGTGCGCGAGGGGCCGACCACGCGGCGGCGGGCGACGGCCGGGCGGCTGGCGGCGCTGGCCGCGGGGTTGTGGGCGCTCAGCGCGGCGGGGATCCTCGTCCTGGGGTTCGGCGACCTGGCCGGGCTGCAGCCCGGGACGGTCGGGTATGTCGAGCAGCTGCTCGCCAACACCTGGGGCCTGGAGCTGATGCGGCTGCGGGCCCTGGAGGTGCTGCTCGTCTCGGCGCTCGTGCCGCTGGCCGCGGTCGCCCGGACCCGTGGGGCCCTGGCCTGGGCGAGCTTGCTGGCGCTGGTCGCGACCACCCCGCTCGCCTTCGGCGGTCACTCCAGCGGCGACGCCGGTCACGAGACCGCGGTGACCGCCCTGGGGCTGCACCTCGTCGGGATCAGCGTGTGGGTCGGCGGGCTGCTGGCGATCGCGCTCCTGCTCCCCGTGATCGGGCGGGGCACCGCGCTGGCCGACACGGTGCGTCGCTTCTCGACCCTGGCGCTGTGGAGCTTCGTGGCCGTCGGGTTCTCGGGCCTGCTCTTCTCGCTCGGCACCGCCGACGACCTGGCCGACCTCACCTCGCCCTACTGGCGGATCATCTGGGCCAAGGTCGCGGTCCTGCTCGTGCTCGGGATCCTCGGCTACCGCCAGCGTCGCGCGATGGTGGCGCGCGGGGTGGACACCGCGGGCGCCTTCGCCCGGCTGGCCGGTCTCGAGGCACTGCTCATGGGCTCCGCGATCGGCCTCGGCGCCGCGCTGTCCCGCACGCCCCCGCCGCCGCAGGAGGGGGTGGACGCCGCCGACCCGGCCTACGCCCTCACCGGCTACCCCACGCCCCCGCCCTTCGAGGCCGCACGGCTGCTGGACACGTGGGCGGTCAACTGGCTCTTCCTTCTCGCCGCAGTGCTCGCGGTGGGCCTGTATGCCGCCGGCATGGTGCGCCTGCACCGCCGCGGCGACCGGTGGCCCTGGTGGCGGCTGCTGCTGTGGGGGATCGGCTGGGCGGTCTTCGTCTACGTCACCTCCGGCGCGCCCGCCGTCTACGGCCGGGTCGCCTTCTCCCACCACATGGTCATGCACATGGGGCTGATGATGGCGGTGCCGGTCTTCCTCGTCCCCGCCCAGGCGATCACCCTGGCCTACCGCAGCCTGCCGGCCCGCAAGGACCGCACGCTGGGCCCCCGCGAGGTGCTCGTGGCGGTGGTGCACTCCGGCTGGGCCCGCTTCGTGGTCAACCCGCTCGTGGCCGGGGCAAACTTCTTCCTCAGCCTCATCGTCTTCTACTGGACCGGGCTGCTGGAGTGGGCGCTGACGACCCACGTGGGGCACGTCGCCATGATCGTGCACTTCAGCCTGACCGGCTTCGCCTTCGTCTGGGCCCTCGTGGGCCAGGACCCGGGGCCGCCCAAGTGGGAGCCGCCGATGCGGGTGCTCGTCGCCATCGGCACCCTCGCCGCCCACGCCTTCTTCGGGCTGGCGCTGATGCAGGGCACCTGGCTGCTGGCCCCGGCCTTCTTCAAGACCCTCGACGTGCCGTGGGTCGACGACCTACTCGTCGACCAGCAGCTCGGCGGCGCGATCGCCTGGGGGATCGGCGAGATCCCCACGGTGGTCGTCGTCCTCATGATCGTGATGGACTGGATGCGCCGCGACGAGCGGGAGAGCGCCCGGCTGGACCGGCAGGCCGACCGGGACGACGACGCCGAGCTCGCCGCCTACAACGCCCGCCTGCAGGCCCTCGACGAACGGAGCCGCCGATGAGGATCGCCCTTCTCCAGCTCGCCTACGGCGAGGGGGCCGACGAGCCGGTCGCCGCACGGGCCCAGCGCGCGGCCGACCTGGTCCGCACCGCCGGGGCCGGGCACGACCTGGTCGTGCTCCCCGAGCTGTGGAGCGCCGGAGGCTTCGCGGCCGCGGACTGGCAGGACCGGGCCCAGGTGCTCTGGCCCGACGAGCCCGGGCTGCCGGAGGACCCGGAGCTGCCGCCCGCCCTGGCCCCCCTGGCCGAGGCGACCCGGGAGATCGGGGCGGTGCTGCATACCGGGTCCGTCGTGGAACGCACCGAGCGACCCGGGGCGGAGGGGCGGCATCTGTGGAACACCTCGGTCGTGCTGGACCCGCAGGGCCGGCCGTGCGCGCGCTACCGCAAGATCCACCGCTTCGGCTTCGGCTCCGGCGAGCCGCGCCTGATGGAGGCCGGGACCGAGCTGGTCGTCACCGATCTCCCCGCCCCCGCCGACGCCCTGACCGTGGGGCTGTCGACGTGCTACGACCTGCGCTTCCCCGAGCTCTACCGCGCCCAGCTCGACCTCGGCGCCGAGCTCTTCCTCGTCCCCGCCGCGTGGCCGGCCCCGCGCGTCGAGGCGTGGCGGCTGCTGCTGCGGGCCCGGGCGGTGGAGAACCAGTGCTTCGTGCTCGCCTGCAACACCGCGGGCACCCACGCCGGGATCGAGATGGGCGGACGCAGCGCCGTCGTCGACCCGTGGGGCACGGTGCTGGCCGAGGCCGGCACCGACCAGGAGGTGCTGTCGGTGGAGATCGACACCGGTCAGGTGGAGCGGGCGCGGACCGACTTCCCCGTGCTCGCTGACCGGCGGTTGTGAGACCTCGACGTTACGCTGGGGGTCGATTCCTACCGAAAGGCACACCACCATGGGCATTGGCCTCGGCATCTTCCTGCTCGTCACCGGCGCGATCCTCAGCTTCGGCATCCAGCCGGACGCCGTCGACTTCGTCAACCTCAACACCATCGGCTACATCCTCATGGCCGCCGGCGTGCTCTCGCTCATCCTCGGCCTGGTCATGAACACCCAGCGCACCAACACCACCCACCGTGAGGTCATCGACCGCAACGAGGAGCGCGACGTCCGTCACCGTGACGGCTACTGATCGACGCTCCGCGCCTCTCGCCCGTGCCTGACCCCGGAGGCCGGGGGTCGGGAGCCTCCGCCGTGCCGGCCGCGCCCACCGGCGCGACCGCGGCCGACCGCTTCGCCCGGGCGCGGCTGCGGTTTCACGGCGCCCTGCCGGCCTGGCTGGCGCGGCTGGTGCCGGAGACGGCGATCGGCTTCGCGGCGATCAGCAGCTTCACGTATGCCGTCGACCTGACGATCCTCTACGTCCTCGACAGCGTCCTGGGGGTGCTCTACCCCGTGGCGGTGACGGTGGGCTACGTCATCGCGTTCGGCCTGGCGTTCGTGCTCAACCGGTGGCTGAACTTCCAGTCGCACGGCCCGGTGGGTCGGCAGACCGGACGCTACGTGCTCACGGTCCTGACCAACTACGCCCTCTTCATCCTCGGGCTGGCGTCCCTGCTGGAGTGGCAGGGCGTGCCGGGGATCGGGGCCCGGCTGATCGCCGGTGCCTTCGAAGCCGTCTACATGTACCTGATGATGCGGTTCTTCGTCTTCCGCATCAAGCGCTACGCCTGACCGGGGCCGGGCTCAGAAGGCGTCCTCGGCGAGCTCCATCAGGCCCAGGTCGACCGCGGTGATCGTGCGGCGGTCGGCGCCCAGCCGCGGGAGGACCTCGGTGGCGAAGAACCTCGCCGCCGCAATCTTGCCCTGCAGGTAGGCCGGGTGCGCACCGGCCCCGCTCACGCCGGGCTGCCCGGAGGCCAGCAGTCGCGCCGCCACCTCGGCCTGGCGCAGGAGCAGCCAGCCGATGACGAGGTCACCGGCCGCCAGCAGCAGACGGGTGGTGCCCAGGCCCACGGCATACACCTGCTCCGGCTCGGACCGGGAGGCGATCGCCCTGCCGGTGAGGAACTCCACCATCTGCTGGACCTCGCCCAGCGCCCGACCGACCGCGTCGCGGGTCTCGTCCAGGCCGTCGTCCGCCCGGGCCGAGACGGTGCGCATCACCTGCTGCGCGACATACCCGAGCGCCTGCCCCTGGTCGCGGACGATCTTGCGGAAGAAGAAGTCCATGCCCTGGATGGCCGTGGTGCCCTCGTAGAGGGAGTCGATCTTGGCGTCGCGGACGTACTGCTCGATCGGGTAGTCCTGGAGGAAGCCGGAGCCGCCGAAGGTCTGCAGAGACTCGGTGCCGAGGAGGGTGAAGGCGCGCTCGGAGCCGCAGCCCTTGACCAGCGGCAGGAGCAGGTCGTTGACGCGCGCGGCTAGGTCGGCCCCACGGTCGTCGACCTCGGCGAGGTCGTCGGTGCCGGCGAGGTCCTGGGCGCTGTGGACGGTGTCCTGGAAGCTGGCGGTCCAGAGCATGAGCGCGCGCAGGCCCTCGGCGTAGGCCTTCTGCAGCATGAGCGAGCGCCGCACGTCGGGGTGGTGGGTGATGGTCACGCGCGGGGCCGTCTTGTCGGTCATCTGCGTGAGGTCGGCGCCCTGGACGCGCTCCTTGGCGTAGTCGAGGGCGTTGAGGTAGCCGGTGGACAGGGTCGCGATGGCCTTGGTGCCGACGAGCATCCGCGCGTGCTCGATGATGCGGAACATCTGCGCGATGCCGTCGTGGGCCTCGCCCAGGAGGGTCCCGACGGCGGGGTTGTCGGGGTCCTCGCCGAAGCGCAGCTCGCAGGTGGTCGAGACCTTGAGGCCCATCTTGTGCTCGATATTGGCGACCTGGACGCCGTTGCGCTCGCCGAGCTCCCCGGTCTCCAGGTCGGTGATGTGCCGGTCGCTGACGACGAAGAGCGACAGGCCCTTCGTGCCGGGGCCGGCGCCCTCGGGGCGGGCCAGGACGAAGTGGACGACGTTGTCGTAGAAGGGGGCGACGCCGCTGGTGATGAAGCGCTTGACCCCGGTGAGGTGCCAGGTCCCGTCGCCGGCCTTGACGGCCTTCGCGCGGCCGGCGCCGACGTCGGACCCGGCGTCGGGCTCGGTGAGGACCATCGTGGCGCCCCAGTGCTTGTCGATCATGTGCTGGGCGAGCTGCTGCTGCTCGGGGGTGCCGAGGCGGTGCAGCACGTTGGCAAAGGTGAAGCCGGCGGCGAACATCTTGACGGCCGGGTTGGCGCCGAGGACGAGCTCGTTCATCGCCCAGGTCAGGCTCGGTGGGGCGGGGGTGCCGCCGAGGCCGGCGTCGACCTCCAGCCGCCACCACTCGTTGTCCACCCAGGCCTGGTAGGAGTCGACGAAGCTCTGCGGCATGGTGACCGTGCCGGTCGCGGGGTCGAGCACCGGGGGCTCGCGGTCGGCCTCGGCGAAGCTGGCCGCGATCGGCCCCTCCGCGAGCTCGGCGACCTGGTGGAGCGCCGCCCGGGCCGTCTCGAGATCGATCTCGTCGTAGGGAGCGCGACCCAGGAGGTCCTGGCGCTGCAGGACGTCGAAGAGCATGAACTCGGTGTCGCGGACGTTGCTGCGGTAGTGACCCACGGTGGCCCCTCTCTCGATGCTGTACCCGATACTCACGGTATCAGTTTCCTGTCAGTAGTGTAACGCCCCCCTTTCCCCGACCGGACGCGCGTTCCTGCCACTCCGGACGCGCGTTCGTGACGGTTGTCCACAGGGGTCGCCCGACTCGACCCGACCGGACGCGCGGTCGTGCCAGACCGGACGCGCGTTCGTGACAGTTGTCCACACGTCGTCCGAGTCGGGCCGAGGTTCGGCCGGTCTCTGGTATGGGGTTCCGCCCCCGCGGGAGACGCGCGTCCGGTTGGCCGGAACGGCCCCGGGCCTGTGGAGAAGCGTCAGGAACGCGCGTCCGGTCTGGCAGGAACGCGCGTCCGGTCGCTCTCAGGGGAGGGGGCGGGGGCGGGTGGGGAGGTGCTCCTCGACGGCGTGGGCGATGCACTCGGCGGTGCGGTTCCAGGAGGCGTCGGCGCCGTAGGTCCGGGAGAGATCGACGGTGCGGAGGCGGGACAGGCGGGCGGCGGGGGCGTCGGGGCGGACGGTGCCGGCCAGGACCAGGACGGGTATGCCGTCCGGCTCGGCGGCGTCGACCACGCCGCCGACGACCTTGCCGTTGAAGGACTCGGCGTCCAGCGCCCCCTCACCGGTGATGATCGCGTCGGCGGCCTCGATCGCCTCGGCCAGCCCGACCTGCTCGGCCACCAGCCGGAGCCCGGGGAGGAGGCGACCGCCCAGCACGACGAGGCCGCCGCCCAGGCCGCCGGCGGCGCCGCCGCCCGGCAACCGGGCCAGGTCGACCGCGGCCTCGCGCAGCTGCGCACCGAAGCGGTGCTCGTAGTCGGCCAGCACCCGGTGCAGCCGCTGCGTCAGCTCGCTCACCTGCTGCGGCCCGGCGCCCTTCTGCGGCCCGAAGACGGCGGCTGCCTCGGTGAAGACCGTCTGCACGTCGCAGGCCACGAGCAGCTCGACCCCCAGGTCGGCGGGCCGCCGCCCGTCCAGGCGGGAGAGGACCGCCTCGACCGCGCCCAGCCCGCCGTCGGTCATCGCCGACCCGCCGAGACCGACGACGACCCGCCGCGCCCCGGCCCGCACCGCCTCGGCGACCAGCTCGCCGGTACCGGCGCTCGTCGCCGCCATCGGGTCGTTGCCCGCCGACCCGCCGGCCAGCGCCAGCCCGGACGCGGCCGCGCTCTCCACGACCGCCACGCCGTCGTCCCCGAGGCGCCAGGGTGCCTCGACGGGCGTGCCGGCCGGGCCGGTCACGGTCGTGCTGCGGTTCGCCCCGCCGAAGGCGTCCAGCATCCCCTCGCCCCCGTCGGCCAGCGGGCGCTCCAGGACCTGCCACCCGACCGCCTCGGCCCCGACCCGCACGGCGGCCACCACCTCCGGCGCGGTCAGGCTGCCGCGGAACTTGTCCGGCGCCACGAGCACCACCGGCGCGTCGCCCTGCGACGATCGGGCATCCTTGGTCATGGAAGCGACCGTACCCGCTGCGGGGTAGCCATCCGGCAGCCGAATGAAGGATGATGCCGCCCATGACCGCGACGTCGACGAAGACCCGTGCCCGTCTCGCCTGCGCCGCGTTCGCGGCCACCGCACTGCTGACCGGCTGCAACGCCGGGGCCGGCAGCTCAGACCCGACCACCGACGCCACGGACGCGCAGGGGTCGACCGACGGGGAGGACGCCACGGCCAGCGGCCCGGTCGCCGCCCCGCCCCCGGACGGCTCCCGCTCCACCGAGACCGTGCGCATCGGATTGGTCGCCGAGCCCGCGAGCCTGGACTTCACCACCACCGACGGCGCCGCGATCCCGCAGCTGCTCCTGGACAACGTCTACGAGACCCTGGTCACCGTCGACGCCGACTCCGGGGAGATCGTGCCGATGCTCGCGCAGGAGTGGGAGGTCAGCGAGGACCGGCTCACCTACACCTTCACCCTCGTCGACGGCGTCACGTTCTCCGACGGGGCCGAGCTGACCGCCGAGGACGTGAAGTTCTCCCTGGAGCGGGTCAGCTCGGACGCGTGGACCACCTCGCTCAAGGCGCAGTTCGACGTCATCGACTCCGTCGAGGCCCCGGACGACACGACCGTCGTGGTCACCCTGGCCGAGCCGAGCAACAGCTTCCTCTACGCCCTGACCACCCGGGTCGGCGCGATCTTCGACACCGAGGGTGTCGACGACCTGGCCAACACCCCCGTCGGCTCCGGCCCCTTCGTCTTCGACTCCTGGGACCGCGGCTCGAAGATCACGCTGCAGCGCAACGACTCCTACCACGGAGAGTCCCCCTACTTCGCGACCGTCGAAATGCACTACTTCCGGGACGCCAACGCCCTCAACAACGCGATGCTCACCGACGCCATCGACGTGGTCTCCACGGTGCAGGCCCCCGAGTCCCTGGCCGAGTTCGAGGGCGGCGGTTACCAGATCGTCGAAGGCACCACCAACGGCGAGGTCGTCCTGTCCATGAACCAGAACGAGGGCGAGCCCCTCTCCGACCCGACCTTGCGCCAGGCGGTCCGCCACGCGATCGACCACCAGTCGCTGATGGACACCTGCTGGGCCGGCCGCGGCTCCCTCATCGGCTCGATGGTCCCGCCGAGCGACCCCTGGTACGAGGACCGCACCGGTGACTTCCCCTTCGACCCCGACCAGGCCCGCAGCCTCATCGCCGAGGCTGACGCCGAGGGGCAGGAGCTGCGCCTGCGCATCCCGACGCTCCCGTATGCCGTGGCCTGCGGCACCGTGGTCGAGTCGATGCTGGAGGACGTCGGGCTGGAGGTGACCATCGACGAGCTGGAGTTCCCCTCCGCCTGGCTGGAGACGGTCTACACCAACGAGGACTACGACATGTCGATCGTGGCGCACGTGGAGCCGCGCGACCTGGGCAACGTCTTCGGCGACCCGGACTACTACACGACCTACGGCACCGAGGAGCTGCGCACGATCCTCGACGAGGCCGACACCGGCACCGAGGAGGAGCAGGTCGCGAAGATGAAGGAGGCCGCCGCCCTCATCAGCCAGGACGCCGCCGCCGACTTCCTCTTCCTGCTGCCCAACCTCATGGTCGCCGACACCGACATCACCGGGCTGCCGGAGAACGCGATCAAGGAGGCCTTCCCCCTGGCCGACCTGGCCCGCGACTGACCCCCGCCCCGACGCGCGACGAGCCCCGGCACCGCATACCGATGATCCTCCGCCTGCTGCAGCGCACCGGCGTGCTGCTGGCGAGCCTCGCGGTGGCCTCGCTGCTCGTCTTCGGCTTCATGCGCGTGCTGCCGGGGGACCCGGCCCGGGTCGCGCTCGGCATCAACGCCTCGGACGAGGCCGTGGCCCAGCTGCGGGCGCAGTTCGGGCTCGACCGTCCGGTGGTGGTGCAGTACCTCGAGTGGGTGCGGGGGCTGGTCCTGCTCGACCCGGGCGTGGAGTTCGTCTCCCGGGCGCCGATCGGGCCCCAGATCGCCGACCGCATCCAGGTCACGCTCTGGCTCGTGCTGGCGGCGATGCTGCTGGCCGTCGTCGTCGCGGTGCCGGTCGGGGTGTGGATGGCGGTGCGGCACCGGCACCTCGACGGCGTGGTCATGTCGGGCCTGTCCCAGGTGGGCGTGGCGATCCCGGCCTTCCTCGCCGGCATCCTGCTCATCTCGGTCTTCGCCGTCCGGCTGCGGTGGGTGCCCTCCGGGGGGTGGGTGGTGCCGGCGCAGGACCCGGTCGGCTTCCTCCAGCGGCTCGCGCTGCCGGCGATCTCCCTTGCCCTCGTGCAGGCGGCCGTGCTCGCGCGGTACGTCCGCTCGGCCGTCCTGGACGTGCTCCGCGAGGACTACCTGCGGACCGCCCGGGCGAAGGGGCTGCGGCCGGTGGAGGCGCTGTGGCGGCACGGCTTCCGCAACGCTGCCGTCCCGGTCGTCACGGTGCTGGGGCTGCAGCTGGCCACCCTGCTCGTGGGGGCCGTGGTCATCGAGCGGGTTTTCGTCATCCCCGGTCTCGGATCCCTGCTGCTGGACTCGGTCGCCAAGCGTGAGCTGCTCACCGTGCAGGCGGTCGTCATGGTGCTGGTGGTGGCGGTCCTGGTCATCAACTTCGTCGTCGACACCCTCTACCTGATCATCGACCCCCGGTTGCGGGCGGGCGCGCGATGACCGAGTCGATGCAGGGCGCGCCGGCCCCGGGCGTCGCCGGCGAGGCCGGTGGCAGCGCGGCCGGTGAGGCGGCCGCCCCGACCGGTGCCCGCCGGCGGCCCCTCAACCCCTCGCTGGTCATCGGCGGCACGATCGTGCTGGTCGTGGTGGCCCTCGCCCTCGTGTCCTACGTCTGGACCCCGTGGCCGCCGATGCGCGTGCTGCAGACCGAGGCCTACCAGACCCCCAACGCCGAGCACTGGCTCGGCACCGACCGCCTGCGCCGTGACGTCTTCACCCAGATCCTCGTGGGAGCGAGGACGACCCTGTATGTCGGTCTCGTCGCCGTCGGTGTCGCCGCCCTGGTCGGGGTCCCCCTGGGTGTCCTGGCCGCGATGTCGCCGGGGTGGCTGGGCCAGCTGGTCATGCGCAGCAACGACGTACTGCTGGCCTTCCCCGCGTTGCTGCTCGCGATCATGTTCGCCGCGCTCTACGGCGGGTCGACGCGGGTCGCGATGATCGCCATCGGGATCGCGACGATCCCGGCCTTTGCCCGGATCACCCGCTCCGGCGCGCTCGGGGTGATGAAGAGCGAGTATGTCGTGGCCGCCCGCGCCGCCGGCCGCTCCCCGCTGGCGATTGCCTGGCGGCACGTGCTGCCCAACGTCGCCGGGCTGGTCATCGTCCAGGCCTCGGTGTCCTTCGCCATCGCGATCCTCGCCGAGGCCGCCCTCGCCTACCTCGGCCTCGGCACCCCCACGGGTCAGGCCTCGTGGGGGCGGATGCTCTACGAGGCGCAGACCACGCTGCGCACCGCACCCCACCTCGCGCTCGTGCCCGGAGCCGCGATCGCCCTGTCGGTGCTCGGCTTCAACCTCTTCGGCGACGGCCTCCGCGACTGGCTCGACCCGAAACTCGAGGGCCGCTGACCCCCCACCCCCTCCCACCGGCCCCCTCCACACCGGCCGCTTCGCGTGGCCGCCCCCCTCCCCACCGGCCGCCTGGGGTGGTTGCTCTCTTCCCCACCGGCCGCGTGGTGTGGTTGCTCTCCTCCCTACCCACCGCCTCGTGTGGTTGCTCTCCTTCCCACCGGCCACCTCGTGTGGTTGCTCTCCTTCCCACCGGCCACCTCGTGTGGTTGCTCCAGGGCCGACCGACCGCCTCGTGTGGCCGCCCCGGACCGCCCCACGCCGCGCTATCTAGGGTGATGACATGCTCTTCGCCTTCTCCGTCGCCCCGTCCGTCTCCGACAAGTCCGGCTCGGTCAGTGCCGCGGTCGCTGACGCGATCCGCGTGGTCCGCGACTCCGGCCTGCCCTACGAGCTGACCTCGATGTTCACCACCATCGAGGGCGACTGGGACGAGGTGATGCCGGTCATCAAGGCAGCCTGCGACGCCGTGGCCCAGCACGGCCCGCGGGTCTCGCTCGTGCTCAAGGCCGACCTGCGCCCGGGGTATGCTGACCAGCTGACCGCCAAGGTCAGCCGGGTCCGCGAGCACCTCGACCAGGAGGGCCTCGCATGACGGCCCTTCTCCAGGCCAGGTCGCGGAACATGAGGTATGCCGGTCTGGCCGCCGAGGCCAGCCCGCACCCGCTCGCTGTCGCTCGCCGGCCCTGACCGGACGAGGGCCTCTGGGCGGGACCTTTCGCAGTGGCCACGCGAGGCGCTCGGTGGGCCTGAGAACAACCACGCGGGGCGCTCGGTGGTTCTGAGTACAACCACACGAGACGCTCGGTGGGCCTGAAAACAACCACAAGAGACGCTCGGTGGGGTTGGGAGCAACCACACGAGACGCTCGGTGGGCCTGAAAACAACCACAAGAGACGCTCGGTGGGGCTGAGAACAACCACGCGGTGCGCTCGGTGGGGATGAGAGCAACCACACGGGGCGGTCGGTGGGGGTGGGGGTGGCCGTGGGGGGCGCGCCGCAGGTCTGGCCGCCCCCGCGGGTGGGCGTGACGGTTAGCCTGGGACGCGGCATACCCGCCAGCCGCGACACGAGGAGGTGACGATGTCGGCCCAACCCTCCGTGGCGCCCGACCGCTCCGTCCTGCGGGTCGAGGACCTGTCCGTCGCGGCCGGCTCCACCCCCCTGCTCCACGAGGTCACCTTCGCGATCGACCGCGGCGAGCGGGTCGGGCTCATCGGGGAGTCGGGGTCGGGCAAGTCCCTCACCGCCCTGGCCGTCATGGGGCTGCTGCCGGAGGGGCTCGGCGCGACCGGCGAGGTGCGGCTCTCGGCCCGCTCGCCCGCGACCCGCAACCTGCTGGAGGTGGGCGAGCGCGCGATGGCCCGGCTGCGCGGGGACTCGATGTCGATGGTCTTCCAGGAGCCGATGACCGCGCTCAACCCGACGATGCGGGTCGGTGCCCAGGTCGCCGAGGTCATGACGATCCACCGCACCCGCCCCAAGGCCCAGGCCCGGGCCCGCGCGGTCGAGCTCCTCGAGCAGGTCGGTCTGCCCGACCCCGCCCACGTCGCCCGGGCCTACCCGCACGAGCTCTCCGGCGGCCAGCGCCAGCGGGTGGTCCTCGCGATCGCCCTGGCCAACGACCCTGGCCTGCTCATCTGCGACGAGCCCACGACCGCGCTCGACGTCACCGTCCAGGCGACGGTGCTCGACCTCATCGTGCGGGGCATCGAGGAGCGGGACGCGGCCATGCTCTTCATCACCCACGACCTCGCGGTCGTCGCCACGGTCTGCGAGCGGGTCCTGGTCATGTACGGCGGGCGGATCGTCGAGGCCGGCCCGGTCACGGAGGTCTTCGCCGACCCGCGCCACCGCTACACCCAGGGGCTGGTCGCCGCCAGCGACCTCACCGGCATCGACGGGGCGCGCCGCGAGCGGGCGGCCCTGCCGACGATCCCGGGCACCGTCCCCCCGGCCGGCCGGTTCCCGGACGGGTGCGTCTTCCGCTCGCGCTGCGCGCACGCCACCGAGGTATGCCGTACCCGGCCGCCGTGGACGACCCGCGGGGAGCACCCCGCCGGGGAGCACGCCCGCGGCTTCGCCTGCCACCACCCCGCCGGTGGTGAGCGCGATGACTGAGTCGCCGGCCATCGAGCTGCGCGGGGTGAGCCGGGAGTTCCGCCGCCGCCGCACCTCGCTGACCTCGCCGGCCCCCGTCGTCCACGCCGTCTGCGACGTCACCGTGTGCGTCCCGCGCGGGGAGCGCTTCGGGATCGTGGGGGAGTCGGGGTCGGGCAAGTCCACCCTGCTGCGCCTGATCTGCGGGCTGGACCGGCCCACGTCCGGCGAGGTGCACGTGGAGGGCCGACCGGTCCACGACCAGCCGCTGCGGCGGCTGGGCTGGCTGCGCGAGACCCTCCAGCTGGTCTTCCAGGACCCGATGAGCTCGCTGGACCCCCGCATGCGGGTGGGGGAGATCGTGGCCGAGCCGCTCGTCGCCGCCCGGGCCGGCGGGCCGAGAGCCGGGAGCGGGTGCGCGAGCTGCTGGAGCGGGTCGGGCTGTCCGCCGACGCGGCCGACCGCTACCCCCACCAGTTCTCCGGCGGCCAGCGCCAGCGGATCTCCATCGCCCGGGCCCTGGCGCCGGGACCGGACATCCTCGTGGCCGACGAGCCGGTCTCCGCCCTCGACGTGTCGGTCCGGGCGCAGGTGCTCAACCTCATCGACGAGGTGGTCGACGGCTTCGACCTCACCCTGGTCTTCGTCAGCCACGACCTGTCGGTCGTGCGGCACGTCTGCGACCGGATCGCGGTGATGCAGCGCGGGGAGATCGTCGAGGTGGCGCCGACCGAGCAGCTCTTCGCCGCCCCCGAGCACCCCTACACGCGGTCGCTGCTCGCGGCCGTGCCCGACCTGGCCGGCGCCCTCGCCGGCCGCGGCGCGCGCGAGCTGGCCGCCGGTGTCGGCGACCCGACGTCCTGAGGAGCACCGTGCAGAGCTGGACTGCGGGACCGCGCAACGACCTGACCGACGTCGCCGGGCTCGCCGTCGGCCACCACGGGCGGGTCGGGGACGGCTGGCTGACGGGCACGACGGTCGTGCTGGCGCCCCCCGAGGGTGCGGTCGGCGGCGTCGACGTCCGCGGCGGCGGACCCGGCACCCGGGAGACCGACCTGCTCGACCCGCGCAACCTGGTGGAGCGGGTCCACGCCGTCACCCTCAGCGGCGGGTCGGCCTTCGGCCTCGCCGCGGCCGACGGGGTGATGCGCCGCCTGTATGCCGAGGGCCGCGGCTTCCCATGGGCGGCCCCGGCCAGGTGGTCCCCATCGTGCCCGGAGCCGTCATCTTCGACCTGGGACGCGGGGGCGACTTCGCGGCAGCGCCGGACGCGGCGTTCGGCGAGAACGCCTGTGCCGCAGCGCTGTCGGCCCAGGTGACGGACGCCCACCCGCTCGTCCAGCAGGGGTCGTCCGGGGCTGGCACGGGCGCCCAGGCGGGCGGCCTGCGCGGTGGGACCGGCTCCGCCAGCGCGGTGCTGACCACCGACGAGGGCGTCGTCACGGTCGCGGCGCTGGTCGTCGTCAACGCCGTGGGATCGACGGTCGACCCGGCCACCGGAGAGCTGTGGGGGGCGCGGTCCCTGCTCCCGGCGGACCTCGAGGGCATCCCGGGCTGGCCGGCGGGTGTCCGGCCCCGTCGGCCCGACCCCGCCGACCTGGAGGCGGCGCGACGGGCCGCCGCCGCGGACGGCAGCGCCGGCATGCCCCGCACCCTGGCCACGACGATCGGCGTCGTCGCGACCGACGCCACGCTCACCAAGGCCCAGTGCGCCCGGCTCGCCGGGTCCGGCCAGGACGGCATGGCCCGGGCCGTCAGCCCGATCCACACCATGGTCGACGGGGACACCCTCTTCGGGCTGTCGACCGCGGCAGGACCCGCACCGGGCCCGGCCGCCCTCCACCTGCTGCTGCACGCCGCGGGCGAGGTCGTGACCCGCTCGATCGTGAGGGCCATGCTCGCGGCCGACTCGGTGACCACGCCGGCCGGCCGGTGGCGGTCCTACCGCGAGGCCTTCCCCAGCGCCGCGTCCTGAGCTACCTCGCCGCCCAGCCAGGCGGCGAGGTGACCCAGGAGGGAGGCGGCCGTGCGGGCATACCGGTCGGCGTGCTCGCCCCCACGGGCCGCCACCCGCCGGAGGTGGGGGACCAGGAAGTAGGTCTCGTTCAGGAGCCACCCCGCCCGCCGGACCAGGAGGGGCTCCACCTCCACGGGACGGCCCAGAGCCTCCCGGGCCCTCGCGTACTCCTCGACCTGACGGCGCACGCTGACCTCGTCCAGCGCGAGGTACCAGGGGTCGGCGTGCACGCGGCCGCCGGTATAGGCCAGGTCCCGCGCCGGGTCCCCCAGCCCGGCCCACTCCCAGTCGACGAGCCGTGGCCGCCCCGCCGCCACGACCACGTTGGTCAGGCAGGCGTCACCGTGCACGAGGGTCGTCTCCGTCCCCGGGGCACGGGCCTCCACGCGCTCCTGGTGGGCGAGGACGGCCGGCCACAGCGGGTCCAGCGACCAGGAGTGCTCGGGCTCGTGCTCGCGCCACCAGGCCCGTGCCCCGTGCGCGGTCGCGACGAGGTCAGGCGGGGCGACGGGTGGCAGGCCCTCCGTCCGCCCCAGCACGTGCAGGCGGGCGAGCACCCGCGCCAGCGACGCGACGAGGTCCTCGGTCCAGGCCGAGGGAGGGAGCACCTCACCGGGGACGAGACCGGCCACGAGGTAGGCGGTCGGGTCCGATGCCGTCGGCTCGTGCACCGCGACGGGGAGGGCGCCCACCCCCTCGGGCACCCGCCCCAGCAGCTCGAGCTCGGCGGTCAGCGGCTGGGGCAGCTCCGCCAGGGGGGTATGGGGCACCCGCACCGCCAGCTGCCGCTCGCCGCGGGTGACCCGCCAGACGGTGCAGGACTCACCGCGGCCGAGCAGGTCCACGGAGGGCTCGCCCCCCTGGTCCGACGGGGCCGGGCCGCCGGCCCCCGGCTGGTCCTCGACCATGTCCCACCACTGCGGGTGCGCCGTCACGAGACGCGCCACGTCCGCGGGCCCCAGCTGCGGCGGAGGCTGGTCCAGGTCCGGGCTCACCCGACCGATGATGCCAGGACGTCGCGGCTCAGGACCGGGCCTGCCGCTCCAGCCACGTGAGGTCGACCGCGAACGACCACGTCACCAGCCCCACCGCCACCGCCACCGCCGGACGCACGACGGCGCGCGGCATCCCGGGGACGGTGGCGCCCAGGAGCGTGCCCGTCAGGACGCCGCCCACCACCTTGCCGCGGCGGCTGCCCGGCAGCGGCCGGCGCCACGTCGGTCGCACGCGCTGCCCCAGGCGGTAGGCCGGTTAGAGGGCCGCCCCCACCGGCGCCCACGGAGCGGCCCCGGCGACCGCCGTCGCGAGCACGGCCACGAGGGTGGCGTCGGTCGTGTTGTCCCAGCGGCAGCCCCGCTCCGACACGGTGCCGGTGCGGCGCGCGACATACCCGTCGACCCCGTCCAGCGCCCAGGCGACCCCCGCGACCACCGGGAGCCCCCACCCCCGCGGGCGTCCGCGCCCGGTGAGGACCCGCACCGCGCACCCCGCCACCAGCACCGCCCGCACCAGCGTGACCCCGTCGGCCGGGGTCCTCCCCGTCCAGCGGGACCCGCCGACGCTGGACACAATGGCAGCCATGGAGGCTCGAGCGTACTGGACCCTCGCCCCCGGCCACGGCGAGATCCGCACCGCGCCGATCGACCCGCCCGGGCCCGGCGAGGCGCTCGTCCGCGCGGTCGTGTCCGGGGTGAGCCGCGGGACCGAGCTGCTCGTCCATCGCGGGCAGGTGCCGCCGGAGGTCGCCGCCCAGGTGGCCGGGCCGTTCGAGGAGGGCGCCCTGCCCGGGCCGGTCAAGCACGGCTACCTGTCGGTCGGGGTGGTCGAGGAGGGGGATCCCGGGTGGGTGGGTCGCCGGGTCTTCTGCCTGCACCCCCACCAGGACCGGTATGTCGTGCCGCTCACCGCCCTCACGCCGCTCCCCGACGAGGTGCCCGACGAGCGTGCCGTGCTCCTGGGGACGCTCGAGACCGCCGTCAACGCCCTCTGGGACGGCCGGCCGCTCTACGGCGACCGGGTGGCGGTCGTGGGCGGGGGGATGGTGGGCGCCAGCGTCACCGCCCTGCTGGGCTCCCTCCCGCTCACCCGGCTAGAGCTGGTCGACCCCGATCCATCCCGGCGGGCCCTCGCCGCCCACCTGGGCGCCACCGGCGTGACCCCGGAGGAGGCCGGCAGCGACTGCGACGTCGTCTTCCACGCGTCCGCGACCCAGGCCGGGCTGCAGACGGCGCTCGGGCTGCTGGGGCAGGAGGGTGAGGTCGTCGAGCTGTCGTGGTACGGCACCACCCCCGTCACCGTCGGCCTCGGCACCACCTTCCACACCCGACGCCTGTCCGTGCGGGCGAGCCAGGTGAGCCGGGTCAGCCCGCACCGGGCCGCACGCCGCGACCACGCCGACCGCATGCAGGTGGCGCTGCACGCCGCCACCAACCCCGCCCTCGACCACCTGCTGGCCGGCCCGACGCCGTTCGAGCAGCTGCCCCACCTCCTGCGGCGCCTTGCCGACGGGGAGCCCGGCCTGTGCCACCTCGTCCGCTACTGACCCGCCCGTCCCGATCGACCCGCCCCGTCCCGCCCCACCGACCCACCGACCCGACCCGCCCCCATGACAGGAGCCCCATGTTCACCCTCACCGTCCGCGACCACGTGATGGTCGCCCACTCCCTGCCCGACCCCTTCTTCGGCCCGGCCCAGGGGCTGCACGGCGCGACGTACGTCGTCGAGACGACGTGGGAGCGGCCCGACCTGGACGAGCACGGTGTGGTCGTCGACATCGGGGCCGCCACCGCGTCGCTGGGCGAGGTGCTGGGCCGGCTGGCCTACCGCAACCTGGACGAGCTGCCCGAGCTGAGCGGTCAGGTCACGACCACGGAGTTCCTGTGCCGCTGGATCGCCGACCAGCTCGTGGCGGCGGTGGACCCGGCTGCCGGCCTGCACGCCCTGACGGTCACCCTGCGCGAGCACCCGGACGCCTGGGCCTCCTACCGGCGGGAGCTGGGCGGAGCGGGGTGAGGGCGACCCTCGTCGTCCCCGACCGGGACCGGTCCGCGCCCAGCGGCGGCGACCGGTACGACGCCCGCCTCGCCGACCGCTGGCCCGGCCGGATCACGGTGCTGCGGGCACCCGGCTCCTGGCCCGTCCCGGACGAGGCGGACGTCCGGTCGCTGGCGGCGGCGCTGGGGTCGGCGGGTGCGGCGCCCGTCCTGCTGGACGGGCTCGTGGGGTGCGCGGTCCCCGAGGTGGTCGAGGCCAGCGCGGCCGCCCGGCCGACCGCGCTCCTGGTCCACTCGACGCTGTCGGCGGGCGCGGGCGCGCAGGGGTCCGAGGCGGCCGGGCTGGACGCCCGGGAGGGTCGGGCGCTCCGGGCGGCCGACCTCGTGGTCACGACGAGCCGGTGGTCGGCCACCGACCTGCGGGACCGCTACGGGCTGACCGGGGTCGTGGTGGCCCGTCCGGGCGCGGACCCGACCCCCGTGGCGCCGGGGTCGGGGAGGACCCCCCGGCTGCTCGTCCTGGCGGCGCTCACCCCGGTCAAGAACCACGCCGTGCTCCTGCCGGCGCTCGCCGGTCTCCGTGACCGGCCGTGGCATCTGGTCCTCGCCGGACCGGCACCGGACCGGCACGCCGCCGACGGGCTGCTCGCCGAGGTCGCTCGTCTCGGGCTGACGGATCGGGTGACCTGGGCCGGCCCGCTGACCGGGGCGGAGCTGGAGCGGGTATGGCGCCGCACCGACCTGCTCGTCCACCCCTCCCGCAGCGAGACCTGGGGGATGGTCGTCACCGAGGCGCTGGCGCACGGCATACCGGCCGTCGTGACGCGGGGCACCGGGGCGCAGGAGGCGCTGACCCACGAGGCGGACGCCGCTGTCGACGGGCCGCTGCCCGGGGCCGCGGTGCGCACGGACGACCCCGGCCCGCTGGCGGAGGTGCTCCGCCTCTGGCTCGACGACGCCGCCACCCGGGCGGTCTGGCGGGAGGCGGCGCTCACCCGCCGGGGCCGCCAGCCGGGGTGGGACCGCACCGCCCGCACGGTGGCCGACGCGCTCGCGCAGGTTCAGCGGTGAGGGCCGACCGGCGGACCGGGACGGCCGCTCCGGTGGGCCCGGGTCATAGACTGGGAGCAGCCCCGGCCGGGAGTTCGCGGCCACCCTCGCCGCGGCCGGTCGAGGAGCGAGGAGGCACCATGGCCACGCGCTGGAACGACCTGTCGGCGACACAGAAGGGCGTTGTCGTCGCCCTGGCCTCGGTGCAGCTGTCCCTGGCCGTCGCAGCCTGGACCGACCTCGCCGTGCGGCCCGCCGCGGCGGTCAGGGGGTCGAAGGCCAGGTGGGCGGGGATCATCGGCATCAACTTCGTCGGGCCGGTGCTGTACTTCGCCAGGGGTCGTCTCCCGGCCGCCGCCTGACCCGTCTCCCCGGAACCTCGCGGGCGTCAGGGACGGAGCGGCGCGGTGAGCGGTGACCGGCGGGCGGGACGCGACTGGCTGGCGCTGCGCAGCAGCGCGGACACCGCCGCCCGTGACCGTGGCGCGGGGGATCTCCCGCGACGGCTGGCGCAGGATTCCTGGGCCACGGGTGGGCGTCGTCTGGTGCTCGTCGACCTCGGCGCGGGCACGGGCGCGAACCGGCGCTACCTCGCGCCGCGGCTGCCGGTGCGCCAGCGATGGGTGTCGGTGGACCGTGACGCGGACCACCTGCGGGAGGAGGACCACCCCGGGGCCGAGCTGGTCGGCGCCGAGGTGGAGGACCTGGGGACGCTGCTGGCGGGGCTGGTGCTGGAGGACGACGACCGCCTGGTCCTGACGTGCTCCGCGCTGCTCGACGTGCTCACCGACGGCGAGCTCACCGTCCTGGCCGACGAGACGGCCCGGCACGACGCCGCCGGGCTCTTCAGCCTGTCGGTCACCGGAGAGCTGGAGCTGACGCCGGGACACCCGGACGACCACCTGCTGCGCGCGGCCTTCGACGACCACCAGCGCCGCGACGCCCGACCCGGGCCGGACGCTCCCGGACGCCTCGCCCGGCTCCTCCGCGACCGGGGGCGGGAGACGTGCGAGTAGCGGACCGACTGGGTGCTGGGCACCGGGGACGCCGACCTGCTGTCGCGGTTCCTGGACGAGCGGGTCGAGGCCGCCCTGGCGCAGGCACCCCACCACGCTCGGGCGCTGCGGGCGTGGCAGGACCTGCGGCGCGGTCAGCTGCGATCAGGACGGCTCGAGGTCGTCGTCGGCCACGTCGACCTCTACGCCCCCACCTGACCGGGCCGCCTCCCGCGCAGGGGTGCGTGATGCGGCGGCGCCCGCCGGGTCCTGGCCCCCGCCGCTCCGCACCATCAGTCGCTTCGCGCCACCCCGGTCCCGCCGCTCCGGCACCATCAGGCCACTTCGCACCACCAGGAAGAGCATGGACAAGGTTCTCGACGACGTCCATGACCATCTTCCTTGTCTATCGGGCGGCGTGGGCCGCCCGCCCGGTGCCGGCCCGCCCGTCCGTGCCCGCCCGGTGCCGGCCCGCCCGTCCGTGCCCACCGGGTGCCGGCCCGCCCGGTGCCCGGCCCGCCCGTCCGCGCCCGCCGGGTCAGCCCCGGCCCAGGCCCGTGACGTCGAGCTCGGTGACCAGGTCCTCGCCCGCCGCCCACCGGCGCACCACCGTCGGCCGGAAGGCGTCCGCGAGGCGGTCGGTCCCGCCGAGCCGCAGCCCGGGCACGCCGTCACCGATGAGCACGGGCGCGGTCGTCAGGAAGAGGCGGTCGACCACGCCGGCCTGCACGAAGGCCGTGACCAACCGGCCCCCGCCCTCGACGAGCACGGTGCCGAGGCCACGCTCCCTCAGCACCGCGAGCACACCCGCCGGGTCCATCGGCCCGCCACCGGGCCAGGGGAGCGCCGTGACGTGAGCGGCGGGCTGCTCCGGCACCGTGCCGCCGCCGACGATCCACAGCGTCGGGGCGACCCCGTCGGTGAGGACGCGAGCGCCCGTCGGCACCGCGCCCCGCGGATCGAGCACCACCCGCACCGGGGAGGGTCCCGCCACCGACCGCACCGTCAGCTGCGGGTCGTCGGAGACCACCGTCGCCGCCCCCACGACGACCGCGTCGGCCAGGGCCCGCAGCCGGTGCAGGTGCTCGCGGTCCTCCTCACCGGTGACGAAGGCGGCGTCGCCGGTCCGGCTGGCGATGAAGCCGTCCAGGCTCTGCCCGAGCTGCGCCACCACCCGCGGGCCGCCCGGGCGGGCGAGATCGGCATACCTCTCGCCCAGGGGTCCCGAGGTCACCTCCCCGCGCAGCAGCGCCTCCCACTCGTCGGCCGCCTCACGGTCGTGGCCCATGCGCTCGCGCTTGGTGCGCAGGTAGGCGGCGTTCTCCGGCCGGCCGGGCATGATGAGCGGCTGCCGGGCCACCACCCCGACCCCGAGCGCGGTGAGCGCCTGCTCCTTGGCGGGGTTGGAGGACAGCAGCCGGATCCGGCTGATCCCGAGGTCCTCCAGGATCGCGGCCGTCTGACCGTAGGTGCGCTGGTCGGCCTGGTGGCCCAGCCGCAGGTTGGCGTCGACCGTGTCCAGCCCGGTGTCCTGCAGCGCGTAGGCCCGCAGCTTCTCGACCAGGCCGATGCCGCGACCCTCGTGCCCGCCCACGTAGACCAGGGCGCCGTAGCCGTCCTGCATGACCAGGTGCAGCGCCCGCTGCAGCTGCTCGCCGCAGTCGCACCGCCGTGAGCCCAGCGCGTCACCGGTGAGGCACTCGGAGTGCACCCTGACGAGCGGGGCCTTGTCGAGGTCGCGCTGCCGGGCGCCGGCGTCGGTGATCCCCACGCTCAGCACGACGTGCTCCAGGTCGAGGTCGTCCCGGTATGCCGTCATCCGGAAGGTCCCGTGGCGGGTCGGCAGGACGGTGTCGGCCAGCCGCTCCACCGCGGTCGGCTCGGGAAGGCTCGTCGCTGCGCCGGAGCTCATGCGCCGATTATCGACGGTCGGGCCCGCCGGTGCAGAGCAGGTCGGCCACGGAGGCGACGACGGCGACGGCACCTGCGGTCAGCAGCTCCTGCCGCCGCGTGGCGTCCTCTGCCACGCCGACCACCCGCACGCGCGCAGCCAGCCCGGCCTCGACGTCGGTCACCGAGTCCCCGAGGAAGACCGCGGTCGCCGCCCCGACCCCGCTCGTCCGCAGGGCGGAGTGGAGCATGGCGGGGCTGGGCTTGAGGTCGTCGAGGCGGTCGTCCACCCGCCCCAGCACGACGGCCAGGCGGTCGGTGAGGCCCGGGCGGGCCCGGTCCAGCACGAGCCCCACCACCCGGGGGTCGTTGTTGGTGATCACCGCGACCGCCGAGCGCTCCAGGCACTCCTCCAGGAAGGCAACGGCCCCCGCACCCGGCGCGACCTCTTCGGCCGCCGCCAGCTCGACCCGGGTCACCAAGGCCGCGAGGGGCGGCCCCACCTCGGGGGCGCGCGCCGCCGCGGAGCGCAGGACCTGCACGTGGTCGGGCTGACCCTCCAGGGCCTGCTCCAGCGCGGGGCCGCCCAGCTCCCCGGCCCGGGCGCGCACCCGGTCCGAGAGCTCCAGCCACCGCCTGCCCGGCAGCAGACGCGCCAGCGGCCCGTCGAAGTCGACCAGCACCGCCTCGCTGGAGGCCACCACGTCCCGCGCGTCCATCCGGCCAGCGTAGGCGGGCCGTCCCCGGCGACGGGCTGCCGTCCCTCGCTGACGGCCCGGCGACCCTCGCCGGCGGGCTGCCGTCCCTCGCCGACGGCCCGAAGTCCCTCGCCGACGGCCCGAAGTCCCTGGCCACCGGGTCGGACCGGCCTGCCACACTGGGCCCATGACGCTGGACTACGCCCGGATGTTCCGGCTGGACGGGCGGCACGCCGTCGTGGTCGGGGTGGGCGGGATCGGGAGCGAGGTGGCCGCCGGGCTGGCCGCCCAGGGGGCACGGGTGACCTGCCTCGACAAGGAACCGGCCACCGCGGAGGCGGCGCGCGACCGGGTGGGGGACCCGGGGCGCGGGCACGCCGCATACCCGGTGGACGTCCTGGACGAGGGCGACCTGGGGCGGCGGGCGGACCGGATCGACGAGGTGGACGTGCTCGTGCTCACCGCGGCGGTGAACGTGCGCAAGCGCCTGCTGGACTACACGGGTGAGGAGTTCGACCGGGTGGTCGCCCTCAACCTGCGCGGGACCTTCAACGCGGCGCGGGCCTTCGCCCCCGGCATGATGGCTCGGGGGCGTGGCTCGATCGTCGCCTTCACCTCCATCCGGGCCGTCACCGTCGAGCCGGGGCAGGGGGTGTATGCCGCGACCAAGGCCGGGGTGCAGCAGCTGGTCCGGACCCTCGCCGCCGAGCTGGGGCCGAGCGGCGTCCGGGTCAACGCCGTCGCGCCGGGTGTGGTCGAGACCCCGCTGACCGACCAGATCCGGGCCGACCAGGACTGGGGGCGGGCCTACGCGGAGAAGTCCGCCCTGGGGCGGTGGGCCCGGCCCGAGGAGATGGTCGGTGCGGCGTGCTGGCTCGCCTCGGACGCGGCGTCCTTCGTCACCGGGTCGCAGGTGATGGTCGACGGCGGGTGGACGGCGGTCGACGGGCGGTTCACGCCACCCTTCGTCTGACCTTCCGCCCGGGGCCCGCCGTGCGACAGGATGCGGGGATGGACGAGGACGTGCTCGGCCGCTTCTGCCTGGCCAAGCTGGACGAGATCATCGACGTGGTCGCGGGGATGGACGACGTCACCGCCAACCGGGTGCCGGAGCTGCCCGGCGCCAACTCCGCCTACCAGATCCTCACCCACTGCCTCGGGATGGTCTCGGAGTGGACCCGGCAGGAGCTCCTCGGGCAGCCCGTCCGGCGGGACCGGGAGGCGGAGTTCGTGGCGAGCGGGCCGGTCGCCGAGCTGGTGGCGCGCGCCCGGGTCGCGCGGGAGGAGCTGAGGGGAGACCTGGCCAGGATCGGCCCCGGTGGGCCGGTCCGGGGCCGGCGGGGTGAGGGCCGGTTCTGGGGCGGGAGCGCGGAGGGGGTGCTGCTCCACGTCCTGGAGGAGCTGTGCCAGCACCTGGGGCATCTCGAGATCACCCGGGACCTGGTGGTGGCGCCGGCCGACGCAGGACGGTCGTCCGCGCGGGGGGAGGACGCACCCTTCCGGGTCCGGGCCGGCGCGGGGTCGCTCCGGGGGGAGGAGGGCGTCGTGCTGCCGCACGGGTGGACCGAGCAGGGGGTCGTGGTCGGGCCGGCCGCCAACGGGGCCCAGCTGCTGCACCTGTCGGTCGCGCTGTGCGTCCTCAACGACGTCTACCGCGAGGCTCGGCGGGCGGGGCTGGCCGTGGACGGGGTCTCGGTGGTGGTGGACGGGGACTTCGACGACCGGTGGCGGTCCACCGGCGTGGAGTATGCCGTCACCCTCGACTCCCCGGCCCCGACCACCGATCAGGCCCGGCTCCTCGACGCGGTCGACGAGGTCGCCGAGATCCCCCGGGTGCTGCGGGCCGGGGTGGCGGTGACGCGGGTCCGCTAGGAGCCCTGGTCCACCCACTCCAGGATCCGGTCGGCCGACTCCTGCGCCGTCCGGCCCGTCGTGTCGAGGACCAGGTGAGGGTGCCGGGCCAGGAGCTCGGCGGCGCGCTGCGGCCCGTCCTGCGACGTCATGACCCAGCGGTCCTCCATCTCCCGCAGGTTGCCGTCGGACCACGCGACGTCGCGCTTGGAGGCCTTGTGCAGCAGGCGGTGCTCCGTGCGGTTCCGCTCCAGCCGGGTCCCGAGGTCCGCCCGCAGCTCGACGAAGGCTACGTCCCCGTCGAAGATCTCCACGTAGGACTCGATCCCCGCCACGTCCTCCGGGTGGTCCAGCGCCCACACGAGGGTGAGGAGCAGGTCCACGTCGTGGGCGGCGGCCTCCTCGAGCACGCGCCGCCGGAACTCCGCGTTGAGGACCTCGAAGGGCGGTGTCCCGTAGCCGAAGGTCTCGAGCAGCGGCTCGATGGTCATGTGGTTGTGGAACAGCCGGAACCTGCTGCGGGCGGCGACCGCACGCCCCACGGTCATCTTCCCCACCGCGGGCGGGCCGAAGAGGAGGAGCAGCATGGGTCCAGCATCCCAGGTCACGGCCCGGCGGCGGCCCGGCATACCCCCGCCTCCACCCTGGCGGCAGCCGTGAGGCGGCGGAGAGCGGCGATGGACAAGGAAGACGGGGACAGGCGCCGTCGAGAACCTTGTCCATGCTGGTCTCGCTCGTCCATCCTGGTTCGCAGGGCCACGGGGAACGCGGCGGGGGGACGAGGAGGGGACGTGACGGCGGCCGGCATACCCCGCCTCCGCCTCACGGGCGCTGCTGGACGATCCTCTCCCCGGCCTCGCGCAGCTCGACCTTGCGGATCTTGCCCGTGACGGTCATCGGCCACTCCTCGACGATGCTGACGTAGCGCGGGATCTTGTAGTGCGCCAGCGACCCTGAGCAGAACTCCCGGACCGCCTCAGCGGTGAGGGGCTCGGCACCCTCGCGGAGACGCAGCCAGGCCATGAGCTCCTCGCCGTACCTCGCGTCGGGCACCCCGACGACCTGGGCGTCCACCACGTCGGGGTGGCCCATGAGGAACTCCTCGACCTCCCGGGGGTAGATGTTCTCCCCGCCGCGGATGACCATGTCCTTGATCCGGCCGGTGATCTCGACGAACCCGTCCTCGTCCATCACCCCGATGTCCCCGGTCGCCATCCACCCGTCCTGCAGCACCTCGACGGTCCTCTCGGGGTCCTCCCAGTAGCCGAGCATCACCGAGTAGCCCCTGGTGCAGAACTCGCCCGGCTCGCCCCGGGGGACGGTCTCCCGGCTCACCGGGTCGACGATCCTGATCTCCAGGTGCGGCCCCACGCGGCCGACCGTCCCCACCTTCTTCTCGAAGGGGTCCGACGGCGTGGTCTGGGTCGACACGGGCGAGGTCTCGGTCATGCCGTAGCAGATGGTCAGGTCGGTGACGCCGGCGTCGATCAGCCGCCGCATCACCGAGGCGGGGCACAGCGAGCCGGCCATGATCCCGGTCCGGACGCTGCCGAGGTCGTCGATCGAGAACTCCCCGCCCCGGTCGATGAGCTCCAGCTCGGCGATGAACATGGTCGGGACCCCGTAGAGGGAGGTGCACCGCTCCTCCCGGACCGCGCGCAGCGTCGCCGCGGGGTCGAAGCCCGGCCCGGGGATGACCATGCACGCGCCGTGCGTGGTGGCGGCGAGGTTGCCCATGACCATCCCGAAGCAGTGGTAGAAGGGCACGGGTATGCAGATGACGTCCTGCTCGGTGTAGCCGCACCCCTCCCCGACGAAGTAGCCGTTGTTGAGGATGTTGCGGTGCGACAGGGTCGCGCCCTTGGGGAAGCCGGTGGTGCCCGAGGTGTACTGGATGTTGATCGGGTCGGTGGGCGACAGGCTGCCCTGGACCTGCGCGAGGCGGTCGGCGCCGACCTCGGCAGCGCGGCCCAGGAACTCCTCCCACCCCGCGCTGCCGACGACCAGCACCGTCCGGAGGTCGGGGCACTCCTCGCGGACCTCATCCACCATGGCCGGGTAGCTGCTGCCCTTGAAGGACTCCGCGACGACGACGGTGCCGACGCCGGCCTGACGCAGCACGTAGGACAGCTCGTGGGTGCGGTAGGCGGGGTTGACGTTGACCAGGATCGCGCCGATCTTGGCGGTCGCGAACTGCACGAGGGTCCACTCGGCGGTGTTCGGCGACCAGATGCCGACCCGGTCGCCGGTGCCGACGCCCGAGGCGAGCAGGGCCCGGGCGAGGCGGTCGACGTCGGCGACCAGCTCGGCATACGTCCAGCGTCGCCCGGACTCGCACTCGACCAGTGCGGTGCGCCCCGCCCACCGGCGCGCGGTGGCGTCCAGGTTGTCGCCGATCGTCTCCTCCAGCAACGGCGGGGCGTCGGCGCCGACCGCGTGCGAGGGGGCCCTGACCACGGTGTCCACCATGGCCCCATCCTGCCCGCGCCGGTGCCGCGGACGCCACCGTGCCCCCCCCAGTAGGGTGCGCCTATGTCTTCTGTCGCAGACCCCGGGCGTGAGGCGCACATCCGCGAGCTCACCCGGCGCCACGTCCTGACGTCCTGGTCGGCCCAGGGCGCGGTGGACCCGCTGCCGCTCGCCGGCGGTGAGGGTGCCTACTTCTGGGACCACCAGGGCCGCCGCTTCCTCGACCTGACCAGCCAGCTGGTCAACGTCAACATCGGCTACCAGCACCCCCGCCTCAGCGCCGCGGTCCAGGAGGCGGCCGGGCGGCTCACGACCGTGGCGCCGTCCTTCGCCGAGGAGTCCCGGGCGGAGGCCGCGCGCCTGGTGAGCGACCTCGCCCCCGAGGGGATGCACAAGGTCTTCTTCACCAACGGCGGGGCGGAGGCCAACGAGAACGCCCTGAGGGCGGCCCGCGCGCACACGGGACGGCACAAGGTCCTCGCGGCCTACCGCAGCTACCACGGGGCCACGGCCGGTGCCATCACGCTGACGGGTGAGGCGCGCCGGTGGGGTGCCGAGCCCGGCATCCCCGGCGTCGTGCACTTCTGGGGGCCCTACCTCTACCGCAGCGAGTTCTCCGCCACGACGCCGCAGGAGGAGTCCGACCGTGCGCTCACCCACCTGCGGCACACCCTCGAGGCCGAGGGGCCGCACCAGGTCGCCGCGATCATCCTGGAGACGGTCGTGGGCTCCAACGGCATCCTCGTCCCGCCGCCGGGCTACCTGGAGGGGGTGCGGGCCCTGTGCGACGAGCACGGCATCCTGCTCATCCTCGACGAGGTGATGTCCGGCTTCGGACGGACGGGCGCGTGGTTCGCCTTCGACCACTGGGGCGTGCGGCCCGACCTCATCTCCTTCGCCAAGGGTGTGAACTCCGGGTATGTGCCGCTGGGCGGGCTCGTCCTGTCCGACGAGGTCGCCGCGACCTTCGAGGACCGGCCCTTCCCCGGCGGCCTCACCTACTCCGGTCACGCACTGGCCACGGCGTCCGCCGTCGCCGCCATCACGATCATGCGCGAGGAGGGGATCGTCGAGCACGCCGCGGAGCTGGGCGAGCGCACGCTCGGCCCCGGGCTCCGGTCCCTGGCGGAGCAGGCTCCGCTCGTCGGGAACGCCCGGGGCCTGGGCGTCTTCTGGGCCCTGGAGCTGGTGGCGGACCGGGAGTCCCGGACCCCGCTCGGTGCCGACCGCATGAAGCAGGTCCAGGCCGCCTGCCAGCGCCGCGGGGTGTGGCCGTTGGTGATGGGCAACCGGGTGCACGTGGTGCCCCCGCTGGTCATCAGCCACGAGGACGCGGCCCGCGCCGTCTCGGTCCTGGGCGAGGCGCTGGCGGAGGTGGCGTCATGAGCGAGCAACCGGTCCACCCGGCGCTCGTCGAGGTGCACGTGAGCGTGCCCGACCCCGAGTCCGCCCACCGCATCGCCTCCGACCTCGTCGCCCGCCAGCTCGCCGCCTGCGTGCAGGTCCTGGGCCCCATGGCCTCGCTCTACACGTGGAAGGGCGAGGTCCACCAGTCCCAGGAGTGGCTGCTGCTCGCCAAGACCACGGCCGACGCCTTCGAACAGGTGGCGGTGGTGGTGCGTTCCCACCACCGTTACGACGTGCCCGAGATCATCGCCGTGCCCGTCACCCACGCCGAGGCCGACTACGCCGACTGGGTGCGCAAGAACTCCGACGGCATCGACGACGTCGAGCTGCTGCACCCCTGACCCCCGGAACGACGAGCGCCGCACCACGGGACCCGTGGGTGCGGCGCTCGGTCCTACCGGAGCGGGCGACGAGAATCGAACTCGCGTATTCAGCTTGGGAAGCTGATGTTCTACCATTGAACTACGCCCGCGTGGTGCCGTGACCGGCACCGAGGAAGCATAGTAGCCCGCCCGGCCCGCGCCTCCAAGCCCACCCACCGTTAAGGTACCCACCGTGCTCCTCTCCGACCGCGACATCCGCGCTCAGGTCGACTCCGGGCGGGTCCGGCTCGAGCCGTGGGACCCCGCGATGATCCAGCCGTCGAGCGTCGACGTCCGCCTGGACCGCTTCTTCCGCCTCTTCGACAACCACAAGTACCCGTTCATCGATCCTGCGCAGGAGCAGCCCGAGCTGACCCGGCTGGTCGAGGTGGACGCGGCGGAGAGCTTCGTCCTGCACCCCGGGGAGTTCGTGCTCGGCTCCACGCTGGAGCAGGTGAGCCTGCCCGACGACGTGGCCGCCCGGGTCGAGGGCAAGTCGTCCCTGGGTCGGCTGGGCCTGCTCACCCACGCCACCGCCGGCTTCGTGGACCCCGGCTTCACGGGTCACGTCACCCTCGAGCTGTCCAACGTCGCGACGCTGCCGATCGTCCTGCACCCGGGGATGAAGATCGGGCAGCTGTGCTTCTTCCAGCTCAGCTCCCCGGCCGAGCACCCCTACGGCTCCGACGTCCGCGGGAGCCACTACCAGGGACAGCGCGGCCCCACCGCCAGCCGGTCCTACCGCAACTTCCACCGCACCGCGGTGCACGACTGAGGCCGACGACATGAGGCACCGGCGCGCCCGTCCGACCGCCTCCCGGTATGCCGCCCACGGCACCCTGCTGGCCGTGGTCGGCCTGGGAGCCGTGCTGGCCGTCGCGCCGCTGCTGGCCGGGCCGGACCCGGAGGCGGCCGCCGTGGCGGTCCCGCCGCCGGAGGCACCGGGAGCACCGGGAGCAACGGGAGCCCCGGAGGGGACGGTCGACCCGGACCAGGAGGTCGCCGACCCCGGCGGTGCCGTCGACCGGCTGTTCTCCTTCGCCGCCGACCCGCTGCTGGGGCTGACGGCGCTGCCGCCGACCGGGCTCGAGGAGCGGGAGCCGGAGCGGCTCTACGCGCTGGTCACGCGGGACCGGCCGGTGGAGCCGGTGCGCTACGCGCCGGAGGACCTGGCCGACCTGCCGGGCGGCTTCTACCAGGCCCGCTCGGAGGTGGTCGCCCAGACCGAGGCGCTCTTGGCGGCCGCCCTCGAGGAGGGGCACCTGCTCGTCGTGACGTCCGGGTTCCGGGACCACGACACCCAGGCGGGCACGTACGAGGACTGGGTGCGGCAGGTCGGGGCTGCGCGCGCCGACCAGCTGTCGGCCCGCCCGGGGCACAGCGAGCACCAGCTCGGGCTGGCCATCGACGTCGCCGGCAGCTGCAGCTACCAGTGCTTCGGGCAGACGGAGGAGGGCCGGTGGGTGGCCGAGCACGCCCACCGCTGGGGTTTCCTCGTGCGCTACCCGAAGGGCGGCCAGGAGGTCACCGGGTACGCCCCGGAGCCGTGGCACCTGCGCTACGTCGGACCCCGGGCGGCCTGGGCGATGCACCTGCGCGGCGAGCCCTACTGGGAGCACTTCGCGCCGCTGGTGCTGCCCGACTGACCCGGCGGGGTTGCGAGCGGGGAGAAACGAGGCGCCAGGCGCCCGACCCTCAGCCGGCGGGCTGGGGCTCCGGCTCCGGCGAGGCGTCCTGCGCGCTCTCCGGCTCCTGCCCACGGCGCACGGCGGCCAGCAGCATCTGGGCCACGTCCACGACCTCAACCTCCTCGCGGGCTCCCTCGGACTGCTTCTGGGTGAGGCCGTCGGAGAGCATGACCCGGCAGAACGGGCAGCCGATCGCGATCCGGTCCGCGCCCGTGGCGAGCGCCTCCTCGGTCCGGTCGAGGTTGATGCGCTTGCCGATCTTCTCCTCCATCCACATGCGGGCGCCGCCCGCCCCGCAGCAGAAGGACTTCTCCCCGTGCCGGGGCATCTCGCGCAGCTCCACGCCGGGCAGGGCGCCCAGCAGCTCGCGCGGCGGGGCGTAGACCTGGTTGTGGCGACCCAGGTAGCAGGGGTCGTGGTAGGTGACCGTCCCGGCGGTGGAGGCGACACCCGCGGTGTCGGCCTCGCCCGGGCGGGCCACCGGCGTCAGCCGCTTCTCGCGGACGAGGCGGTTGAGCAGCTGGGTGTGGTGGACGACCTCGAACTGCCCGCCGACCTGGGGATACTCGTTCTTGATGGTGTTGAAGCAGTGCGCGCAGGTCACCACGATCCGGGTCGCGTTGACCTCCTTGAGGACCTCGACGTTCTGCATCGCCAGCATCTGGAAGAGGAACTCGTTGCCGGCCCGCCGGGCAGGGTCGCCGGTGCACGTCTCCCCGTCACCCAGGACGGCGAAGGACACCCCGGCCGTGTGCAGCAGCTCCGCCACGGCGCGGGTGGTCTTCTTGGCGCGGTCCTCGAAGGCGCCGGCGCACCCGACCCAGAAGAGGTAGTCGACGGAGGAGAGGTCCTCGACGTCGGCCCCGGCCATCGGGATGTCGAAGTCGAGGTCCTTGGCCCAATCCATCCGCAGGCGGGCGTTCATGCCCCAGGGGTTGCCCTTGTTCTCGAGGTTCTTGAACAGGCCGCCGAGCTCGCCGGGGAAGGCCGACTCGATGAGGTTCTGGTAGCGCCGCATGTCGACGATCGCGTCGACGTGCTCGATGTCCACCGGGCACTGCTCGACGCACGCGCCGCACGTCGTGCACGACCACAGGACGTCGGGGTCGATGACGGCCCCACCGCTGGGGATCGTCGGGTCGCCCTCGGTCTCGCCGACCAGCGGGCGCTGCGCGGCCAGGACGGCGGAGGAGGGTATGCCGCCCAGCTGGGCGGGCAGGCTGGCCGCACCGGGGCCGCCGGCGGCGGTGAGGGCCTGCTCGGCGGCCTCCCGAGCCTGCGGGGTGGCCTGCAGCCAGGGCGCGACGGCGTGGTGCTGGTTGCGCAGGTTGACCACGAGCATCTTGGGGGAGAGCGGCTTGTCGGTGTGCCAGGCGGGGCACTGCTCCTGGCAGCGGCCGCACTCGGTGCACGTGGAGAAGTCGAGCAGGCCCTTCCAGGTGAAGTCCTCGACCTTGCCGACCCCGAGCGAGGCGTCCTCGTCCAGCTCCTCGATGTTCTCGAAGTCGACCGGCTCCCCACCCACGGTGATCGGCTGCAGCTCCCCCAGGGAGGTGCGACCGTCGGCGTGCCGCTTGAACCAGATGTTGGGGAAGGCCAGGAAGCGGTGCCACGCCACACCCATGGTGGGGGTCAGGGCCACCGTGACCATCCAGCCCATGGAGATGAGGATCTTGAGCAGGGCGACGGCGACGATGGTGCTCTCCAGCGCCTGGACGGACAACCCGTCGAAGAAGCTCCCCACCCAGCTCGTCGTCGGGAAGTGGAGCCGGTCGGCCCAGTCGGCCCCCGTGGCCCGGCCCAGGGCGTACTCGAGACCGCGCAGCGCGACGATACACAGGCCGACGCCGAGGATGACGAACTCCACGACGTAGGCCTGCCAGAAGGTCGACCCCCAGAACCGGCTGCGCCGCTCCAGGGAGCGCGGGTGGCTGCGCTGGCGGACGACGATCAGCGCCAGGATGCCCAGGATGGTGAACCACCCGAAGAGCTCGGCCAGCCAGATGTAGGGCGGCCAGTGCCCGATGAGCGGCAGCGCGAAGGAGGGGTCGACGAGCTGGCCGTAAGCCGTGGCCAGCGTCGTCGTGAGGAGCAGGAAGCCCAGCATCACGCCCCAGTGGGCGACGGCGACCAGGGGCTTGCGCGCCATCCGGGTGTGCCCGAGGAACTCCCGCAGCAGGGTCAGCGTCCGGGTCCCCGGCTCGTCGGTGCGCGAGGCGGGCTGACCGAGGCGGAACCTGGCCACGAACGCCACGATCGTGCGCACGAACAGGGCGACCGCCGCCAGGGTGACCAGGGACGCGACGGCGATGGCGAAGACCTGCAGGGCGGTGAACGACATACCGAGAGAGTAGTCCCGTGCTCCGACACGGGCACGGACGGTCGGGCGGGACCGGTGGAATAACCCGGTGTTGACTGTTGTATAACCGCTGAGAGAAGTACCGTCCCCCACGAAAGGCTCTCGACGTGCCCGTCTACGACGACATCACCCAGCTCATCGGCCGCACCCCCCTGGTCCGCCTCAACCGCCTCACCGAGGGCGTCGCCGAGGGGGCCCAGGTGCTCGTCAAGCTGGAGTCCCAGAACCCCGCCAACTCCGTCAAGGACCGCATCGGGGCCGCGATCATCGACGCCGCCGTCGAGGCCGGTGGGCTGCAGCCCGGCGGGACGATCGTCGAGGGCACCTCCGGCAACACCGGGATCGCCCTGGCCATGGTCGGCGCCGCCCGCGGCTACAAGGTCATCCTCGCCATGCCGGAGACGATGAGCCTGGAGCGTCGCGCGCTGCTGCGCGCCTACGGCGCCGAGCTCGTGCTCACCCCGGGCTCGGAGGGGATGAAGGGCGCGGTGGCCAAGGCCGACGAGATCGCGGCGTCCACCGGGGCGGTCCGGGCCCGCCAGTTCGCCAACCCCGCCAACGTGGCCGTCCACCGCGCCACCACCGGCCCGGAGGTCTGGCAGGACACCGACGGCCAGGTCGACGTCTTCGTCGCGGGCGTGGGCACGGGCGGGACGATCACCGGCGGCGGGGGCTACCTCAAGGAGCAGAAGCCGGACATCCGGCTGGTCGTCGTCGAGCCGGCCGACTCGCCGATCCTCTCGGGGGGCCAGCCGGGCCCGCACAAGATCCAGGGCCTGGGCGCCAACTTCGTGCCGGAGATCCTGGACACCGACATCTACGACGAGGTCGCCGACGTCTCCCTCGAGGACGCCGTCCGCGTCGCGCGCGAGCTCGCCACCCGGGAGGGCATCCTCGCCGGCATCTCCAGCGGCGCGATCGTCCACGCCGCCCTGGAGATCGCCCGTCGGCCGGAGAGCGCCGGCAAGACCATCGTGGCCATCGTCTGCGACTTCGGCGAGCGCTACCTGTCCACCGTGCTCTTCGAGGGGCTGACCGACTGATGCTCGCGCTCCTGCAGACCCCCCGCAAGGCCGCCGGCGTGCTGGGTCGCGCCGTGGCCGGGGTCCGCGAGGACCTCGACGCAGCAGTCGCCCGCGACCCGGCCACCGACAGCCGGCTGGAGATGGCGCTCGCGTCCCCCGGCCTGCACGCCCTGTGGGTGCACCGCGTCTCCCACACCATGTGGCAGAAGGGCGCCCGGCTGCCCGCCCGCCTGCTCTCCCAGGCGGCCCGGGCCGCGACTGGCGTCGAGATCCACCCGGGGGCCCGCATCGGTCGTCGGTTCTTCATCGACCACGGCATGGGGGTCGTCATCGGCGAGACCGCCGAGATCGGTGACGACGTCATGCTCTACCACGGCGTGACCCTGGGCGGCCGGTCGTGGGAGCCGGTCAAGCGGCACCCCACCCTGGGCGACGGCGTCATCGTCGGTGCCGGTGCCAAGGTGCTGGGCAACATCACGCTGGGCCACGGCTCCCAGGTCGGTGCCAACGCGGTGGTGACCAAGGACGTGGGTGCCATGTGCGTGGCGACCGGCGTCCCGGCCAAGTGCCGCTCGCTGGAGCCGGGGTCGGACCCCCAGCACGCCCTCTACGACGAGCCCGCCCTGTGGATCTGACAGGGGCCCGGGTCCGCGCCTGACCCTCTCACGCGAACGACGGACGACGAACGGCCCACCCCCTGCGGGGTGGGCCGTTCGGCATACCGGGGACCCGCCGGGCGGGCCGGCCGGTCAGCTCTGCGGGGGCAGGGAGCCCGTCGGGCCGCCCAGCTTGTCCTCGTCCAGGGTCACGTTGCCCTGGGAGTCGATCGAGCCGGTCTCGTTGGAGTAGCTGCCGTCCATGCCGGTGCTCTCCTTGCCCTGGGCCTTGCTCTTGGCCTGGTCGGCGACGGACTTGGCCTGGTCGGTGACCTTGTGGGCGACCTCCGGAGCCTTGGCCTTGACCTCCTCGACCTTCTCCTGGACGCGGGGGTCGGTCCACAGCTGGTTGGCGCGGTCGGCGATCTGGTCGTAGCGCTCGCGGCCCGCACGGGCCCCCAGCACGTAGCCTGCGGCGGCGCCGACGATCAGCAGAAGCTTGTTCATGATGACTCCTTCTCGATGGGTCACGTTCACCCCGAGCCTACAAGTTCAGGGTCGGGGTGGCCTGTCGAGATGCACCAACCGGCAGGGAGGGGCGGATTGTTCCCCGCAGGTCGCTGCCGTCCGCCCGTGGGCGGGAACGCCGGTCGGCGGAGGGTGTGGGATTCGAACCCACGGAGGTCTCCCTCGGGCGCTTTCAAGGCGCCTGCACTCGGCCACTATGCGAACCCTCCAGGAGCGGCCCCCGGCCGGGGCGCCCGCACGCCTCGACCCGGACCGGTTCCCTCCCACCATTCTCGCACGCCTCCCGCCGGGCGGTGGGTCAGTCGCAGACCGCGCCGACGTCCTCGAGCTCGTCGACGACGGGGCCCGTGCTGATGGCCGCGTCGTCGGTGGGGGAGGTCGTGACGGCGGCGTCGTCGGTGGGGGCCGGAGCCTCGGGGCTGCTGGTGGTGGCCGCGTCGTCGGGGGTGCTCGGGGGCGGGGGCACGGGGGTGGCGTGCAGCGCGTCGTAGACCCTCGCCCGGATCTCGGAGAAGTTGGGGTCGACCGTGTCGGTGTTGGAGCTGGTGAACGGCAGGCTGCGCATGGTCCCGGCCTGCACGCGCAGGGTCAGGGTCGCCCACTCGTCCAGGTCCTGGGCGGGGATGTCGGTGGCGACGTTGTCACCGACCGCGCCGATGATCTGGGGGTAGCGCTGGAGCAGGGTCATGGGCTCGGCCTGGTCGATGACGGCGGCGACCATGCACCGCTGGCGCCGCATCCGGCTGAAGTCGTCGGTGGTGACCCGCGAGCGGGAGTAGCCCAGGGCGGTCGCCCCGTCCAACCGCTGCGACCCGGGCTGCAGCCAGGTGACGTCGGAGGTGGGGTCCAGCTGCAGCTTGCCCGCGGCGTCGGTGTAGGTGCGACCACCGACGGGGATGGGCTCCTGGATGTTGACGACCACCCCGCCCATGGCGTCGATGAGGTCCTCGAAGCCCTGCAGGTTGACGATCACCGTATGGTGCAGCTCCAGGCCCAGGACCGTCTCCAGGACCTCCCTGGTCGCGGTGAGGCCGGGCAGCGCGTCCCCCGCGTAGAGCTGGGGGAACTCCTCCGCGTGCTTCTCCGCCTCCGTCCACACGGCGTTCATCAGGCACTGGTCGCCGCAGTCGTACCCGGCGGGGTAGACCTCGTGCAGCGGGTGCTCGCGCGGGAACGGCACCCGCATGAGGTTGCGCGGCACGGAGAACATCACCGAGTCGCCGGTGGTGGTGTCGACGCTCAGGACGATCATCGTGTCGGTGCGCGTCCCCTCCCGGGCCTCCGCGGCGTCCGAGCCCAGCAGGAGCAGGTTGACCCGGGGGAGGTCCTCCCACGGGTTCTCGGTGTCCTGGCGGATCGCCGAGGTCGGGGTGGCACCGCTGGCCCCGACGGACTCGGAGCTGAAGACCTTGCCGACGGCGTCGACGTGCGCGCTGATGTAGCGCACCCCGAGGGCCGCCGGCGCGCTCACCGCCAGGCACAGCAGGGTGGTGAAGATCCCCAGCCCCAGCTTCTGGACCCCGGTGGTCCGGCGGGGCCGGGCCTGCAGCGCGGTCAGCGCGATCGCCGCGATCCAGACGACCGTCCCCGCGACCAGGACCCCCGCGATGACCTGCAGCGTGCGGGTGCTGCCGGCGGTCTCCAGCGCGGTCGTCGTCAGCCCGTTCGAGACGGCATACACCCCCGCGGCGCCCAGCCCCAGCACGGCCAGGGTGACGACGACAATCCCGACCCCCCGCCGCCTCGTCCCCAGCAGACCCAGACCCGGCAGCAGCGCGCTGAGGGTCGTCAGACCCAGGGCGCGACCCATCCCCGAGCGCTGCTGGGAGGCGCGGAAGTCGTTGCGTGTGCGGTGCGCGGCGTGCTCGACGCCACGATCGCCACGGGGAGTGCTCATGGAGGTGCGGGTCGCCTTTCGGACGGTGCTGCACCCGTGAGGGTGGTGGGCAACATCTTGTCCTATCAGCCCCGGCTGGTGCTGACCTGGGAGGGCTGTTTGGAGCGGCCCGAGGTGGAGGGTTACCCTGATCCCTGATCTGGAGGCGTCGCCTAGTCTGGTCTATGGCGCCCGCCTGCTAAGCGGGTTTGGGGTTTAGAGCCCCATCGAGGGTTCAAATCCCTCCGCCTCCGCCGATCGAGCACGAAGCCCCGGCCACCGTGGTGGCCGGGGCTTCGTCGTCCCGTCGTCAGGGCCTCAGCGTTGCGCCTCCGGGTCCTCCGGGTCGGCACCCTCGTCGGAGGTCGGGTCGGCCTCGGCGTCCGCGTCGCTGCCCGGGTCGTCGTCCGCCTCGGCGTCCTGCGCGTCCTGGGCGTCGCCCTCGACCGCGTCGGCCGCCTCGTCGGCCTGCTCGACCTCCTCGGACCCGCCGGACCGGATCTGCTCGTCCAGCTCCTCCACCTGCTCGGCGATGTCGTCCCCCGTGCCGGGAGGGGGCGGCTCGTCGGCGAGCAGCGGCTTCTCCTCGAAGACCGGGGGCTCCTCACCGGGGACGATGGCCATCAGACGCTCGCCTCCGCCAGTCGCTGCTCCAGGGTCGCCAGCTCGTCGGCCATGGCGCTGGGCAGGTCGTCCCCGAAGGTCTCGAACCACTCGCGGATGAGCGGTAGCTCGGCCTGCCACTCCTCGGGGGAGTAGTGCAGCGCGGCGGCAACGTCGTCGGTCGAGGTGTCGAGACCGTCGGTGTCGATGTCCTCGGGCAGAGGGAGGAACCCGATCGGGGTCTCCTCGGCCTCCGCCTTCCCGGTGATCCGGTCGACCATCCACTTCAGGACGCGGGAGTTCTCGCCGAACCCGGGCCACAGGAAGTTGCCGTCCTCGTCGCGCCGGAACCAGTTGACCAGGAAGACCTTCGGCAGCTTGTCGGCGTCGGCCTTCTTGCCGATCTCCAGCCAGTGGTCCACGTAGTCACCGGCGTTGTAGCCGATGAAGGGGAGCATCGCCATCGGGTCGCGCCGCACCACACCGACCGCGCCGGTGGCCGCGGCGGTCGTCTCCGACGACAGCGTGGCGGCGATGAAGGTGCCGTGCTGCCAGTCGCGGGACTCGGTGACCAGGGGCACGGTCGTCTTGCGACGCCCGCCGAACATGATGGCCGAGATCGGCACCCCGCGCGGGTCGTCGTACTCCGGCGCGATGTTCGGCACCTGCAGGATCGGGGTGCAGAAGCGGCTGTTGGGGTGGGAGGAGAGCTGGTCGGAGTCGGGGGTCCAGCGCTCGCCGTGCCAGTCGATGAGCTCGGCTGGCTTCTCCTTGGTCATCCCCTCCCACCAGACGTCGCCGTCGGGGGTGCGGGCGACGTTGGTGAAGATGGAATTGCCGGCCTCGATGGTGTCGATCGCCACCGGGTTCGTGGAGCGACCGGTGCCGGGAGCGACCCCGAAGAGCCCGAACTCGGGGTTGACGGCGTAGAGCCGCCCGTCCTCCCCGAAGCGCATCCAGGAGATGTCGTCCCCGACGAGCTCGGCCTTCCACCCCGGGATGGTCGGCTCGATCATCGCCAGGTTGGTCTTGCCGCAAGCCGACGGGAAGGCCCCGGCGATGTAGTGCACCTCGCCCTCGGGGCTGGTGAGCTTGAGGATGAGCATGTGCTCGGCCATCCAGCCCTCGTCCCGGGCCATGACCGAGGCGATGCGCAGGGCGTAGCACTTCTTGCCCAGCAGGGCGTTGCCGCCGTAGCCGGAGCCGTAGGACCAGATTGCCAGCTCCTCGGGGAAGTGGACGATGTACTTGGTCTCGTTGCAGGGCCACGGCACATCGACCTCGCCCTCCTCCAGTGGGGCGCCGACCGAGTGCAGGCCCTTGACGAAGGGGGCGTTCGTCTCCTCCATCTGCGCGAGGATCTTCGCGCCGATGCGCGCCATGATGCGCATGGAGGCGACGACGTAGGCGGAGTCGGTGATCTCCACGCCGTACTTGGGGTCCTCGGCCTCGAGGTGGCCCATGACGAAGGGGATGACGTACATGGTCCGTCCCCGCATCGACCCCTCGAACAACGGCCACAGCTTGCCCTTCATCTCCTCGGGGTCCATCCAGTTGTTGGTCGGGCCGGCATCCTTCTGCTCGACCGAGCAGATGTAGGTGCGGTCCTCCACCCGGGCGACGTCCTGGGGGTCGGAGAGGGCGTGGTAGCTGTTCGGCTTCTTGTCGTCGGCCAGCTTCGTGAAGGTCCCCGCCTCCACGAGCAGGGCGTTGATGCGCTCGATCTCCTCGTCGGACCCGTCGATCCACACGACCTTCTCGGGGTGGGTGTGGGCGGCCACCTCCTTCACCCAGGCGTCGAGCTCGGCGTGGCTGGTGCCACCGGTGGTTGTGATGTCCGGCATCAGCTGTCCTTCCCTGGCGTCCGCCGCCAGCGTCGTGGCGAGAGGGCGTCATCGCCCCGCTGCTCCCACGGTATCGGTTCCGGGGTGCGGCGTCGGACCTGGGTGGCCCGGCTCGGGGGGATCATGAGGAAGGTCACGCCGGGGGTCGGTCGCGACGTCGCGATTTCGTGGCCCCGCCCCCTGCCGTGTAAAGTACTGCCTCGTTGCGCCCGTAGCTCAACGGATAGAGCATCTGACTACGGATCAGAAGGTTAGGGGTTCGAATCCCTTCGGGCGCGCTCTGTGTTGAGACAGAGGACGAGGGCCCCCACCGGATGCGGTGGGGGCCCTTTCTCGTGCCCGTGCCTAGCCGATCGGCGTGGGCGGCTCGCGTCCCGCCAGGACGGCGGCGACGTTGTCGGCGGCCAGGGTGGCCATGGCGGTGCGCGTCTCGATGGTGGCCGACCCCAGGTGGGGCAGCAGGACGGCGTTGTCGCACTCGAGGAGGCCGGGGTGCACGGCCGGCTCCTCCTCGAAGACGTCCAGCCCGGCCCCGGCGATCTCACCTTCCCGCAGCGCCTCCACCAGGGCGGCCTCGTCGATCACGGCCCCCCGGGCGGTGTTGACGACGTGGGCGGAGGGCCTCATCGCGGCGAACTGCTCGGTCGAGAGCAGGTGGTGGGTGCTGGAGGAGTAGGGGCAGTGCAGGGAGACGACGTCGCTCTGGGCGAGCAGGGTGTCCATGTCGACCCGGTGGGTGCCCAGCTCGGTCTCGAGCTCCCTGGCCGCCGAGGACCGGGAGGTGTAGATGACGTTCATCCCGAAGGCCCTGGCCCGTCGCGCGGTCGCGGCGCCGATCGCGCCGAGCCCCACGACGCCGAGCGTCTTGTGCTGCAGGCTGGTGCCCAGCAGGTAGAACATGCCCCACTGCCAGGGTGTGCCCGACCGGATGACCCGCTCGCCCTCACCGAGCCGCCGCGTCGTCATGAGGATGAGGGCCATCGCGATGTCGGCCGTCGCGTCGGTGAGGACGCCGGGGGTGTTGGTGGCGACCACGCCCCGCTCGCGGCACGCGTCGACGTCGACGTTGTTGTAGCCCACCGCGACGTTGGCGACGACCTTGAGCTGGGGGCCGGCCGCGTCCAGCAGCTCGGCGTCGACCTGCTCGGTGAGCAGGGTCATCAGCGCGTCCGCACCCCGGACCTGCTCCAGCAGCTGCTCCCGGGGCTGCTGGTCCTCGCTGTCCCACACCTCGACCCGGTGGCCGTCCCGGCGCAGGATGTCCAGCCCCGGGCGGGGGACCCGGCCGGTGACGACGACCCGGGACGGGCCGGTCATCGGGCGGCCTCCACCCAGCTGCGCAGGCCGCTGAGCCCCTCACGGATGCGCTCCTCCGGCAGCCCGGAGTAGGCGAACCGGATGTAGCTGCGGCCCTCCCCGGGCTGCGGCCGGCCGAAGTGGTTGCGGGTGAGAAGCTCACCCCGGTGCTGTGCAGCGCCTGCTGGGCGAAGTCGGCGAGGTCGGTCGCGCCGACGATCTGCATCGCCTCGGTCACGTCCGGGAAGAGGTAGAACGTCGAGGACGGGACCTCGACCGACATACCGGGCGTGCTGTTGACGATCTCGCACGCGGCGTCCCGCCGGCCGCGGAGCTCGGTGAGCATCCGCTCCACCGGCTCCTGGGTGCCCTGCAGCGCGGCGATCCCGGCCCACTGGACGTAGTGGGTGGTGCAGGACTCGTCGTTGGTGTTCATCGTCGAGAAGACCCGGCCGAGCTCCTCGGGAGCCACCGCGCAGCCCAGGCGGGAGCCGGTCATCGCGAACTTCTTGGAGAAGGTGTAGAGGATGCACGTCCTCCGCCATCCCCGGCAGCGAGGCGATCGAGGTCGACGTGCCGTCGTAGCGCATCTCGAAGTAGGCCTCGTCCGACAGGACCCACAGGTCGTGCTCCTGGGCGAGCGCGGCGATCGCCTCCCGCTCGGCGTCGGTGGACTCGGCCGAGATCGGGTTCTGCAGGTTGTTGTAGATGATGGCCACGGTCCGGTCGGTGATGAGGTCGCGCACCTGGTCGAGGTCGATCGCGAAGCCGTCGTCCGTCGGCGATGGCGGCGTTCATCGCCTCGACGATGTGGTCGGCCAGGGGGAAGTCCAGGTCGCCGAGGTGGAAGGGGTAGACCTCGTTGCCCCGGGCCTTCCAGTCGGCGGCGGCCGCCGCAACCGCGAAGGCCGTCTCCGTGCCGAGGTTGTCCAGCCTGTCTGCGAGCCTCATCGCCCTACCGTAGTGGTGCACGCGTCCGCGCACCCGGTGACCCGGTGAGCCGGACGAGGGTCGACCACGCCTCGCGGAGCCGCAGGATCGGTCGCACACTGGTGCCTAGCACGTCGACGGGCGTGGTGGCCGATCCGGGAGGGATGAGGATGTCGACGAACACGACGGGCACGCACGAGCAGGGTGAGCGTGACTACCTGCTGGGCAAGGCGGTCCAGCTGGCCTCCGTCGCAGCCCTGGGAGGCTTCCTCTTCGGCTTCGACACCGCCGTGATCAACGGTGCGGTGGGGGCCATGCGCGCCGACTTCGAGATGGGCTCGGTCCTCACCGGCTTCGTGGTCAGCTCTGCACTGCTCGGCTGCGTCGTCGGCGCCTACCTCGCGGGGCGGCTGGCCGAGCGGGTCGGGCGGATCCGGGTGATGGTCCTGGCCTCCGTCCTCTTCTCGGTCTCGGCGATCGGCTCGGGCTTCGCCCTCGGGCCGTGGGACATGATCTTCTGGCGGGTGCTCGGCGGAATGGGCGTGGGAGCCGCCTCGGTCATCGCACCCGCCTACATCGCCGAGATCTCCCCCGCCTCCATCCGCGGGCGGCTCGGCTCGCTGCAGCAGATGGCGATCGTGGTCGGCATCTTCGTCGCACTGCTCTCCGACTACTTCCTCGCCAGCGTGGCGGGCGGCTCGGGCGAGGCGCTCTGGGGCAGCCTCGCCTGGCGGTGGATGTTCTGGGTGGAGGTCCTCCCCGCGGTGGCCTACGGCGTCCTGGCACTGACCATCCCGGAGTCGCCGCGCTACCTGGTCTCGCTCGGGCGGCTCGACGACGCCCGTGAGGTGCTCGGCCGCGTCATGCTCCGGGGCATCCCCGAGCGCATTCGCGAGATCCAGCGCACCGTGCGTCAGGAGGCCCGGGCCTCCCTGAGGGACCTGCGCGGCGACGCCGGCAGGGTGCTGCCGATCGTGTGGATCGGCATCGGCCTGTCGGTCTTCCAGCAGTTCGTCGGGATCAACGTCATCTTCTACTACTCCTCGACCCTGTGGCAGGCCGTCGGCTTCACCGAGGACGACGCGCTCACCCAGACGGTGATCACGTCGGTGACCAACATCGCGGTGACGATCGTGGCCATAGCGCTCATCGACAAGATCGGCCGGCGGGTGCTGCTGCTCGTCGGCTCGGCGGGGATGTTCGTCTCCCTCGGCACGATGGCGTGGATCTTCGCGACCGCCGACCGGGTCCAGCAGGGCGAACAGCTCGTGCCGGTCCTCTCCGACGGTCAGGGCCTCGTGGCCCTGGTGGCCGCCAACGCCTTCGTCGTCTTCTTCGGCATGTCGTGGGGCCCGGGCGTGTGGGTGCTGCTGGGTGAGATGTTCAACAACCGGATCCGCGCGACGGCGCTGGGCATCGCGGCTGCGGCCCAGTGGCTGGCCAACTTCGCCATCTCCACCTCGTTCCCCGTCATGGCCGACCTGGGGCTGGGGGTGGCCTACGGCTTCTACACGTTGTGCGCCCTGCTGTCCTTCTTCTTCGTGGCCAGGTGGGTCCCCGAGACCAAGGGCCGCGAGCTGGAGGACATGGACTAGGGCCGGGCGGCTCAGACGTCCTTGGCCTCGGTGGTCGTGGGGTCCCACTTCAGGACGCCGTCGGCCGCCCAGCCGCGGTCCTTGACCGCCTCGCGCGCCTCGGTCTTGATCGGGCCGGTGAGACGGTCGACGTAGAGGTAGCCGTCGAGATGGTCGGTCTCGTGCTGCAGGCAGCGGGCGAACAGGCCCGAGCCCTCCAGGACGACCTCGTTGCCGTCCAGGTCCGTGCCGGTGACCCGGGCGCGGGGGTGGCGCGCGAGGGGGAACCACTCGCCGGGCACCGACAGGCAGCCCTCGCCGTCCTCCTCGTCGTGCAGCGGCCCGGGGGTGCCGAGGCGCTCGAGCACGGGGTTGACGACGACCCCACGGGCGTTCTCCTCGGCGGAGATCGGGCAGTCGTAGACGAAGATGCGCAGGCGCGACCCCACCTGGTTGGCGGCCAGGCCGACCCCGTCGGCCGCCTCCATGGTCTCGAACATGTCGGCCACGAGGGTGCGGACCTCGTCGGTGATCTCCTTGACCTTCTTGGTCGGGGAGTGGAGGGCCTTGTGGCCGATGACGGTGATGGGACGGACTGCCATGGGCAGGATTCTAGGTATGCGGCGCCGCTGGCCCTAACCTGTCGACGTGAACTGGATCGAGGTCCTGGGGTGGGTGGGGTCCGGCGTGCTCGTCGTCTCCCTCCTGCAGACCCGGCTGCTGCGCCTGCGCCTGATCAACCTGGCGGGCTGCCTGGTGCTGCTCGTCTACAACGGGATCGTCGAGGTGTGGCCCATGGTGGGCCTCAACGTGGTCCTGGCGCTCATCAACGTGGTCTACCTCTGGCAGATGCTGCGGACCCGGCACGACGAGGGGACCTACAGCGTCGTGGAGGTCGGCGCGGACGACGCCTACCTGGCCCACGTCCTCGCGGTGCACCGCGAGGACATCGACCGGTACTTCCCGGTCTACTCCGCCCAGGGGACCGGGGCCGAGGACCGTCCGGGCCGTTCGGCCTACCTCGTGCTCAAGGGCGACGAGACGGTGGGCGTCGTCGTGACCCGGGACGCCGGGGGCGGGACCGAGGAGGTCCTGCTGGACTGGGTGACGCCGGCGCACCGGGACTTCTCGCCCGGTGAGTTCGTCTTCCGGCGCTCCGGGCTCTTCCAGCGGCGAGGGGTCCGGCGCATCCTGTCCCCCGAGCGGATGCGCCAACCCCGTACTACGGCAGGATCGGCTTCCGGGAGGAAGGCGAACGCTGGGTCCTCGACCTCGAGCCCTCCGCCTGATCCCGGCCGGGCCGCTAGCGGCGCCCGCGCGGCGGGGTGGGGTCCGGGTCCACCGCGACCCTCCGCCGGGTCGCCGCCCGCGCGCCGCGCGCCTCGTCCTCACCCACGTCCAGTCGGAGGGGAGCTCGTGGCGCTCCACCGCCTCCCAGCGTGGCTGCCGGTCCCGTCGCCCGGGCCGGGTCGCCGTCGTCGCTGCCGGGCGTCCGGCCCGGACCCGGACGATGTCGCTGTCGAAGCGGTCGACGACGCTGGGGGCCTCGTCGTGGAAGGTCGCCTCGAAGGGGTCCCCGCCCACCTCCTCGTCGAAGGCGTCGTCGAAGCGCTCCCGCCCGTGCGGGTCGAGGTCGGGGTGCTGGCCGAAGATCGTGCGCAGATGCGGCGGTACCTCGTCCGGGTCGGGCACCAGCTGATCTCCCGCATCGCTGCTCCTGCCCGGCCGACTCCAGCACGAACTGCCCGTAGCCGAGCATCCGGCCCATGAGGGACCGCCCGTAGTCATGTCCGTCACCTTGGCCAGCGGCATCATCGCCACCTTGTGCGTGACCAGGCCGTACACCATCAGCATCCGGCGGTCGGTGGCCACGAACCAGTCGTTGCGCCACTCCATCAGGTGCAGACCGCGCGCACACGAGCAGGACGAACCACAGCAGCCAGACCACGGCGTCGCCGAGCCCCTGCTCCAGGCGGGCGGGACAGACCGGCCGCGACGAAGAGGCCGACGAAGGTCGTGCCGACCGGCTCCACCAGCCGCGCCCAGTGCCGGCGGGTCGCCACGATGGGGACCTCGTCGTCCAGCAGGTAGCGGTCCAGGATCCGCTTGCTGATCCGGACCGCGCGGTTCCCGGCGGGTGCCATCGGGTGCTCCTCAGCCGCCGTTCATGAGCATGTTGAAGAAGCGGAAGATGTTGAGGAAACCCTCGGCGATGATGTCCCAGACGCCCCGCACGATGTCCGCGGCACGTCGGGGCTGGTGATGATCGCGTAGATGAGGAAGCCGAAGATCAGCCAGAGCAGGATCTTCTTCACCGTGGACGGCATCGGGCACTCCTCAGGGATCGACAGGCGGAACGGGCCGGGCGCGCGAGGGGGCAGGGAGAGGCAGCACGCGTCAGCCTGGTGCCAGTGTGACAGATGTGACGTGGTATGCGGTGCAGCGCCGGGTCGCGGCGGCGCGTCAGCCCTGTAGCAGGGGCGAGCGCTCCATCCGGTCCAGGGCCTCGGCGACCTCCGCCGTGGACCCCGCGAAGCTGAGGCGCACCATCCGGTGGCCGTCGACGGTGTCGAAGTCGACGCCGGGGGTGATCGCCACCCCGCAGTCGGCGAGCAGGTCGCGGCACCACGCCACCGAGTCGTCCGTCAGGTGACCGACGTCGCACCAGGCGTAGAAGGCCCCGTCCGGCGGGGCGTAGTCCCGCAGCCCCACCTCCGGGAGGCGGGCGATGAGCAGCTGCCGGGTGGCGGCATACCGCTCCCGGTGCGCGTCCAGCTCGGCCAGGGCCGGCCGGGTGAAGGCGCCGAGCGCGGCGTACTGCGAGACGACGGGGGCGCAGATGTTGAGGTTGCCGTTGAGGACCTCGAGGGGGCGCCGCAGGGAGTGCGGGGCGAGCAGCCAGCCGAGCCGCCAGCCCGTCATCGAGAAGTACTTGCTCACCGACCCCACGACCACCGCCTCGCGGGAGGTGGCCCAGGCGCTGGCGGTCGGGCGCCCGTAGGTGAGGCCGTGGTAGATCTCGTCGCTCACGAGCAGGGTGCCGTGCTCCTCGCACCACCGGGCGATCGCGGCCAGCTCGGCGGCGTCGATGATCGTGCCGGTGGGGTTGGCGGGGGAGGCGACGACCAGCCCGGCCGGCGGCTCCGGCAGCGCCTCCAGCATCGCGACGGTCGGCTGGAAGCGGGTGTCGGGACCGCACTCCAGCTCCAGCACGTGACAACCCAGGGCGCGCAGGGTGTTGCGGTAGGCGGGGTAGCCCGGCCGGGTCATCGCGACGGTGTCACCCACGTCGAAGGCCGCGAGGAAGAGCGCGGTGAACGCCCCCGAGGAGCCGGGGAAGACCTGCACGTCGTCGGGGTCGACCTCGATCCCGGCGGTCTCGCGGTGGTGGTCGGCGATGGCGTGCCGCAGCGGCAGGATCCCGCCGGACTCCGTGTAGCCGAGCACCTGGGTGGTCGTGGCCGCGACCGCCGCGTCGCGGGCCGGCTCCGGCGCGGGGGTGGAGGGCTGGCCGGCGCACAGCAGGATCACGTCGCCGTGGCTGCGCTGCCGCGCGGCCGCCGCCTTGAGCACCTCCATGACGTGGAACGGCTCGACCTGCGAGCGGCGCGACACCCGGGCGGACGGCATACCTGACCTCCTCAGACGACCCCGTAGAGCCGGTCTCCCGCGTCGCCCAGCCCGGGGACGATGTAGCCCTGGTCGTTCAGCCGCTCGTCGATCGCCCCGGTGACCAGGGTGACCGGCCGGCCGATGTCGACCAGCTCGGCCTGCACCCGCTCGATGCCCTCGGGCGCGGACAGGAGGGTGATGGCGGTGATGTCGTCGGCGCCGCGCTCCACGAGGTACTGGATCGCCGCGATGAGCGTGCCGCCGGTGGCCAGCATGGGGTCCAGGACGTAGCACTGGCGCTTGTCGAGGTCGTCCGGCAGCCGGTTGGCGTAGGTGTGCGCCTCGAAGGTCTCCTCGTTGCGGACCAGCCCCAGGAAGCCCACCTCGGCGGTCGGGAGCATGCGCATCATCCCGTCCAGCATCCCCAGGCCGGCCCGCAGGATGGGCACGACCAGCGGCTTCGGGGTGGCGAGGTGGATGCCCTGGGTCGCGGCGACGGGGGTCTCGATGTCGAAGGGGGCGACCCGCACCTCGCGGGTGGCCTCGTAGGCGAGGAGCGTGACCAGCTCGTCCGCGAGCCGGCGGAAGGTCGGGGTGTCCGTGCGCTTGTCCCGCAGGTAGGTCAGCTTGTGGGCGATGAGCGGGTGGTCGGCAACGTGGACGCGCATACTGCGTAACGTACCCGCCATGCAGACACCGGGGTATGCCGACTGGGTGCGGCTGGCGCTCGCCGAGGCCCGGGCGACCGACGAGGCCGAGGACGTGCCGATCGGTGCCGTCGTGGTGGACGCGGACGGCCGGGTGCTCGGCCGGGGGCGCAACGTGCGCGAGCTCGAGCACGACCCCACCGGGCACGCGGAGGTGGTGGCGCTGCGCGAGGCGGGAGAGCGGCGCGGGTCCTGGCGCCTGGACGGGTGCACGCTGGTCGTGACCCTCGAGCCGTGCGCGATGTGCGCCGGCGCCGCCCTGCTCGCCCGTGTCGACCGGGTCGTCTTCGGCGCCTGGGACGGCAAGGCCGGCGCCTGCGGGTCCGTCTGGGACCTGCCGCGCGACCGCCGGGCCCTGCACCGGGTCGAGGTGGTGGGCGGGGTGCTGGAGGCCGAGTGCGCGGCGCTGCTGCTCGACTTCTTCGACCGACGCCGCTGACCCCCGGGATTTCGGGAGGCCCGTCGTCCTCGGGTAACCTGTCCGGCGGTGGCGTGTCCGAGCGGCCTAAGGAGCACGCCTCGAAAGCGTGTGAGGGCGCAAGTCCTCCGTGGGTTCAAATCCCACCGCCACCGCCAGCCAGCCAGAGATGCCTCAGGGCGTCGGACGGGGCCGGACCTGCATCGCGCGGGTCCGGCCCTTCGTCGTCCCGCGGTCGGTCGCGGTCCGGGGTCGGGCGGCCCTCACAGCGGTTTCACCATGAACAGGCACGGGTTGTCCTCGCCCCACAGGTCGGTCTCCTCGAGCGGCAGGAAGCCGACGCGCTCGTAGAAGTGGCGGGTCCGCGCATACCCGGCGTCGCGGTGGGAGGCGCCGAGGGTCTTCACCTGGAGCAGCCGGACCCCCCGTGCGCGGGCGTCGTCCTCCACGGCCCGCACCATGGCGGTCCCGACGCCCTGCCCGTGGTGGGCGCGGTCGACGACCATGAGGTGGAGCTCCGCCACGTGCGGGAAGTGCCGGTCGACCAGCGTCAGGCCGACGACCGTGCCCTCCTCGTCCCGTACCGTCCACGTCTCCTTGCTGCTGGCGGCCGCGATGTAGTCGGCGTTGGCCTCGGGCAGGCCGAACCACTCCGGCACCGTCGCCAGGAGCCGCTCGGCCGCCTCGGGGTCGCAGGAGTCGGGGGAACAGGTCCAGCGCACGCCGCCGAGCCTGCCACACGCACCCCGGCTTCACCGGGACGCCCGGGGCGAGGATTGCCATACTCGGGCGGGTGGGTGATGGTGGAGCGGTCGTCGTCGGTGCGGGCCCCAACGGGCTGGCCGCGGCGGTGACGCTCGCCCGGGCGGGGGTGCCGGTGCGGGTGATCGAGCGTATGGGGTCGGTCGGGGGCGGTGCCCGCACGGCGGAGGTGACGCTGCCCGGCTTCCGTCACGACATCTGCTCCGCCGTGCACCCGATGGCCTACGCCTCCCCCTTCTTCGACCGCTTCGGCCTGCGGGACCGGATCGCCTTCGTCGACCCCGAGGTCCCCTACGCCCACGGGCTCGACGCCGACCGGGTGGTCCAGGCCTTCCGCGACCTGGGCCGTACCGCGGACGGGCTCGGGGCGGACGGCGAAGCCTTCCGGACGCTGCTGCGCCCCTTCGTCGACCGACCCGGGCTGATGAGCCGGCTCGTCTCGGACACCCCGCTCCGACCCCCGCTGCGGCCCTGGGGCCTGCTGCGGATCGGGCTGCCCGTGCTGGAGCAGGGCTCCCCGCTCTGGGGCCACCGCTGGGAGACCGAGGAGGCCCCGGCGCTGCTCACCGGCGCCATGGCGCACCCGATCCAACCCATGCCCGGCGTGGGATGGGCCGCCGCGGGCATGATGCTGGCCGCGACCGCCCACGTCGGCGGCTGGCCGATCCCGGTGGGTGGCAGCCAGTCGATCGTGGACGCGATGGCCGACGACGCCCGGGCCCACGGAGCCGAGATCGTCACGGGCCACGAGGTGACGACGCTGGACGAGCTCGGCGACCCGGACGTGGTCATCCTCGACGTCAGCCCGCGGGCGCTGGCCCGGATCGCGGGGGAGCGGCTGCCCGCGCGCTACCTGCGGGCGCTGCGCCGCTTCCGCTACGGCGGGGCGGCGGCCAAGGTCGACTTCGCCCTGTCCGGGCCCGTCCCGTGGAAGGATCCCCGGCTGGGCCGGGCGGGCACGATCCACCTGGGCGGGCCCCGCAGCCAGATGGCGGCCGCGGAGGCCGCGATCGCGCGCGGCGAGCACCCGACCAAGCCGTTCGCCCTGGTGTCCCAGCCCACGAGCTTCGACCCCTCCCGGGCGCCGGAGGGCAAGCACGTCCTGTGGGCCTACACGCACGTCCCTCACGGCTCGACCCTCGACCCGACCGAGGCGATCACCCGGCGGATCGAGGAGTTCGCCCCCGGCTTCCGCGACGTCGTGCTCCACGCGACAGCGCTGTCGGCCGCGGACCTGGAGGCCTACAACCCCAACTACGTGGGCGGGGACATCGCGGTCGGTGACGTAGGGGTCCGACAGCTGGTGGCACGGCCGACCCTGTCGCTCGACCCGTGGCGGACCCCCGCGAGGGGCGTCTACCTGTGCTCCTCCGCCACTCCGCCCGGTCCCGGTGTGCACGGCGTCCCCGGGTGGCGCGCGGCGCTCTCGGCGCTCCGTCACGACTTCGGGATCAGGGACGAGCCGGACCTGTCACCGCGAGGCTGAGCGCCGCGACCGACCGCGCTCGGTCATGGTGAGCTAGCAGGGCACCACGCTGGCCCGGACCCCGTGGCGTCGCGCGGGGGCGGCGGCGTGGCCGGGTGGGCCGTTCCGGGGCGCAGGGCGGCCGGTGCGGTCCTACCCTGCAGGTATGTCGATGCACCGCAGCTCCCCCGACCGCTCACCGATGACGGGCCTCACCGACCGGATCGAGTCCGCGCAGGGTCTGGACGGGCTCGCCGACCAGCTGGGGCACGCCGCCGACCGGCTGGTCGCGGACCCGACCCGCGCCTCGCTGCTCCGCTCGGGGACGATGGGCCACGCCGTCCACCCGGTCCTGACCGACATCCCGCTGGGCGCGTGGATCAGCGCCGCCCTGCTGGACTGGACGGGCGGCCCGCAGATGCGGCCCGCGAGCCAGCGCCTCGTCGCCCTGGGCAACGCGGCCTACCTGCCGACGGCGGTCACCGGGCTGGCCGAGTATGCCGGTCTGGGCCGCCGGGCGCAGCGGGTCGCCAGCGTGCACGCCGTGGCCAACAACATCGCCCTGGGCCTCAACCTCGCGTCGTGGCTCGCCCGCCGCAGCGACCGGCACGGGCTGGGACGTGTGCTCAGCGCCGGTGCCCTGACCGTCGGCGGCTTCGGCGCCTACCTCGGGGGCCACCTGTCGATCGGCATGAAGGTCGGCAGCCACGACCCGCAGATCGACGACGCGGAGACCACCTGACCCGCGGATCGCCCGACGTCAGCGTCGGTCGATGGCCTGGGCCGCCGCGGCGATGTCGTCGAGCTCGGTGCGCAGCGTCTTCTCCGTCAGGGTCCGCGCGAGCGGTCCGACGACGGTGAGCGCCAGCCGTTGCAGCCTGCTGGGGTCACCCGTGGCCCAGGCGAGGAACCGGATGGACAGCTGGGTCGACCTGCCCCCGTCCAGCGGGGCGAGCCCGATCTCGGTGCGGTAGCGGGTGCCGGTGTCGACGGCCTCGGTGACGGTGCGTCGCTCCGGGTCGTTCTCGACGACCGTCATCTCCTGGGTCTCGGACCGGCCGAGCATCCGGCGGGTCTCGCGCCACCGGGTGCCCACCTCGTAGGGGCCGGGGGTGAGGATCTCCAGCTCCACCACCTGCGTCAGGCGCTCGGCCGCCACCTCGAGGTCGGTGAGGACCTCCCAGACGGCCGCGGGGGAGGCGTCGACCCGACGGGCCACGGTGACCTCGTGGACCTCGGTCATCAGCGGCCGTCCGTGCTGACGGCGTCGTCGGCGGTGGGCAGCTCGGTCCACCCCGGGCCGAGGACGAGGATGATCTCGCTGCCCTCGCGCTCGGGCTCCAGCACCAGCTCCAGGTCCTGGCCCACGGTGGTCTCCAGCAGCTCGGCGGCCTCCTGGCCCTCGGGGCCGTGCCGGACGATCCCGACCCCCTCGACCCCGTCGGCGTTGTCGACCGACCCCACGTCGAACCCGCGGGTGCGCAGGGCCTCGGCGGTGCGGCCCGCGAGGCCCGAGGTGCTCGTGCCATTCAGGACGTCCACCGTGACCTGGGCCGGGGTGAGCGCCGGGGGCGGCACGGCGGAGGCGGTGGTGGCGGCGGCGTCCTCACCCTCGCCCTGGCCCAGGCCGAACCAGCCCTGGACGGTCGCGACGGACAGCAGGAGCGCCACCGCGAGCGCGAGGAGCAGCCCGGTGATGACCAGGGCGGCCCGACGGCGCGCTCTGCGGGCGACCGTCGACATACCGGCAGTGCGCACGTATCCCACGGGTGGACTCCTCTCCGACCGTGCAGACTAGCGACCGCTGCGGGTGTCCAGGTCCAGGACACGCCCGTGCACCGCGGGTCGGCCCTGGAGCGCGGCCCGCAGCGCCCGGTGCAGGCCGTCCTCCAGGTAGAGCGTGCCCTGCCACTTCACGACGTGGCAGAAGATGTCGCCGTAGAAGGTGGAGTCCTGGGACAGCAGCGCGCGCAGGTCGAGCACGGCGCGGGTGGTGACCAGCTCGTCCAGCCGGACCATGCGGGGGGCGAGGTGCGCCCAGTCGGCCGGATCGTCCAGGCCGTGCGGAGGGTAGGGGCGGTCCTCGCCCACACCCTTGAAGATCATGCGGCGCAGTCTATTGTCTAGACCGTGAGCGAGCAGAGCGGCAGCGATCAGATCGGCCTCATCCGCGAGGGCTACGCCTTCACCTCCCCGAGCATCGTGCTCGGCGGGGCCGTGGACGGCGAGGCGGTGGTGCCTGACGCCGTCGTCCGTCTGCCGCTGGGCTCGATGAACCGGCACGGTCTGGTCGCGGGGGCGACCGGCACCGGCAAGACCGTCACGCTGCAGGTCCTGGCCGAGCAGCTCTCCGACGCCGGGGTCCCCGTCTTCCTCGCCGACATCAAGGGCGACCTCACGGGGCTGGCGACCGCAGCGGGAGGCCACCCCAAGGTCGAGGAGCGGATGGGGCAGCTGCAGCAGGAGTGGACCGGCACCGCATACCCGGTCGAGGTGTTCAACCTCGGAGGCCACGGGGCCGGCAGCCCGGTCCGGGCGACCATCACCTCCTTCGGGCCCACCCTGCTGTCGAAGGTGCTGCGGCTGAACAAGACCCAGGAGTCCAGCCTGGGCCTGGTCTTCCACTGGGCCGACCAGCGCGGCCTGGCCCTGCTGGACCTCAAGGACCTCCAGGCGGTCATCCAGCACCTCGTCTCCGAGGAGGGCAAGGCCGACCTGAAGGACCTCGGCGGCCTGGCGAAGTCCACGGCCGGGGTCATCCTGCGCGAGCTGGTCGGACTGTCCGCGGCCGGGGGCGACGCCTTCTTCGGCGAGCCGGAGTTCGAGACCCAGGACCTGCTCCGCACCACCGCCGACGGCAAGGGCGTCATCTCGCTGCTGGAGCTGCCCGGGGTGCAGGACAAGCCGGTGCTGTTCTCCACCTTCCTCATGTGGCTGCTCGCCGAGCTCTTCCAGGACCTCCCCGAGGTCGGCAACCCGGACAAGCCCAAGCTCGTCTTCTTCTTCGACGAGGCCCACCTGCTCTTCGACGACGCCTCGGACGCCTTCCTCGAGTCCGTCGAGCAGGCGGTGCGGCTCATCCGTTCCAAGGGTGTCGGCGTCTTCTTCGTCACCCAGACCCCGAAAGACGTGCCGGACTCGGTGCTCGCCCAGCTCGGCAACCGGGTGCAGCACGCCCTGCGCGCCCACACCCCCAACGACGCCAAGGCGCTGCGCGCCACGGTCGCGACCTTCCCGACCAGCGAGTACGACCTCGCCGAGGTGCTCACCTCCCTGCGCACCGGTGAGGCCATCGTCACCGTGCTGTCCGAGGACGGCGCCCCGACCCCCGTCGCGCGCACCTACCTGCGGGCCCCGCAGGGTCAGATCGGCCCGTCGTCCGAGGAGGTCCTGCAGCAGGTGGTCTCCGCCTCCCCGCTGGCTGGCAGGTATGCCGAGGCGGTGGACCGCGAGTCGGCCTACGAGATGCTGCGGGCCCAGATGGAGGCCGCGGCCAAGGCGGTCGAGGAGCAGGAGCGGGCGGAGGCGGAGGCGCCGGCCGGCGGGGACGGTGGTCGCTCGCGCCGCACCCAGGAGGACCGCGGGGGCGTCGTCGGGCAGGTCGTGCAGTCGACGGCCTTCAAGTCGATGCTGCGCTCGGCCGGCACCGTGATCGGCCGCGAGATCTCCCGCTCGCTCTTCGGGACGCGGCGCCGTCGCTGACCCCCTCGTACGCCGAAGGCCCCCGACCGCTGGTCGGGGGCCTTCGTCGTGTGGCGGAGGATGGGGGATTTGAACCCCCGAGGGTTTTATCCCAACACGATTTCCAATCGTGCGCACTAGGCCACTATGCGAATCCTCCGCCGGAAAGGATACCCGAGCCGCGCCCGGCCCCGAAATCAGCGAGCGACCGCCCCGGCGCCCACCGTTCCCCGGTGCCCGTCGAGGGTGGCATAATCACCTGCTGTTAGAACACCCATACCTTGACCTGATGGGACGCCAGCATGGCCCGCACCTGGAAGCCCGACCCCACCTTCTACCCCTCGCCCGAGCTGGCGGCCGAGGCGCCTCCGGAGCGGCACGCCTTCGTCGCCACCTTCTGGCGCGGTGAGGGGGAGCCCAACAAGGACGCGCTGGCGGTGGTGAGCGTGGACCCCGAGGCCGACGACTACGGCCAGGTGGTGGGCTGGTGCGAGATGCCCAACTACGGCGACGAGCTGCACCACCACGGGTGGAACGCCTGCTCCTCGGCGCTGTGCCCCAACAACCCGCACCCCCACGTGGAGCGCCGCTACCTGCTCATGATGGGGCTGCGCTCCAGCCGCATCCACTTCGTCGACGTCAAGGACGACCCGCGCAACCCGCGGATCGCCAAGATCATCGAGCCGGAGGAGTACAAGGCGAAGTCCGGCTACTCCCGTCCGCACACCGCCCACTGCGGCCCCGAGGGCATCTACATCACCAACCTCGGGGCGGCCGAGGGGGACGAGGGGCCGGGTGGGATCGCGCTGCTCGACCACGACACCTTCGAGGTGAAGGGGACGTGGGAGAAGGACCGCGGGCCGCAGTACCTCGCCTACGACTTCTGGTGGCACATCAACCACGACCGGCTCATCGCCAGCGAGTGGGGCACCCCCCGCCAGATCGAGAACGGCGTGCACGTCGAGGACCTGCTCGCCGGCAGGTACGGCCACACCGTGCACATCTTCGACCTGGCGACCCGCAAGCACCTGCAGGCCCTGGACCTGGGTCCTCAGTACCAGATGGCCCTCGAGCTGCGCCCTGCCCACGACCCGGACCAGCAGTACGGCTTCATCGGCGTCGTGCTGTCCCTGGAGGACCTGTCGGCCTCCATCTGGTGCTGGAGGCGGGAGGGCGACGGGGACTTCACCATCTCCAAGGTCTTCGACATCCCCGCCGAGCCGGTGGCCGAGGAGGACGTCGACCGGCTCCCGGAGATCCTGCGCCCCTTCAAGGCGGTGCCGCCGCTGGTGACGGACATCGACCTGTCGGTGGACGACCGCTTCCTCTACGTCTCCTGCTTCGGCACCGGCCGGGCTCTCCAGCTCGACGTGTCCGACCCGATGCACCCGGTCAAGGTCGGCGAGGTGCAGCTCGGCGGCATCATGGCCCGCGCCTCCCACCCGGCGGCCCCGGACCTGCCCCTCCTGGGGGCCCCGCAGATGGTGGAGCTGTCCCGGGACGGCAAGCGGGTCTACTGGACCAACTCGCTCTACGGCGCCTGGGACGACGACTTCTACCCCGAGGGTGTGGGCGCGTGGATGGCGCTCGCGCACGTCGACACCGAGAACGGCGGGATGCGGCTGGACGAGCGCTTCTTCCCCCACGGGGCGGACTTCCGCGGCAACCGGGTGCACCAGACGCACCTGGAGGGCGGCGACGCCTCGAGCGACTCCTACTGCTTCAGCTGACGGGCGCACCCACGACGTGCTGCTCACCCACGCCGGCCACGGGTCGGGCGGCGGCCTCGACCTGGCCGCCCTCCTCGCCTCCGTCGGTCTCGGCCTCTTCCACGGCGTCAACCCCGCCATGGGCTGGCTCTTCGCACTGTCCTTCGGGCTGCAGGAGAAGAGCCGGCGGGCGATCCTGCGCTCCCTGGCCTGGATCGTCGTCGGGCACGAGGCCTCCGTCCTGCCCTCCGCGCTCGTCATCACGCTCTTCGCCGGGCAGGTCACCCGGAGCGTGGCCATGGGCGTCGTCTCCGCGGCCCTGCTCGCCTTCGGGCTGGTGCTGCTGCTGCGGCCCCGCCACTTCCGCTGGGTCGGTATGCGGTTACGCCCGTGGCAGCTCGCCTGGTGGTCCTTCCTCATGTCGACGGTCACCGGCGCCGGTCTGATGCTCGCGCCCGTGCTGCTGCACACGACCAGCTCGCACGAGCACTCCGTCGCCGGGGCGCTGTCGGGCGACCTCACCTCCGCGGCGGTGGTCGCGCTCGTGCACGCCCTGGGCATGGCCCTGGCCGCGGGGACCGTGGCCCTGCTCGTCTACCAGACCGTGGGGGTCCGCATCCTGCGCACCCACTGGGTCAACCTGGACCGCGTGTGGGCCTTCGCCTTCGTCGTGGCGGGCCTGGGGGTGGCCGCGGCTTGGATCGGGCTCGGCTGAGGGCCTAGACTGGCCCCCGGACCCCTCGTGCGGTGGTACCTCACTGAACTCCCCCAGGGCAGGAATGCAGCAAGGGCAGGTGAGCTCTTCCAGGTGCGCGAGGGGTTCTTCACGCCCCGGGTCCCCGCGTCCCCGCCCCGGCACTCAGGGCCGGAGCATGACCTTGATGGCGCGCCGTTCGTCCATCGCGGCGTAGGCCTCGGCGACCTCGGCCAGCGGCAGGGTGAGGTCGAAGACGCGGCCGGGGTCGATCTCGCCGGCCAGGACCTCGTCGCGCAGCCGGGGCAGGTAGCGCCGCACCGGGGCGACGCCGCCGGCGAGCCGGACGTTGCGCCGGAACATGTCGGACACCGGGACCTCCACCCCGTGCGGGACGCCGACGAAGCCGACGGACCCCCCGGGCCGGGCGCAGGCGAAGGCCTGCGTCATCGAGTCGCCGGTGCCGACGCACTCCAGCACCCGGTCGGCCCCCACCCCGTCGGTCAGCTCCAGGACGCGCTCGGCGCCCTCCTCGCCACGCTCGGCCACGACGTCGGTGGCGCCGAACTCGCGCGCCACCGCCTGCCGCGTCTCGTGCCGGGACATCGCGATGACGCGCCCGGCGCCGAGCCGGGCCGCCGACAGCACGGCCGACAGGCCGACGGCGCCGTCACCGACGACGACGACCGTCTCGCCCTCCTGCACCCCGGCCGAGACCGCGCAGTGCCAGCCGGTGCCCATGACGTCGGAAAGGGCCAGCATCGAGGCGAGCTGGCCCTCCCCGGGGACCTCCGGGGTCGGGACCAGCGTGCCGTCGGCGTAGGGCACCCGGACCATCTCGCCCTGGCAGGCGGGGGTCGGCTCGCCGTCGCCGTCCGGCCCGCCCCAGCCGCGGCCGCCCCGGACGCAGGAGGTGTGCACGCCGTACCGGCAGTGGGCGCACTCCCCGCAGGAGTAGACGAACGGGGCGATGACGAACTGGCCCGGCCGCACCGTCCGCACGTCGGCGCCGACCTCCTCGACGATCCCGACGAACTCGTGGCCGATGGGGCGGGGCGACTCCACGGGGTTGATCCCCCGGTAGGGCCACAGGTCCGAGCCGCAGACGCAGCTGGCGGAGACGCGGACGAGGGCGTCCGTCGGTCGCAGCACCCTGGGGTCGGCGACCGCCTCGAGCCGGACGTCGCGGGTGCCGTGGATCATCGTTGCTCGCATCCCCCCATCCTGACAGCGCCGGTCGTGCGACGATGGGCCCGCCCCGGCGTCGCCCTCCGGGCCGCTGCGAGATCGTGCGAAAGGACCCGCGTATGCCGTACCAGGTCAGCTCCGAGGTCGGCCGCCTGCGCCAGGTGATCGTCCACCGCCCAGGGCTCGAGATGCACCGGCTCACGCCCGACAACAAGGAGCGCTACCTCTTCGACGAGATCCTCTGGGTCGAGCAGGCGCAGCGGGAGCACGACCACTTCGTCCGGGTCATGGAGGAGCGCGGGGTGGTGGTGCACCACTTCGACCAGCTGCTGCGCGAGACGCTCGCCGCACCGCAGGCGCGCGAGCACGTCCTCGACCACAGCCTGGACGTGCGGCACGTCGGCCCGCTGGCCGCGGCCGAGCTGCGGGCGATGTTCGAGGAGATGGACGACGGCACGCTGACCCGCCACCTCATCGGGGGGATCACCAAGAAGGAGGTCCTGGAGCGGGTCCCCGTCACCCACTCCCTGCTCATCGAGCAGCTGGACGAGCACGACTCGGTCCTCGCGCCGCTGCCCAACCACCTCTTCACCCGGGACACCTCCGCCTGGGTCAACGACGGCGTCGCCGTCAACTCCATGCACAAGAAGGCGCGGCGCCGCGAGACCGTCCACTACGACGCCATCTACCGCTTCCACCCCATGTTCGCGGAGTCGGGCATGAACTGGTGGGCCCACGGCATCGACGACGGCCCGGCCACCGCCGAGGGCGGCGACATCCTCGTGCTCGGCAACGGCGTCGTCCTCGTCGGCCTGTCCGAGCGCACCTCGGCGATGGGCGTCGAGCGGCTGGCGCAGCGGCTGCTGGCCTCGGGCGGGATCAGCACGGTGATGGCCCTGGACATGCCCAAGGCCCGCGCCGTCATGCACCTGGACACCGTGATGACGATGATCGACCAGGAGACCTTCACCCGCTACTCCGGCCTCCCGCAGCTGCCGTCGTGGACCATGACGGCCGGCGAGGTGGTGGACGGGGAGCTCGACATCCTGGTGGAGCGGCACGAGCCGGAGGACATGGACAAGGTCCTGGCGCACGCACTCGGGCTGAGCTCGCTGCGGGTCCTCGCCGCCGAGCAGGACCCGCGGGCCGCCGCCCGGGAGCAGTGGGACGACGGCTGCAACGTCCTGGCGCTGGAGCCGGGGGTGGTCGTGGGCTACGAGCGCAACACCGTGACCAACGACTACCTCCGCGGTCAGGGCGTCGAGGTGCTGGAGATCAGCGGCGGGGAGCTGGGCCGCGGACGCGGCGGGCCGCGCTGCATGTCGTGCCCTATCGAGCGCGACCCGCTGGACTGAGGCAGGGACCGGTCGGTATGCCGCCACGTCGCCGCGTCGACCCCGCCGCGGGTGCGCAGGCCCTCGCCGCGTGGGTGGCTGCCGACGGCGCGGACCTCCCGCGCCAGACCACCGCCACCGCGGTGCGCTACACGCTGGAGGAGCTGGCGGCCCGCGCACCCGGCCGGTCGGTCGAGGTGCGCGTTCCGCCCTTCGGTGCGGTGCAGTGCATCGAGGGTCCCCGCCACACGCGGGGTACGCCGACGAACGTGGTGGAGACCGACGCCGGGACCTGGCTGGCGCTCGCGACGGGTGGGCTCACCTGGCACGAGGCCGAGGGCTCGGGGGCGGTCCGCCGCTCCGGCATCCGGGCGGACCTGTCCGCGCACCTGCCGTTGCTCTAGCCGCCGGCCCCGCGGGCGGGCACGAGCCGGGACACCTCCGAGCGCACGTAGGCGCTCACCGGCCGCGGCTCGATCCCGGCCTCCCGCAGCGGTGCGTCGGTGGTGGCAAACTCCTCGGTGTCGCCGTGCAGCGCCATCCCGGCCTCCGGACCGCCGACCTCCACGACGGCCGGCGGATCGGGCGCCACCGCCAGGTGGGCGGTCAGGGCGGCGACGTCGTCGACGGCGACGTAGCGGTGCGGGGTGCGGCCGCGGCCGAAGATCTGGGCGCGTCCGGCCTCGGCGTCGAAGCCACCCAGCCGGCCGGCCAAGACCTCCTGGAACATCTCCGCACGGACGATCACCGCAGGGAGGGACGAGGACCGCAGGAGCTCCTCGGTGGCGTGCTTCGCGGCCGCGAACGGCGCGCTGCGCGCCATACCCTCCCCGCCGGCGGCCGACACGAAGACGAAGCGGCGCACCCCCGCCCGCTCCGCGGCGTGCACCAGGTTGGCGTTGCCGTCGCGGTCGACGGCGTCGATGGACAGGTCGGTCGGGCCGGCGAGCAACCGGCCGATCGCGTTGGCGGTCGTCACGACCGTGTCGACGCCCGCCAGCGCGCGGTCCAGGCTGGCCGGCTCCCGGAGGTCACCTGCTGCACGACGCGCCCTCCGAGGTCACCGGTGGCGCCGCAGACGAGGATCATCCCGGCCTCCTTCCCCCCTCCGACGGCAGGGTCCCTGGCCCTGGACGGCCTCCAGGGCCTGCCTCCACTGTGCTCCGGCGGGCTCACGGGCGGCAAGGGTCGCGGCAGGTGACCTCGGGCACACACCTGCGCCGTGGGCTCGCCCGCCGGAGGGGGCGGCGTCATACTGACGAGGTGGCACGCAAGGACGACATGGAGACCATCCCGGCCGCCGGGCCCCAGCACCTGCCCTACCGCCGCCGGCCGCGGCTGCAGAGCTTCCTCGTGGCCGGTGTCGTCCTCGGCCTGGTCGTGGGCGGTCTGGTCGGCTACCTCGGCCCGGACGCCCCGGGCAGCTCGGCCCTCCAGGAGGTCATCCTGCTCGCCACGATCGGGGCCGTCCTGGGCGGGTTCCTGGGCTCGATCGCCTACCTCGTCGCCGACCGCCTGAGCACACCGGACCAGCGGTGAGCCCCCGGCCCGGGGGCCGGCCGGGGTCCGGGCCGTCGCGTCCGCAGGCCCCGGGCCCGGGACGCCCCGCGCCCCACCTGCCGCCCTACCTGGTCTCGGGGGCGGTGCTCGGTTTCCTCGTCGGGGCGGGACTGGCGATCTTCGGGGCGGAGACGCCCATGAGCAGCATCCTGCAGCAGGTGGTGCTGCTCGGGGTGCTCTTCGCCGCGCTCGGGGTCCTGCTGGGTGCCGTCGTCTACCTCGTGGTCGACTGGCGCCACGAGCACCCCACCCTGCGCTAGCCGGGGCCCCGCCGCGTCAGCGGGCCGGGACCTCGCACCCGTCGGGGCCGCACACCGCGGCGCCGTCGTCGGACCCGGCTGTCCCGGAGGCCGTGCCGGCCGCGCCGCCGCCGAGCGTGGTCAGGGGAGGGTGCGCGTCGGCCCAGGCCCGGCGCAGCGCGTCGGCGAAGACCTCGCCGGGCTGCGCCCCCGAGATGCCGTAGCGCCCGTCGAGGACGAAGAAGGGCACGCCCCCGGCGCCGAGGGCCGAGGCCTGCCGGATGTCGGCGGTGACCTCCTCGTCGTAGGCGTCCGAGCCCAGCACGCGGTCCACCTCCTCCGGCGACAGCCCGACCTCGGAGGCTGCCGCCCGCAGGACGACGTGGTCGCTCACGTCGAGCGCGCGGACGAAGTAGTCCTCCAGCAGCCGCTCCTTGAGGTCCCCCTGCAGCCGGGGCCCACCGGTCTCCAGGGCCAGGTGCAGCAGCCGGTGGGCGTCCCGGGTCGCGACGTGCATCGTGTCGTCCAGCCGGTAGCGGAGACCCTCGCCCTGCGCCGTCTCGGCCACCCGGCGGGTCATGGCGGCGATCTGGTCGGGGGTGCCGCCGTACTTCTCCGCCAGGTGGGCCGCGCTCGTGCGGGTCGGGGGGACGGGCGCCCCCGGCGCGAGCTCGTAGCTGCGCCACACGACCTCCACCTCGTCCCGGTGCTCGAAGCCCGCGAGCGCCGTCTCGAGGCGGCGCTTGCCGATGTAGCACCACGGGCAGGCGATGTCGGACCAGATGTCGATGCGCATGGCGGGGACAACGTGAGAGTGACGCGTCACATTCCCCCGGGCCGGGTGGTGGGGCGGTCGCCCTGTGGAAGGATGGGGAGCGTGGCTCGCGCTGACGGACGGCTCTCGCACGACCTCCTGCCGGGGGAGCGCCTGCCCCAGGACGCCTGCGGCGTCTTCGGGGTATGGGCCCCGGGGGAGGAGGTCGCGAAGCTCGCGTACTTCGGGCTCTACGCGCTGCAGCACCGGGGGCAGGAGGCGGCCGGCATCGCCACCAGCGACGGCCAGCGGCTCGTGGTCTACAAGGACGTGGGCCTGGTCAGCCAGGTCTTCGACGAGGCGGCGCTGGCCTCGCTGCCCGGTCACGTCGCCGTGGGGCACTGCCGCTACTCGACGACCGGTCGCAACAGCTGGGAGAACGCCCAGCCCACCCTCGGCGGGACCGACGACCACACGGTCGCCCTGGCGCACAACGGCAACCTCATCAACACCGCCGAGCTGCGCGACCGCCTGACCTCGCTGCACGCCGGGCGGCTGGACAAACGTTCCGGGGAGGTGGCGCGCGGCAACACCACGGACACCGCCATCGTCACCGGCCTGCTCACCGCCGACCACGACCTGCCGCTGGAGGAGGCGGCGATGGACGTCCTGCCGCGGCTGCGGGGCGCCTTCAGCCTCATCTTCTGCGACGAGACGACCCTGTATGCCGCCCGCGACCCGCAGGGGGTGCGGCCGCTGGTCCTGGGCCGGCTCGAGCGCGGGTGGGTGGTCGCCTCCGAGACCGCGGCCCTGGACATCGTCGGGGCCTCCGTGGTGCGGGAGGTCGAGCCGGGGGAGATCATCGCCGTCGACGAGGACGGCCTGCGCAGCCGGCGCTTCGCCGACCCGGCCCCCAAGCGGTGCGTCTTCGAGTGGGTCTACCTCGCCCGGCCCGACACGACGATCGCCGGCCGCGAGGTCTACGACGCCCGGGTCGAGATGGGCCGACGGCTCGCGCGCGAGCACCCGGTCGAGGCCGACCTGGTGATGCCGACGCCGGAGTCCGGCACCCCCGCGGCGATCGGTTACGCCGAGGCCTCCGGCATCCCCTTCGGGCACGGCCTGGTGAAGAACGCCTACGTCGGCCGCACCTTCATCGCCCCCAGCCAGACGATCCGCCAGCTCGGCATCCGGCTCAAGCTCAACCCGCTGCGGGACGTCATCCGGGGCAAGCGGCTCGTGGTGGTCGACGACTCGATCGTGCGCGGCAACACCCAGCGGGCCCTGGTGCGCATGCTGCGCGAGGCCGGTGCGGCCGAGGTGCACGTGCGCATCTCGTCCCCGCCCGTGCGCTGGCCCTGCTTCTACGGCATCGACTTCGCCACCCGCGCGGAGCTCATCGCCACCGGCCTGGCGGTGGAGGACATCCGGGCCTCCGTCGGGGCGGACTCCCTGGGCTACATCTCCGAGGAGGGCATGGTGGCGGCCACCGAGCAGGACCGGTCGACGCTGTGCACCGCGTGCTTCTCGGGCGACTACCCGATCGAGCTCCCGGCGGCGGACCAGCTCGGCAAGGACGTGCTCGAGCTGCAGTTCCCCGTCGCGCACGGGGACGTGCCGCCCACCGAGGTCGGCACCCTCGACGTGGACCGGGTGGGCACGGGCGCCCTGTCCCCGGAGGCGGGGACGGCCCGACGGGCCTGAGCCCTGCCGGGCCGCGACCTCAGGGGTGCCGGACGTCGATCACGATCCGGGCGGGGTCGGCCAGGGTGAAGATGCGGTAGTCGGTGTCCTCGCGCAGCCCGACGAGGATCTGCTGCTGTCCCTCGAAGAGGGCGCCGAAGACCACCTCGGTGACGACCTCGGTGCCCTGGCCCTGCACCGGCCCGTCGTCGTAGCGGTCGGGGGAGTCCACGGTCCAGTCGATCCCGGCGATCCCCAGCTGCAGGAAGCGCTCGCCCTCCACGTCGAGGGGCAGGCCCGAGGGGTCCTCCACGGCCTCGTCGACCAACCGCGCGAACCAGCCCAGCGTCGGCTCGTCCCCGGTGAGATCCAGCACGACGCGGTCGAAGTCCTCGTGCCGCCCCGTCCGCACCCCGGTGATCTCCTGGGCCGACCCGGCCGCCTGCGGCGCCTCCTCGGTGAGGTCGTCGGTCCACGGCGGCAGCGCCGACGGTGGCAGCCCGGTCTCCGTCGCGTCCCCGGTCGGTCCCGCCGAGGGCGCGGTCTCCGTCGGGTCCTCGCCCGCGGTCTCCGTCGGGTCCTCGCTCGGGGTCCCGGTCGCGTCCTCGCTCGAGGTCTCGTCCTGCGTCGTCGGGGCGGCCTCGCTCGGCGTCGGCGTCGCGCTGGTGGGGGTGGGTGAGCCGGCCGGCTCGCCCCCGGCCTGGCACCCGGCGAGCAGCAGCACGGCCACGGCCGTCGCTGCCCCCGTCCTCCTGCACGCCCTCCTGCTCATACCTCGACGGTACTCCTGCGGCGCCCGACGTCACCAGGGGTCGAGGCGGGTCCCTCCCTGCCCCTGCCGGCCCACGCCGGCAGGAGGGCCGCGAGCGCCACGGCATACCCTGGACCTGCCCGCCCGCACCGACCGAGGGGACGTCATGAGCTCGTCTGACCGTCAGCCGATCACCTACGCCAGCGCGGGGGTGGACGTCCACGCCGGTGACCGGGCGGTGGAGCTGATGAAGCAGTCCGTGCGGCGGGCCACCAGGCCGGAGGTGCTCGGGGGGCTGGGCGGCTTCGCCGGGATGTTCGACGCCTCCGCGCTCAAGGACCTGCGCCGACCGGTGCTGGCGACCTCCACCGACGGGGTCGGCACGAAGGTCGCGATCGCCCAGGCGATGGACAAGCACGACACGATCGGCCAGGACCTCGTCGGCATGGTCGTCGACGACATCGTCGTCACGGGCGCCGAGCCGCTCTTCATGACCGACTACATCGCCTGCGGCAGGGTGGTGCCCGAGCGGATCGCCGCCATCGTCGCCGGGATCGCGCACGGGTGCGAGCTGGCCGGCGTCGCCCTGGTCGGCGGGGAGACCGCCGAGCACCCGGGTCTGCTGGAGCCGGACGAGTACGACGTCGCCGGTGCCGCGACCGGGGTGGTCGAGCACGACCTCGTCCTGGGGCCGCACCGGGTGCGGCGCGGCGACGTCGTGCTGGCCCTGCCCTCCTCCGGGCTGCACTCCAACGGCTACTCCCTGGTGCGCCGGGTCGTCGCGGCGGCCGGCTGGGGGTGGGACCGGCACGTCGACGAGCTGGGGCGCACGATCGGCGAGGAGGCGCTGGAGCCCACGCGCATCTACACCCGGGCGCTGCTGGAGGTGGTCCGGGCCGACGTCGGTGTGCACGCCCTCTCCCACGTCACCGGCGGCGGGCTGGCGGCCAACCTGGCCCGTGTGCTGCCCGCCGGGGAGCTCGCGACCGTCGAGCGGTGCTGGAGCCCGCCGCCGGTCTTCGGCCTGGTGCAGGAGCTGGGCCGGGTGCCGCTGCCGGACCTCGAGCAGACGCTGAACATGGGCGTCGGCTTCGTGGCGGTGGTGGCGCCCGAGGGCGCGGCTCGCGCCCAGGAGATCCTGCAGGCCCAGGGCATGGAGTCCTGGGTCGTGGGGGCGATCGCCGACCCCGCCACGGCGCAGGCGCACCGGGACCCGGTCGTGCAGGGCGCCAAGGGCGTCGACGGGGGAGCGGTGATGATGGTGGGTGACTACCCCGCCTGAGCGGGGGTCACCAGCAGCCAGTACTCCGTGGGGCCGCGGGAGCCGATGAAGCCGCTCCAGCGTGTCCCGGAGGCGTCGGAGGACATCTCGTCGCGGAGCACCCGGTTGGTGGGCTCGGCGATGACCGCGGTCCGCCCGGCGAACGGCGTGACCAACTCGACGGCGTGCGCGGGGGAGTTGACGGGCACCTCGTCGAAGACCCAGGTCGAGCCGTCCACGCGGTCGGGGGTGCTGCGCGTCGCGGCCTCGAGGACCACCAGGTCAGCCGCGTCGGTGAGCGTCACCGGCACGCAGCCGGCGGCCTCCACGTCCGCCCAGGACGAGGACTCCGAGAGCGGGCGCTCGCACTGCCGCAGCTCGTAGCTGACGGTCTCGAAGCGCATGAACTCCAGGTACGCCACCGTGGACAACGTCACGACGGCGGCGAAGCCGACGAGCAGCATCACCCAGCCCCGGTTGCGGTGGGAGCCGCGGACCGTGGCGTCGGCGTGGGTCCACCTCGCCTCGTGGCGGGCCCGACCGGTCATGGCTGATCCTCCCCGTCGAGCCGGTGGTCGTCAGCGGGACGGCCACCAGCTGCGGTCACCGGGAGCTGCCCGTGGCCCAGGAGCCGTAGTCGTCCTGGTCGTCGTCCTCGACCACGTACGCCGCGTAAGGATCGTCGTCGTCGACGACGTCGTCCTCCGGCTCCTAGTCGGGAACCGGGTCGGAGTGGTCGTCGACGTCTCCGCGCGAGGCTCGGAGCTCCCGCTCGAGTGCGCTGAGGTCGGTGCTCGGCGCTGAGTACTTCAGCTTCCGTGCCACCTTGATCTGCTTAGCCTTGGCTCGGCCGCGCCCCATGGCGTGACCCCCTTGTGTCGAGTCTGCCGGGGCGGCATCGCTGGTCTGAGAGCTCAGGTCGCGGAGCCGGCCCGGGATTGGTGTCTTCCGTGATGCCTAGGCTACATGAGACAGGGCTCACATCCGCCATCGGTCACCGGGGCCGGTCCACCCACGCTCCGGGCGGGAACGGGGTATGTGGTGCCGTCCGCGCTGGTCAGGCCCGGTTCCGCCGCCACGTCTGCGCCAGCAGGGCCAGGAGGCCGGCGACGGCGACGGCCACGAAGATCCACACCCAGAGGGGCAGACCCCCCGCCTCGTCCTCGGTCATGTCCGGGGCCGGGGTGTCGGCAGGCTCGTCGACGGGCTCCTGCGTGGCTGGTGCCGCCGCGACCACCTCGCTCCCGTCGTCGCTCGCCGCAGCCTCCTGCTCCTCGGCGTCGGGGGCCTCCTCGGCCGCCGGGACCCCCTCGACCTCGAAGCCGAAGGTGCCGGAGATCGGGTGCCCGTCCTGGCTCGTCACCCGCCACACGACCTCGTAGGCACCCGGGGCCAGGTCGGCGGCCAGGGGCTGGACGACCTCGGTGCCCTCGGCGACGGGCTCGCCCGCGACCACCGAGGCCCCGCTTCCGTCGGTGACCACGACGGTGGCCCCGACCTGGGCGATCTGCCCGGAGAAGGTGAGCGTGACCTGGGCCGGTGCCACGCCGCTCGCCCCGTCGGCGGGGTCGCTGCCCAGCAGCTCGTCGTGGGCGAGCGCCCCGCGGGGTGCCAGCACCAGGAACGTCACGAGAAGGGGCAGGAGCAGCGACCGAAGCATCCGTCTCACCCCTGCGAGTGTACGAGGGCGGTCGCGGGGGTCCCCCGGCCGGACCGGGGACGGCATACCCTGCCGGGGTGGAGCCGACGACCTGCCGCACCGTCGCCGCCCCCGTCGTGGCCCGGCTCGAGGAGAAGCGCTCGGTCTTCGAGTGCTGGCTGCGGCGGGTCGAGGACGAGGCGCAGGCCCGGGTCGTCGTCGAGGAGGCTCGGACGGTGCACTGGGACGCGCGTCACCACTGCTCGGCGTTCGTCCTGGGGCCGGACGGCGCCACCGTGCGCAGCAACGACGACGGGGAGCCGGCGGGCACCGCGGGCACCCCGATGCTGGAGGTGCTGACCGGCGCCGGCCTCACCGACGTGGTCGCCGTGGTGACCCGGTGGTTCGGCGGCACGCTGCTGGGTACCGGTGGCCTGGTCCGCGCCTACTCGGGCGCGGTCCGGGAGGCCGTGGCCGCGGCGACGGTCCTGCCGCGCCAGCTCCTCCGGCTGGTGGACGTCACGGTCGGGGCGGACCGCTCGGGCCGCCTCGAGCACGACCTGAGGGCCCAGGGGGTGGAGGTGCTCGACGTCGCCTGGGGGCAGCAGGTCACCCTGCGGCTCGGCGTGCCCGTGGCACGGGCCGACCGGCTGCTCGGCGAGCTGGCCCGGCTGACCTCGGGGTCGGCGCAGGTGAGCGAGGTCGGCTCCACCTGGGTCGACCTGGCTCCGGGCCCGGCCGGTTAGAAGCCGGTGTCGCTCAGCCGGGGGTAGTGCCGGGCGAACTTGCGCACGTGGTTGAGGCGCTGGGCGGCGACGTACCCCTGGCGGCGCAGGTTGAGCCGTTCGTAGAGCAGCGGGTGGACGATGCCCCGCCGGGCCGCCGCCACGACCGTGCGGCGCAGCGCCCGGTCCCGCACGTAGTAGGGCAGCATCAGCGGCGAGACGATGGAGTAGAGGAGCTCGTGGGTGCCCCGGCGGGGCTCACGCTGCACCTGGCGCACGACGTCGTCCACGAGCGCGCCGACGATGTCCGCCCCGGCTGCGGTGGCGTAGAAGGAGTTACGGCCCATCCGGGCGTTCATCTCCATGAAGTAGAGCACCCCGGTGCGCGGGTCGCGCTTGGCGTCGACGTTGGCGAACCCCCAGTAGCCGACCTCGGTGAGGATCCGCTCGGTCGCGTCCATCATCTCCGGCAGCGGCGTCGTGATCATGGCGACCGGGTTGCCGATGGTCATCGGGTCGTGCTCGCCGAGCAGCACCTGGGCCGTCGCCAGCGCGGTCACCCGGCCCGACCGGTCCACGTAGGCCACCGCGGAGTACTGGTGGGTGTCGTCGCCGGGGATGAGCTCCTGCACGAGGAAGTCGTGCCGGAAGCCGCCCTCGCGCAGCACCCGCACGGTGTCCTCCCACTCCTGGGGGGTGTCGAGGAACCACACCTTCCGCACCCCCGGGAAGCGCATGTTCTCCAGGTCGGCGCTGTTGGCGGGCTTGGCGACGACGGGGAAGGTGACGTCGACCGGGTCCGGGACCCAGGCGGGGTCGTCGGCGCCGGCGAAGCGCACGACGGAGGTGCGCGGCGTCGCCAGGCCCAGCCGTTCGCAGATCTGCGCGAAGTGGCTCTTGTCCGCGACCTGGGCCAGCTTGTCCCGGTCCAGGTGGGGGAAGCGGTAGAACTCAGAGAGCTCCTCCGCGTGCTCCGAGACCAGCTCGACGTGCGAGTCGGAGTTGTACATGAGGACCAGCGGGACGTCGGGGGCGCTGCGCGTGCGCTCCCGGCCCTCCCGCAGCAGGGCCGCGACCAGGTCCGCGCGGTCGCTGTCGTCCCCGGTGTGCACGAGGTCGAGGATGCGGGAGTTCGCGATCGCCCCGGACCGGCCGCGGGAGACGATGACGGACCGGACGCCGTACTGCTGGTGGAAGGCGCGGGCCAGGGCGTACGTGCCCTGGTCGGTGCCCAGCAGGACCGGCTGGAAGAGGGGGGCGCTCATGGCGGTCGATGCTACGTCAGGCGCCGGTCACTAAGGTGGGACCAGCCGACCCAGGAGGTACCCGACGTGGCGCCGATCCCCGATCCGTATCCGGACGTGCCCTCCCACGTGGTCGTCATGGGGGTGTGCGGCACCGGCAAGAGCACCATCGGCCGCGCGGTCGCCTACGCCCTGGGGTGGCCCTTCGCCGAGGGGGACGAGCACCACCCGGAGGCCAACGTCGCCAAGATGGCTGCGGGCTTCCCGCTGACCGACGAGGACCGCTGGCCCTGGCTGCGCGACCTCGCGGGCTGGCTCGGCGAGCAGGACCGGGCCGGGAGCTGCTCGGTCCTCACCTGCTCGGCGCTGCGACGTCCCTACCGGGACCTGCTGCGCGAGGGCGCACCCGGCGTCTACTTCGTGCACCTCGTCGGCGACAAGTCGCTGCTGCTGGAGCGTATGCAGTCCCGCCAGGACCACTTCATGCCGCCGGAGCTGCTCGAGTCGCAGCTGGACACCCTCGAGCCGCTGGAGGACGACGAGCGCGGTGTCCTGGTCGACGTGGCCAACCCGCCGGAGCGGATCGGCCGGATCGTCATGGCGCAGCTGGACCAGACCTCTAGGTAGCCGTGACCTGCTCGGCTCAGACGGTGGGCGGCGGCAGGGACCCGTCGACGCTCTCGGCGAGCTGGCCGCTCCACGCCGCCCACTGCTGCAGGAGCTCGTCCTGTCCCAGCTCGAGCACGTCGACATAGGCGCTCTCGATGCCCTTCTCGTCATACCGGCTGTCCAGCAGGACCAGCCTGCCGGCGAGGTCGATGAGTGCCGACTGTCCGTGGACCTCGGCCACGTGGAGGGCCAGGCTGACGGACTCCAGCGTGAAGGCGTCGACGGAGTCGGGGTCGCTGAGGTCCGGTACGACCGGAAGAGTGGCCGGTGGCCCCGAGCCGCGGTGGTGCTCGCCGACCTGGATCCGGAGGCTGTCGAGGAAGTGGGGGTCCTCGGCGGCTGACCACCAGTTCGACACCCCCTCGACGACCCACCCCTGCGGCCACAGGTTGACGTCATCGCCCCACAGGGCGCTCGCAGCGGCGACGTAGCGCAACGAGGTGTGGCCGCCCGGGCTGGCCCCGAGCTCCGACAGGTCGTCCACGGCCAGGTCGACGTCGAGCAGCAGCCGGCTCGCGACGGGCGTGTCCGTACCGGTCAGACGGGGTGCGTCCCAGGGGATCTCGTCGGGCGAGACCTTGAGGAGCTGCTCGCCGGTGGGGCTCTCCGCGACACCGGTGGCCTCCTCCAGCAGCTCGGCCCCGACGAGGTGGACGACGAGCACCTCGCGCCCCCGGGCGAGGAAGGTCAGGGTCTCCAGCGAGCGCCCGGCGGCGAGGTCGAGGGTGTCGAGGAGGAGCTCGGCCTCGGCACGGGAGCCCTCGGGGGCCAGCACCAGGACGTGATCACCCTCGAGGACCGCCACCGGCTCACCGCGGTCCCAGACCTGCGGGTGACCGAACAGGGCGCCGTTGCGTCCGGTGCTGGCGACCAGTCGGACCGGCCCGTCGCCGTCCTGGGCGAAGACCCAGCGGTACTGCTCCAGCAGCGGCTCCGGGTCGCCTCCCGTGATCTGGTGGCGGAGACCGACGTGGGCGACGGTCCCCTCGGAACTGTTGCGGGAGACGACGCTGTCCAACCGGATCTGGCGCACGTCCATGGGCACGGCATGCACCGCCGCGAACCACGCGCGCTGGGCGGGCTCGAGCGACGGATCGACGTGCTGGAGGTACGCCTCCACGTCGCCCTGGCCGAGTGCGGCGTCCATCTGCCGGAGCACCGCGCGCACCTGCTCGTCCGTGAGGGACGATCCGACGTCGGGCACGGTCACCGTGTCCCCGGTCCGTGGCGAGGCGGTGACTGGGCCCTGCCCGGAGGGTGCGCCACCTGAGCAGCTGGTCAGGAGGAGTGCGGTGAGAACAGTGACGCCGGTGATCACCACTGTTCCCCGGGTCCTGACTGACCCTCGCAGCCTGTCCGTCCTGCTCCGGCCGCGCAATGACGACCCCCAGCTCCCCGACTCCACGCAGCGCAGCATAGGGCCCACCGGGCAGGACGAACGTCACCGGGCCGGGCTGCCCACGCCCTGCGCCGGGCGGGACGTGCGCCGGCTGCTGGGCCACCTCGTGGCCGAGCACGCCTGACCGTCACTGGAGCTGCGGCAGCACCTGCTCACCGAAGACGTCGAGGAAGCGCTCCTGCTCCTGCCCCACGAAGTGCAGGTACAGGTCGTCGAAGCCCAGCTCGGCGTACTCCTGCAGCCAGGCCCGGTGCTGACCCAGGTCGGAGGAGACCCGGACGTGCTGCCGCACGGTCTCAGGCCCCACGTGCTCGCCGATGAGGTCGAAGGCCTCCGGGGTGTCGGTGTCCCAGTTGACCGGCTCGGGGAAGACGTTGCTGCGCCACTGCTCGTGGGCGATCGCCTCGGCGTCCTCCTCGGTGGGGGCCCAGGACAGGTGGACCTGCAGCGACGCGGTGCCGGCGCCGCCGGCCTCCCGGTAGGCCGCCAGCAGCTCGCGGAGCGTGTCCAGCGGCTGGTTGAGCGTCACGAGGCCGTCCGCCCAGCGCGCCACCCGGGCCGCCGAGGCCACCGACGTCGCCGGGCCGACCAGCAGCGGGCGGGGGTCGGCCCGCTCCCAGACCCGGGCCCGGTCGACAGTGACCAGCCCGTCGTGGGTGACCTCCTCCCCGTCGAGCAGCCGGCCGATGACGTCGACGCACTCCTCCAGCCGTCGGGTGCGGACCTCCTTGGTCGGCCACCGGTCGCCGGTGACGTGCTCGTTCATGTTCTCCCCGCTGCCGAGCGCGACCCAGAAGCGACCGGGAAACATCTGCCCCAGGGTGGCGATCTTCTGGGCGTGCACTGCGGGGTGGTAGCGCTGGCCGGGGGCCGAGACGCAGCCGAACGTCAGGTCGGTGGTGGCCAGGGCCGCGCCCAGCCATGCCCACGTGTAGCCGGAGTGGCCCTGCTGCGAGGACCACGGGAAGAGGTGGTCCGAGCACATGGCCATCTGGAAGCCGGCGCGCTCGGCGTGCTGGACGTCCGCCAGCAGCTGGCGGGGCGAGATCTGCTCGTGCGAGGCGTGGAACCCGATGCGCATCACGGCACCGCCAGGTCGCCGGCGGGACGCACCCGCAGCCAGCGCACGCCATACCCCTCGAGCGAGGAGGACAGCCGCGTCGCCGGGTCGAGCACCTCGTGGGTGAGCAGGTCCACGACCCGCGGGTCCTCGCCGAAACCCTCGACCGGCACCGTCAGGGTGACGGGGTCGGCCCCCAGGTTGTGCAGGGCGATGATCGCGGTCGTCTCCAGCTCCAGGCGGTGGGCAAGCACCGCGTGCGGGCCGTCGTGCTCGAGGATCGACAGCTCGCCCCACCCCAGCTCGGGGCAGGCGTGCCGGATCTTGATGAGCCCCCGGATCCAGGAGAGCAGCGAGTCCGGGTCGTGCAGCTGGTCCATGACGTTGACGTGCTCGGGGCCGTAGCCGTCGCCGACGACGGCCTGCACCAGCCGGGAGGGGGGCGCGGAGGAGAAGCCGCCGTTCTTCGTCGCGCTCCACTGCATGGGCGTGCGGACCGCCATCCGGCCCTCGGCCGCCAGGTCCTCCCCCATCCCGATCTCCTCCCCGTAGTAGAGGGTCGGGGTGCCCGGGAGGGAGAAGAGCAGGGAGTAGGCCATCCGCACCCGCCGCGGGTCCCCTCCCAGCATCGGCGGGAGGCGGCGCTTCAGCCCCCGGTCGTAGACCTGCATCCGCTCCTCGGGCCCGAAGGCCTCGAAGACCTCCTGCCGCTCGGCCTCGGTGAGCTTGTCCAGGGTCAGCTCGTCGTGGTTGCGCAGGAAGGTCGCCCACTGGTTGGTGCGGTGCAGCGCGGGCCGGGCCTCCAGCGCGGTGATGAGGGGGCGCGCGTCCTGCCGGGCCATCGACAGGTAGGTCGCCTGCATCCCGATGAAGTCGAACTGCATGTGGAACTCGTCGGCGGACTCCCCGCCGAAGAAGGCGAGCTGCTCCTCGTGCGGCAGGTTGACCTCCCCGAGCGTCATCGCGTCGCCGCGCCGCAGCTGGATGAAGTCCCGCAGCTTCTTCATGAAGGCGTGCGGGTCGACCGTGTCGTCCTCGCCCTCCTTGCCCGGCTCCTGGGCGAAGAACGGGACCCCGTCCACCCGGAAGCCGTCGAAGCCCAGCTGCAGCCAGAAGCCGACCGCCCGCAGCAGCTCGGCGACCACGTCCGGGTGGTCCAGGTTGAGGTCGGGCTGGTGGCGGTAGAAGTGGTGGAGGTACCACTCGCCCGTCTTGTCGTCCTTGGTCCAGATCGAGTCCTCCTGGTCGGGGAAGACCACCTGGTCGGAGGTGTCGCCGGGGTCGTCGGCGCGCCAGACGTAGTAGTCGCGGTACGGGTTCCGGGCCGGGTCCTTCTCGGCCCGCGACCTCCTGAACCACGGGTGCTGGTCGCTGGTGTGGTTGACCACGAGGTCGGCGATGATCCGCAGGCCGCGGTCGTGGGCGAGGCGGACGAGCTCGACCAGGCGGCCCAGGTCACCGAGCCGTTCGTCGACGCCGAGGTAGTCCTTGACGTCGTAGCCGTCGTCCCGGTCCGGGCTGGGGTAGAAGGGCATCAGCCACAGGCAGGTGACGCCGAGGTCGGCCAGGTAGTCGATGCGCCGGGCCAGGCCCTCGAGGTCGCCCACCCCGTCCCCGTCGGCGTCGAGGAAGGTCTCCACGTCCAGGCAGTAGAGGACGGCGCTCTTCCACCACAGGTCGCTGGTGTCGGTGATCCGCATGCCCTCACCCTCACCTGAGCGGCCCGGATGCACAACCCGGGGGTATGCCGACGGGGCCGTCACCTCCCGGTCACGGCCCCGTCGTCATGGGTGGGTCGGCGCTACTCGCCGCGGCCCGTGCTCTCCCACGAGGAGCGCTCACCCTCCGGCCGCTGCCAGGAGCGCTGCGGGTCGGCGGAGTCTCCCGGACGGCTCGGCAGGTCAGGGACGGCCTGCTCCTGCTCGGGCAGCGGGTCCAGGCCGGCCGGGCCGGTCTGCGCCTGATCCCGCTCCTGCTGAGCGCGCTTGGCCTTCTCCGCCGCTGCGGCGACCGCCTTGTCGGCGTCGTCCTTGCTGCGGTTGCGGGTGGAGGACTCGGCGTCCCGCGTGGCGTCCTCGGCCTCCTCGCGGGCCCGCCGCAGCGCCTCACGCGGGTCCTCCAGCGTCGGCGTCTCGAGGTCGTCCAGACCCGAGTAGCCGGAGTCGGCGCGCAGCCCGGCCGACGGTCCGTCGAGGTCGGCGGCGCCGCCGGGGCGTCCGCCACCGCCCAGCGCGTTGCCGATCCCGGACAGGGCGGCGGTGAGCTCGGTGGGCACGACCCACATCTGGTTGGAGTCGCCCTTGGCGATCTCGGGCAGCATCTGGAGGTACTGGTAGGCCAGCAGCTTGCTGTCCGGGTTGCCCTTGTGGATGGCGTCGAAGACCTGCAGGATCGCGCGGGCCTCACCCTGCGACTCCAGGATCGCCGACTGGGCGGTGCCCTCGGCGCGCAGGATCTGGGCCTGCTTCTCCCCCTCGGCCGTGAGGATCTGCGACTGCTTGACGCCCTCGGCGTTGAGGATGGCCGCACGCCGGTCGCGCTCGGCACGCATCTGCTTCTCCATCGAGTCCTGGACGGAGGCCGGCGGGTCGATGGCCTTGAGCTCCACCCGGTTGACCCGGATGCCCCAGCGGCCGGTGGCCTCGTCCAGCACCCCGCGCAGCTGACCGTTGATCATGTCGCGGCTGGTCAACGTCTGCTCGAGGTCGAGCGAGCCGATGACGTTGCGCAGCGTGGTGACGGTGAGCTGCTCGATGCCCTGGATGTAGTTGGCGATCTCGTAGGTCGCCGCCTTGGGGTCGGTCGGCTGGAAGTAGATGACGGTGTCGATCGAGACGACCAGGTTGTCGCTGGTGATGACCGGCTGCGGCGGGAAGCTCACGACCTGCTCGCGCAGGTCGACCACCGAGCGCGGCCGGTCGATGAACGGGATGAGGAAGTGCAGCCCGGCGTCGAGGGTGCGGTCGTACTTGCCGAGCCGCTCCACGATGACGGCGGTGGCCTGCGGCACGATGCGGATCGCGCGGGCGATGGCCACCAGCGTGAAGAGCACGAGCAGCGCGACGACGAACCACACGATGAGGGTGATGGGTTCTGCTGGCATGACGATTCTCCTTTGTCTGTCGTCAGTCAGGGCGGGAAGCAGGTCTGCGGAGCCGGGGCTCCCGGGGGATCACCCGAGGGGCGGGTGGTCGGTGTCGAAGGGTTTGTCCTCGGGCTGCGCCTCGGTGACCACGGCCGTGGCGCCGTCGATCCGCACCACGGTGACGAGGTCGCCGACGGGGTAGGTGGACCCTTCGAGCTCGGCCCGGGCGGTCCAGTCCTCCCCCCGCAGCTTGACCAGCCCGCCGCGGTCGGTGACCTCGGTGAGCACCGTGGCCGTCTGGCCGATGTGCCCCTCGATGCCGAGCCGCGCCCCCTTGCCCTCGAGCTTGAGGTACTTCAGCGCCACGGGGCGAAGGGCGAAGACGAACAGGCCCGCGGACAGCGCGAAGACCAGGAACTGCCACAGCAGCGGCAGTCCGGCCCCCGCGACGAGGGCGGCGACGAGCGCGCCGAGGGCCAGCATGAGGAAGATGAGGTCGAGGGTGGTCATCTCGACGATGCCGAAGGCCAGGGCGGCTCCGACCCACCACAGCCACTGGGAATCACGCAGCCAGTCGGGCATAGGGTCTCCTTTCCCTGTGCGGTCGATCCTACGTGGTGGACGTGTCAGCAGGCCGGAGGGTTCCCGGAGGTGGGGGCTGACGGCGGCCGGGTCCGGGGAGAATGGGACGGTGAGACGCTCCGCCGCGACCCTGCTCCTCGCCGCCCTGGCCGCCCCGACCGGCCTGGCGGCCTGCTCGCCCGCGCCCTCGGATCCCGTCGCCGCCACGGCCACCGCGCCCGCCGATCCCGTCGCCGCCACGGGGACCGTCACGCCGAGCGGCCAGCCGGTCGGGGGCCGGACCGGTCAGCCGAGCCCGACGCAGACCGGTCGGCCCGACCCGGGCCCGGTCGCCGCCGCGCTCGCCCTGGCTCCGGAGGACACCGCATACCTGACCGTGACCGACTGGGCCCGGGTCAAGGAACGACTCGGGGCCGCCGAGCTGACGAGCGAGAGCATCCAGACCGACCGCATCGAGTTCTGGCGGGCCGTGGGAGCCAGCACCGTGCTGCTGACCGACGGTGCGCTGCGGGCGGAGAACAGCCGGCTGGGCCTGCGGTACGGCGTCACCCAGGACGACGTGGTCTGGGAGGTCCGGTGGGCCGGGCACGCGACGGAGGACCGGGACGGTGGCGACGACCTCGCCGCGGCGGGGACGGCGCTGCGGCTGAGGGACGACCTGGACCTCGACGGGCTCGAGCGGGCGGTCACGGACGGGGTGGCCGGGGTGGAGGGGGCGCAGGTCCTCCCCGGTGAGCGCCTGCTCCTGCGCGGTGCGGGCGAGCCCGGCGCCACCCTCAGCCGGAGCGCAGCCGTCGCGGCGGCCCTCAGCGAGGGCGTCGAGACCCAGGTCGTCGTCCCCGGGTGCCTGGGCTGGCCGACCGCGCTCGGGGCGGACGCGGACGTCGAGGACCAGGAGGCGGCCGTCGGGAGCGTCGAGGTGGCGGACCTGCTGGAGCCGCAGGCCTGGGGGATCGCCTTCACCGGCCGGGACGCCGTCGTGCGCGTGGTCTATCCGGAGGGCACGCAGGACCCGGCCGCGGTCGCCGACGCGCGGGCCCGGCTCGAGCTGGCCGAGGGGTGGCCGACGACCGAACCGGTGGGCTGGGACGACGCCTTCGGGCTGCCGCCCGGCCTGGTGGGCGACGGCTTCCTCGTGACCGAGGAGGGTGGTCAGGTGGTGGTGACGGCGGACTACCGCGTGGTCAGCCCGGGCGCCGCCGCCACGGTCGCCCTGGCCGGGCTGGTGCCCTGGGCGGTGTGCTCCGAGGTGGACTGGCTGCCCGAGCCCACGGGCCTGTAGAGCCTGCCGTCACCACAGGGCGGGTCCGGCGGCCACGCCCGCTGCGGGGACCACTCCCGCCGGCGCGGGAGGACGGTTGTCCGGCGGCACGGCCTGGCTCGTGAGCGCCCGGTGGATGAGTGCGAAGACCTGGTCGGTCTCGATGAGGAACGCGTCGTGCCCGTAGGGGGACTCGATCACCGCCAGCTCTCGGCAGGCGGGGGAGGAGGCCACCACCTGCCCGTCGGCGGGCGGGAAGAGCCGGTCGCTGGAGACGACCCCGACCGTGAGCTCGGCGGTGATCCGGCGCAGCGCGGCCTCCACCCCGCCGCGCCCCCGCCCGACGTCGTGCGAGCACATCGCCTCGGTGAGCGCCAGGTAAGCGTTGGCGTCGAAGCGGCGCACCAGCTTGCGGCCGTGGTGCTCCAGGTAGGACTGCACGGCATACCGTCCGCCGCGCAGCGGATCCTCTCCCTCCTGCGGCTCGGCCCCGAAGCGGAGCTCCAGCTCGGCCGCCGAGCGGTAGGTGGCGTGGGCGATCTGGCGGGCGATCTCCAGGCCGGCCCGCGGCCCGGGACCGGGGTAGTAGTCACCCCCGGAGTAGCCCGGGTCGAGCCGGATGGCGGCGAGCTGCGGTGCGGCCCAGGCGATCTGGTCGGCGGTGGCTCGCGCCCCCGAGGCGAGCACGACGCACCGCCGCACCCGCCCCGGGTACGTGACCGCCCACTCCAGCGCCCGCATCCCGCCGACCGACCCCCCGACGACCATCGCGAAGGCGTGGATGCCCACGGCGTCGGCGAGCAGGGCCTCCGCGCGCACCTGGTCGCGGACGGTGACGCGGGGGAAGGTGGAGCCGTAGGGCCGCCCGTCCGGGGCCGGCGACGAGGGGCCCGTCGTGCCCCGGCAGCCGCCCAGGACGGCCGGGGCCACGACGAACCACTCGTCGGTGTCGATCGGGGCGCCCGGACCGATGAGCCCCGGCCACCAGCCCGGGGTGGGCTGGTTCGGCCCGCGCCCGCCGACGACGTGGCTGTCACCGGTGAGCGCGTGCAGCACCAGCACCGCGTTGTCCCGGGCCGCGTTGAGCGAGCCCCACGTCTGGTAGGTGACGCGGACCTCCTCCAGGCGGCCGCCGCCCTCGAGGGCGAGGGCCCCGACCGGGCGGGTCCGGCGTCGTCCGTCGGCGGGCCGCCGGGGCGGAAGGTCGCTCGGGGCCGGGACCGGGGCCCGGGACGTTGGGGCGGTCATCCCGGTCAGGCCGCCTCGGTGCGCCGGGCCACGGCCCGCGCCGCCTCGAAGCCGGTCTCCAGGTCCGCGAGGATGTCCTCGATCCCCTCCAGCCCCACGGCGAGACGCACCAGGCCCGGGGTCACGCCCGCGGCGCGCAGGGCCTGCTCGTCGAGCTGGCTGTGCGTGGTCGAGGCCGGGTGGATGACCAGGGAACGCACGTCACCGATGTTGGCGACGTTGCTGTGCAGCTCCAGCGCCGAGACGAAGGCCTTGCCCGCCTCCACCCCGCCGGCGATCTCGAAGGCCAGCACCGCGCCGGGTCCCTTGGGGAGGTACTTCTGGGCCCGCTCGTAGGACGGGTGCCCCGGCAGGCCGGCGTAGACGACGTGCTCGACCTGCTCGTGACCCTCCAGCCACCCCGCGACCTTCCGGGCGTTCTCGACGTGCCGGTCCAGGCGCAGCGAGAGCGTCTCGATGCCCTGGGCCACCAGGAAGGCGTTGAACGGGGAGACCGCCGGACCGAGGTCGCGCAGCAGCTGCACCCGGGCCTTGAGGATGTAGGACAGGTTGACCCCGAAGATCCCGTCCGCGCCCAGCGTCTCGGCGTAGACCAGCCCGTTGTAGGACGGGTCGGGCTCGGTGAAGCCGGGGAAGCGGCCGCTGCGCCCGTAGTCGAAGGTGCCGCCGTCGACGATCGCACCGGCGATCGAGGTGCCGTGCCCGCCGAGGTACTTGGTCGCCGAGTGGACCACGACGTCGGCGCCGTGCTCGATCGGACGGGTGAGGTAGGGGGTGGCGATGGTGTTGTCGACGATGAGCGGGACACCGACCTCGTGCGCCACCGCCGAGACGGGTGCGATGTCCAGGACGTCCCCGCTCGGGTTGGCGACGGTCTCGCCGAAGAAGGCCTTGGTGTTGTCCCGGGCGGCCTCCCGCCACGACTCGGGGTCGGACGGGTCCGCCACGAAGGTGACCTCGATGCCGAGCCTGGGCAGGGTGTGGGCGAAGAGGTTCTGGGTGCCGCCGTAGAGGCTCGGGGAGGAGACGATGTGGTCGCCGGCGCCCGCGACGTTGAGGATCGCCAGGGTGATCGCCGAGGAGCCGGAGGCGACCAGGAGCGCCCCGACGCCGCCCTCGAGGTCGGCGAGCCGGTTCTCCACCACCTCCTGGGTCGGGTTGGTGATCCGGGTGTAGATGGGGCCGAGCTCGGCCAGGGCGAAGCGGTTGGCGGCCTGGTCGGCGTCGGCGAAGACGTAGGAGGTGGTCTGGTAGATCGGCAGCGCCCGGGAGCCGGTGGCGGCGTCGGGGGTCTGGCCGGCGTGGATCTGACGGGTGGTGAAGTCGCGGTAGGTCATGGGGTGCTCCAGGTGTGTCGAGAGGATGGGGGCAGAGGGGGTTGCGTGCTGCGGGTCGCTCTGCTGAGCCCTGCCTCGGACAGCCGGGGAGGTATGACGCGGGCGGCCGGTCGCGGGGAGCGCGGCGGGCGTCGAGCTGCGAGGTCGGGACTCAGCAGCGACGCATTCGGCGGCGCGGGTGGCACGTCATGAGGAAGTTCTAGTGCAGGATCACGACGAAGTCAATTCGTCGAGGCGCCCTCAACGAGGGTTGTTGACGCAGGAACTTCGCAGGTGCCCCGCCATGACTGGATACCTTCGGCAATCGTCGCCGATCCCGGTCCGTTCGGTCGCTCCTGGGCGCCCGGGCCAAAGTTCGACCGATCCGGCTCAGAGGTCGACCCGGGCCTGCTCCTCCATCGTGACGAGGTCGACGGCGCGAAGGGTGGACTCGCCGAGGACCCACAGCTGGTCGTCCACGACGAGCGTCCGCCGACCGTAGTCCCATCCCCGGTCGGAGCCACCGAGCTGCAGCCGCGCCCCCCGGTCGACCTCCTGGCCGTCCACCCGGGCGCTGAGCACCCCCACCCACTCCTTGTCCCCCGTCCAGGAGGCTGCCGGGAGGAAGACCTGCCCCGTCGGCTCCCACCAGAGGAAGGCCCGGTGGTCGTGCTCGGCCTCGGAGTAGTGGTCCTCGAAGGTCAGGTGCGACAGGCGGGTGGGGGTGGTCGGCTCGGACACGTCGAAGAGGGAGACCTGCAGGCCCGTCGTCCTCCCGTCCTCGGTCGCGTCCTGACCGATCCCCAGCAGGCGGCCGTCCCCGACGGGGTGCAGGTAGGCGGAGTAGCCGGGGATCTTCAGCTCGCCCGCCAGGGTTGGGGCCGACGGGTCGGAGGTGTCGACGAGGTAGAGCGGGTCGGTCTGCCGGAAGGTCACGACGGCGGCGAGCTCCGGCGAGAGGTAGCGCACCGCGTAGATCTGCTCTGTGACGCCCAGGTCGTCGACGCGGCCGCGCTCCACGAGCGCCTGGCCCTGCTGCGCGAGCACCACCAGCGAGCTGCTCGAGGGTGCGCCCGACGTGCTGTCCTTGGTGGTGGCCACCCGGATGATGCCGTCCTGCTCGTCCAGGGCGAACTGGTTGAGCAGCCGGCCCTCCACCCATCCGGAGGCCAGGTAGTCGGTGCGTCCGTCCCGGCTCAGGTCGAAGGTGTGCAACGCGGTCCGCCCCGGGTCCTGTGGTCCGGGGCCGATCGCGACGTCACCGGCGACGGGCCAGGCCTCCCACGGGCTGGTGGCGACGACGAGCCGGTCGGCCGAGGCGTAGACGGTGGAGCCGTTGGCGACCACCGCTCCCGCGGAGGTGGGGCGCGGCTCGCCGGTGAGGTCGAAGGTGAGCACGGACATCGTGGCCAGTCCCGCGAACTCCGGCGGCCGGGCGACGTCCTCGCAGGCCAGCGCCGGCTCGGTGCCGTCGGCCCGCCCGTCCCGCACCGTCTGGAGGTGGGGCAGCCAGTCCTCGATCGTGGACTCCTCCAGGATGGCCCGGTTGGCGTCCTCGGCCTCCTGCTCGGCGCGCAGGGAGCCGTCGCGGGGCTGGACGAAGGACAGCCCCGGCGGCTGGGTCACGAGCACCACCCTCGCGGCACCGTCGTGCATCCGCGCCGACCGGTAGGACCCCTCGAGCCGGACGGAGCCGGTGACGACCGGCTGCGCCGGGTTGCTCAGGTCGACCGTGGTCACCACCGTCCGTTCGGTGCCGAAGGCGGGGTAGGTCGTGAGCCCGTCGGCGCGGGTGGCGGCGGGGGACCAGCCTCCCCCCGACCACTCCGTGGTGAGCACCAGGGCCCGGCGGGCGTCCCGGTCCAGCAGCAGCTCGCTCCCGCCCTCGCCCCGCATCGGGAGGGCCGCCCGCCCGACCACCTCGGCGCTCGGCACGTCCACGACGACGAGGTGCCCGCCCCGCACGGTGAGGATGAGCTCGCCGTCGGTCTGGACGATGTCCGGCTCCTCGACCCCCTGCTCCTGGTTGTTCGTGCCGGAGAAGTCCACGCCGACCTGGCTGCCCCCGCTCAGCTGCACCCCGGTGTCCGCGCCCGCCTCGGCCGCGTCACCGGAGGCGGCGTCGTCCCACCCGCCGAACCGTCCGCCCGAGCCGAGGCCCCACGGTCCCACCTGCTCGAGGGCGTGCTCCTGGAAGTAGGCCAGCAGCTCCTCGCAGGACCCGAAGTCGGTCAGCGTCGCCGCCTGGGCCGCCGCTGGGGTGAGCACGTCCGCAGGCGTGCAGGCAGCGACGCCGGCCAGGAGCGGGGGGACGAGCAGGAGAGGAAGACGGGACGGCCTCTGACCGGGACCGGTCCGACGGTGGCGGCTGCTCATGACGGGCTCCTTCTCGTGCCTCGCCCCGAGGCCGCCCGGCGGTCCAGGGTGGGTGCGTCGTCGCTGACCCCGGTATGACGCGGGCTCAGGACGGGCGGTTCCGCACCGGGCGTGCCTCGCGCTGGGGGAGGGCGAGCACGGCGCCGACCAGGAGGAGGGCGGCCGAGGCGGCCAGACCCGCGGCGATCCCGCCGGCTCGGTCGGCCACCGCCCCGGACAGCCACGGCCCGAGCGACTGACCGACGCCGAACGCGACCGTGGCGAAGCCCAGGCCGGCGGTCCACAGCGGCGCGGGCAGGACGTGCCGGACGGCGATCGTCACGCCGGTCACCGCCGACAGGAAGCTGCCTCCGACGAGGACGGCGCTGAGCAGGAAGGCCCACGGCCGGGGCTGCCACAGCGGCAGGAGCGTCCCGAGCGCGAGGACCGCCAGGACGGCGGCCATCCCTCGGGCACCGCCCAGCCGACCCAGGAGCGGCGCCCAGGCGAGGCCGCCCACGGTCGCCGCCAGTCCCAGGACCGCCCAGAAGACCGCCACCTGGGCAGCCCCGGCCCCGAGCTCGGCGAGGTAGGCCACGGCGAAGGTGAGGTAGGCGATGTACCCCAGACCGAACAACACGTACCCCGCGGTGACCCAGCCGATCGACCCCCGACGCCACGACCGGTGCTCGACCCCCCGTGGTGGGGGGTCGGCCTGCTGCCGCAGCCCGAGGAGCGCGGCCAGGCACGCGAGCGACCCGACTGCGGCGAGCGACAGCCAGCCCCACCGCCAGCCCAGGGGGCCGGACCGTTCGAGGACGAGCGGGACCAGCAGGCCCGCGATCGTCATCCCGAGGCCGGAGCCCCCGTAGTAGAGACCCAGCAGCCGGGCGGCCGCGGCGGGCGGGTGCCCGCTCGTCGCGGTGGCGACGAGCGCCCCTCCGAGGACGAAGGCCAGCGCGCCGGCCGCGCCGGCCAGGGCCCGGGTCGCCAGCAGCGCCGCATACCCGGGAGCCAGGGCGGTGAGTGCCAGGGCGAGGGTGGTGCCCACGGTGCCCAGCAGGAAGACCCTCCTGGTGCCCCAGCGTCGCGCCGCTCCCGCCCCGGCGAGCGCGCCGAGGAGGTAGCCGACCGCGTTGGCGGTGTTGAGGACCCCGGCCTGCGCGTAGGTCCATCCGAACCGGTCCTGCATCTCCGGCAGGAGAAGGGCGTAGGCGAAGCGGGCCAGTCCCAGCGAGACCAGCGGCCCGGATGCGAGGGCGGCGACGACCCAGAGGCTGGCCGACCGGTCGGGTCGGCCGGGGGTGCGCATGGGAGTCACCGTAGACCGACCGGCCCGGGACGAGCCGGAGGCCCCGCGCCGTGCGCAGGGCCTCCGGTGATCGTGGGGAGAGCGATCAGTGTCCGTCCCGACGGTCCTCCCCGGAGGGGTCACCGAGGTGGTGCTCCTGGGCGTACTCGTCCAGGTGGCCCTCGGCGTGCGCGAGGACCAGCTCGGAGCGGCCGGGGTAGCGGACGTCCTCGACCACCTTCTGCATCAGCTCGCTCGGTGCGGGCGTGAACTGCGACACGATGAAGATCGTCAGCAGGTTGAGGATCATGCCGATCGTGCCGACACCGGTGGCCGGGATGTCCCAGATCGGCTCGTTGCCCAGGAAGGCCGGCAGCGTCCACAGCTGGTAGCCCAGCGTGAAGACGATGCCCACCGACATCCCTGCCGCGGCACCCCAGGCGGTCGCCTTCTTCCAGAAGATCCCGAGGAACAGGATCGGGAAGAAGCTGGCGGCCGCCAGGCCGAAGGCGAGCGCGACCACCTCCGCGACGAAGCCGGGGGGGTTGATGCCCAGGTAGCCGGCGACCAGGATGGCGGCGGCCATGGCGATCCGGCCGACCGTCAGCTGCTGCTTGTCGGTGGCCCGGGGGTTGATCCGCTTCCAGTAGATGTCGTTGGCGACCGAGCTGGAGATGACCAGCAGCAGACCCGAGGCGGTGGACAGCGCCGCCGCGAGGCCGCCGGCCGCGACCAGACCCACGATCGGGGCCGGCAGGCCGGCGATCTCCGGGGTGGCCAGGACGACGATATCGTTGTTGATGATCAGCTCGGTGCCCGGGCCCAGGCCACCGGCCACGTCGATGATCCCGTTGCCGTTGAGGTCGTTCACCTCGATGAGACCGACGTCCCGCCAGCTGTTGAACCAGGTGGGGGTGGAGTCGACGGCCGTGCCAGGAATCGTGTTGAGCACGTTGAACTTGCTGAACGCACCGACGGCCGGGGCCGTGGTGTAGAGCAGCGAGATGAAGAACAGGGCCCACAGCGCCGAGTAGCGCGCCGCCCGCACCGACCGTGCGGTGTAGAAGCGGACGATGACGTGCGGCAGGCCCGCGGTGCCGAACATAAGCGCGGCCGTGATGAGGATCATGTTGAGCATCGAGGTCTGGGTGAAGGCCTCGGTGTAGGCCTCGATGCCCAGGTCGCGCTGCAGCCCGTCCAGCTCGCCGAGGATCTGGCCGAAGCCGATCTGCGGCAGGGGGTTGCCGGCCAGCTGCAGCGAGATCGCGACGGCCGGGATGATGTAGGCGACGATCAGCACGGAGTACTGCGCCACCTGGGTCCAGGTGATGCCCTTCATCCCGCCAAGGACGGCGTAGAAGAAGACGATCGTCATACCGATCACGACGCCCCAGGTGCGGTCGACGCCGAGGAAGCGCTGGAAGACCACGCCCACACCGGCCATCTGCCCGGCGACGTAGACGAAGGAGACGACGAGCGCGCAGACCACGGCGACCAGGCGGGCGGTCTCGTTGTAGCGGTCGCCGACGAAGTCGGGCACGGTGTACTTGCCGAACTTGCGCAGGTAGGGCGCCAGGAGCATCGCGAGCAGCACGTAGCCGCCGGTCCAGCCCATGAGGTAGACCGAGCCGGCGTAGCCGTTCTGCGAGAAGGCGACGATGCCCGCCATCGAGATGAACGACGCGGCGCTCATCCAGTCCGCGGCGATCGCGGCGCCGTTGGCGGGGGCGGGATGCCACCGCCGGCGACGTAGAAGCCGGCCGTGTCGGACACCCGGCTGCGGAAGGAGATCCAGATGTAGAAGCCGAAGGTGATGACGACGAAGATCAGGGTCCAGAGCTGCACGTCACTCACTGGTGATGCACCGCCTGCTCGTACTCGTCGATCCCGAACTCCTTGTCCAGCTTGTCCATCCGCCACACGTAGACCGCGATGAGGATGACGAAGGTGATGATCGAGCCCTGCTGGGCGAACCAGAAGCCCACCGGGATCCCGAAGATGGTGAAGCTGAGGTTGTTGAGCGGCTCCACGAAGAGGATCCCGGCGCCGAACGACACCAGGGCCCAGATCACGAGGAGCACGCCCATCAGCCGGAGATTTCGCCGCCAGTAGGCCTGGCGTTGCTGAGCGTCGATGATGAGCCTCCTTGCTCGGGAACGGTCGGGGGACGGCCCGGGGGAGGGTGCCGCGTCGGACAGCGGAGCACGGGGTCGCGACGAGCGTCAAGAACGGCCGCGCCACGCTGCGCCGAACGGTCGTCCCGCGCGGCTGAGCGGTCGTGCCCGGACCGCCCGCCGACGGCGTGGGAAGGGCCTCGCGGCGGGGGAGGGGACGGCCCGGGCGGGCGGTTAGGGTGCAGCCATGAGACGCAGGCGCCTGCCCGGCCAGGGCCGACTGCTGGCCGCGGGAGCCATGATGGCTCTGGGCGGCTGGCTGCCCTGGGTCTACACCGAGGCGGGGCGGGTTCTCATCGGCGCCGTCGGCGGTGGCCTCTGGGTCTTCTACGCGGGGTTGATCGTCCTCGCCGGGGGCATGCTGCCCCCTCAGCTGCGGCTGGCGGCGGTCGTCCAGGGGGTGCTGGGCGGGATCGTCGGGATCGGCATCCCGGTGTGGCAGGTGCTCCACGCGTGGGGCCTGGTGGGTATGGAGGGGTGGGCACCGGCCCCGGGGCTGGTCATCAGCGCCTTCGGAGGCGTGCTCGCGCTCGTGGCGGCCGCGCAGCTGGCCCGGCCGGGGCAGCCGGAGCCCTCTTCACCCTGAGCGAGGCCGACACGGCCCGGCGGGCGGCCCACGTGCGCGGGATCAGCGGCGAGCGTTGTTAGGTTGAGGTATGCCGACGACGTCGCCCGGAGCCGTGCTGGTCCTGGCGCACGTGCGTGACCGCGGGTCCGTGACCGTCGCCCGGGCCCTGCACCGGGCCGGCTGGCGGGTGGGGGCAGGAACGCCGCGGGTCTCCGGCGGTCTGGTCGGCGCCTCCCGGGCGGTGGGCCCGACCCACGTCGTCCCGCGACCCCGAGGCTCCCTGGCGCCCTTCGTGCGGGCCGTCAACGCCGCCGCGGCGTCGGAGGCCTACGACCTGGTCCTGGGCACCGGGGACGACTGGATGGCGGGCCTGGCGCACGCGGCCGGCGACCTCACGGTGCCGGTCGCCACACCTCCCGCGCCCGTGGTGGGCCACGCGCTGGACAAGCTGCGTCTCACGAGGGCGGCACGGGCCGCCGGGCTGGCGGCTCCCGACACCTGGATGCCCCCCGTCGGTCTCGACCCGGGCGCCGTGAGCTATCCCGTCGTGGTGAAGGCCCGCACCCACTGGCGTCCTGGGGTCACGCGACGGCACCGGGTGGAGGCTCGGTTGTGCCGGTGCCCCGAGGAGCTGGACACGCAGCTGGCCCGGATGCGCAGGCAGGGGGAGGAGCCCGTCCTCCAACGGCTCGTCGACGGGCGGCTGGGGGCGCTCGTCGGGCTCATGCACGACGGTGTCCTCACCGCCCGCGTCCAGCAGCAGGCGTCCCGGGTGTGGCCCACCCCCAGCGGTGCCTCCGCCCGGGCCGTCACCGTGCCCGTCGACCAGGAGCTGGCCCTGCGCAGCGAGCTCATGCTCCGCGACCTGGGCTGGGAGGGCCTGGTGGAGCTGCAGTTCCTCATCGACGCCGACGGCACCTCCTGGCTCATCGACCTCAACGGTCGGCCCTTCGGCTCCCTGGCGCTCAGCGAGTCGGCCCGCCCCGGCCTCGTGGACGCCTGGGTGCGCAGCAGGCTGGGCCTTCCGGTCACCGAGCTGGCGGACGGCCGCCCCGGGGTCCGCTACCACTGGCTCGCCGGCGACCTGAGGCGGGCGCGCGTCGAACGCCGGGGTGGCCTGGTCCGTGACGTCGGCGACAGTCTCCGGTGGGCCGTGGGGGCCCGCCACAGCCTGGCCCGGGTCGACGACCCGGGCCCGGTCGCCCACCTGCTCACGGCCCGGTTGCGGCCCTACGACGCCGAGCCCGACGAGGCTGGGCCCGAGGCGGCTGGGCCTGAGGCGGCTGGGCCTGAGGCGGCTGGGCCCGAGGCGGCTGGGCCCTAGGAAGGCTCCGGACCACGCGTGCTGCGGCCCGTGGAGAGCCTGCGGGGCATCTCCTCCCGGCTGGCGTCCTAGCCCACCCTCACCGCCGGCGGAGGCGGCTGAGCACGTCGCCGGCGACGCGACGCTCCGGGGCCCGCAGCAGGTGCAGCGTCGCCTGGTAGGCGCCCAGGACGACGACGGCGACCAGCGCGACCACCACGAGGTCGCCCGCACCACCCAGGGCCCGGGCCGTCAGGGCGCCGAGCGACCCCGCGGCCAGGGCTCCCACCGTCGCCCGGGACAGCTGTCCGCGCGCGACCGCGGCGGCGAGCAGGCCGTGGCGACGGGCCAGCAGCCGGCTCGTGAGGACGGCGGCGAGCAGCAAGGAGACCGACGTGGACAGGACGATCCCGGGCACGCCCAGCACGGGGGCCAGCGTAGGTCCCCGACGACGTTGACAACCATCGCCAGGATGCTGATCGCGACGGGTCCGCGGGTGTCGCCGACGGCGTAGGACGCGCTCACGACGACCTGCCGCCACCCCACGGCGAGGAGGGCAGGGAGCAGCCACACCAGGGCCGTGGCGGTCGCCGCGACCGCCGCGTCGTCGAAACCGCCGCGGCCGAAGGCCAGGGACACGACACGCTCGGGTACGACGGCCAGGACCACGACGACGGGGGTGAGGACGGTGAGGGTGACGGCCGTCCCCCGGTGCACCAGCCGACGCAGCGCCCGGGGATCGCCGGAGGCGGCCCCCATGGCCGGGTAGAGGGGCGCCATGAGAGCGGCGACGACCAGGACCTGCGGAAGGTTGACCAGGCGCCACCCCAGGAAGATCGCGGTCACGGCACCCTCCTCGACGGTCGAGGCGACGGCGCGGTCCACAAGGGTGTTGACGTTGACCACCGCCTGGCCGACCATCAGGGCCGGGACCATCGCGCTGATCTCCCGCCAGGCGGGGCCGCGCAGGTCCAGCCGGGCGGCGAGCCGCCAGCGCAGCCGGACCGCCGGCCACAGCTGCAGCGCCAGCCGCAGGAGCGATCCGACGACGAAGCCCCAGGCCAGGGCGACGATCCCCAGACGCGGTCCCAGCAGTCCCGCGGCGCTGATCATCGCGACGTTGAAGGGCACACCCTGCAGCGCGGCCCACCGGAAGATCCCGTGCCCGTGGGCCAGCCCCGCGAGCAGGTCGGTCGCGGCGATGAGGACGGTCGCCAGCAGCACCACCCGGACGAGGAGCACCAGCGTGCCGTCGTCGCTCGCGGCGAGGCCGGGGGCCAGCACGACCGAGACGGGGCCTGCGGCCAACCCCAGGAGCACCCCGACGACGCCGATGGACACCGTCCCCACCACGCTGGCGGTCCACCAGCCGGGGTGGCCGGCGCACGGCATACCCGGGCCCTCGCCGTCTGCCTCCCGGGCGACCTGCGGGGTGACGGCCCGGTTGAGGGAGGTGCCGAGGACACCGAGCAGGATGCTCGACAGCCCCAGCGCCACGAACCAGGCGTCCAGCTGCGCACCCGCCCCGTAGACGGCGGCGATCACCGCGTCCCGGACCAGGCCGAGGACGGTGGACAGCGCGGTGAGGGCGGAGACGAGCAGGGCTGCGCGCCCCACGCCGGAGCGCGCAGCCATCAGCCGCCTCAGAAGTTGATCATGTGCCCGGCGACGCCGTGCATGGCCTCCTTGAGGGCCTCGCCGAGGGTCGGGTGGGCGAAGACCACCCGGGAGACCTCATCGGCGGTGAGGTCCCACGTCTGCGCGACGTTCACCGCCGGAAGCAGCTCGGTGACGTCCGGGCCGATCATGTGCGTGCCAAGGATCTCGTGGTGCTCCGCGTCCGCGACCACCTTGACGAAGCCGACCGCGTCGCCCAGACCCATGGCCTTCCCGTTGGCGGTGAAGGGGAAGGTGGCGACCTTCACCTCGTGCCCGGCGTCCTTCGCCTGCTGCTCGGTGAGGCCCATCGAGGCGACCTGGGGGTGGCAGTAGGTCGCGCGCGGGATCATCCGGTAGTCCAGCGGCATCGTCTCGGCGCCGGCGATGACCTCCGCCGCGATGATGCCCATCGACTCGGCGACGTGCGCGAGCATGAGCTTGGCGGTGACGTCGCCGATCGCGTAGACGCCGTCCACGTTGGTGCGCATGTAGTCGTCGATCGCGATGGCGCCGCGGTCGGTCAGCTCGACGCCGGTGGTCTCCAGGCCGTAGCCCTCGGTGCGGGGTGCGAAGCCGATCGCCGACAGGAGCCGGTCGGCCTCCAGTACCTCGGTCTTCCCGCCGTCGCCTCCGCGGGACACCTTCACCTTCACGCCCGAGCCGGTGTCCTCGACCGCCTCGACCTTGGTGCCGGTGAGGACCTTGACCCCCAGCTTCTTGTAGTGCTTGGCCAGCTCCTTGGAGATGTCGGCGTCCTCGGCCGGGACCATGCGGTCCATGAACTCCACGATGGTCACGTCGACGCCGAAGTTCTTCATGACGTAGGCGAACTCCACGCCGATGGCCCCGGAGCCGGCGATGATGATCGAGCCGGGCAGCTCGGCGTCGAGGATCTGCTCCTCGTAGGTCACGACGTTCTTGCTGACCTCGACGCCCGGCAGCATCCGGGTCACCGAGCCGGTGGCGAGGATGAGGTTGTCGAACTCCAGCTGGCGGGTGCTGCCGTCGTCGAGCTTGACGTCCATGCTCCTTGGGCCGGTCAGCGTGCCCCAGCCGTCGACCTCGGTGATCTTGTTCTTCTTCATGAGGAAGTGGACGCCCTTGACGATGCCGGCCGAGACCTGGCGGCTGCGGGCGTGCGTCGGGCCGTAGGACATCGTGGCGTCGCCCTCGATGCCGTACTTCTTCTTGTCGTGGGTCAGGGTGTGCGCCAGCTCGGCGTTCTTGAGCAGCGCCTTGGACGGGATGCACCCGACGTTGAGGCAGACACCGCCCCAGTACTGCTTCTCCACGACGGCCACCTTCTTGCCCAGCTGGCTCGCGCGGATCGCCGCGACATACCCACCGGGACCGGCGCCCAGGACAACAACGTCAAAGTGATCGGCCATACGGGTCAGTATGCCGTCACCGCCGCCGCGGACGCGCGCCCGGTCGGGACGCGCCCCCGCACGGGCCCGGCGTCAGTCCTCCAGGAGCTCACCCTCGGTGACGTCGTCGTCGCCGTCGTCGTCGGACGGGCTCCCGGACCGCTCCACCTCGGCCTCGGCCAGCAGGCGATAGAGGTCGCGGCGGGTGCGGTCGAGCAGGTCGGCGGCCGCCCCGGAGAGGGCGTCGTCCCCGGCCTGACCGACGGCCTGGGTGGCCATCGCCACGCTCCCGAGCGCCTTCCACAGCTGCGCGCCGCGATGGCGTCGGGAGCGCCGCTCCTCGGGATCGGTCTCGGCGCCGGCCCAGCCACGGTGGCGGTGGCGGCTCGAGGCGTGGGTGGGGCCACCCTCGCCCCACGGGTCCTCGGGCTCGGCGCCGCCGGCCCAGGACTGGTGCGGGAGGTCGGCCGCGGCCTGCCGGCCCGCCTCCGTGAGCTGGTAGGCACGACGCCCCTCGAACTGCACCTGCTCGACGAGCCCCTCGTCCTCGAGCTGGGCCAGGGCCGGGTAGATAGCGCCCGAGCTGGGCTGCCAGGCCCCGCCGGAACTCTGGGCGATCTCCTGCATGAGCTGGTAGCCGTTCATCGGCTCGCGCTGCAGGAGGTGCAGGATCGCGTTGCGCACGTCACCGCGGCGCGCTCGCCTCCCGGCGCCGGAGCGTCCGCCCGGGCCGCGGCCGTCGAAGGGGCCACCGCCGCCGAACGGGCCCCCGGGGCCGAAAGGTCCGGAGCGCTGGCCGGCCCGTCCGCCCCACGCCGCACCCCCCTGCTGGCCGAAGACCTGGTTGAGGATTCCGTGCGGGCCGAAGATCTGGTCGGGGTCGACGTTGAAGCCGCCGAAGCCACCCTGGTTGCGGGTCATGCCTGCCTCCGATGTCGGTGCGACCCCGGTCGGGCCGCCTCGCCCTCCAGAATGACTCGTCCTGTCGCGATATGTCAATCGACATATCGTTGAGATGTATGACTGTGCAACGTGTCACATATCTATGCAACCTCTTGACGGAGGCCCCCAGAGGGTGTGTGATGGCGGGCATGCAGATCTTCGCCCTCGTACTTATTAGCCAGGGACGCGTGCCGGCCTAGTCCCCCGCCGCCGCGTCCTCCCCTCGTCTGCCCTCCGGGCCGAGGGGTTTTTTGTTGCTCCGACCACCCCACCAGCACCCCAGACACCTCCAGTCAGGACCGACGATCATGACCGCCACATCCCTGAGCAGCCACAGCATCGCTGACGGCGCGACGGAGACGACCCCCGGCCAGTCCGGCGGCTCGACTCCGGGCGCCGCTCCCCGCACGGGCGCCGAGGCGCTCGTGGCCACCCTCCAGCGCCTCGGCGTCGACACCATCTTCGGGCTCCCGGGCGGCGCGGTGCTCCCGCTCTACGACGCGCTCTACGGGGCCGAGGGGATCCGGCACATCCTGGTGCGGCACGAGCAGGGTGCGGGCCACGCGGCGCAGGGGTATGCAGCGGCCACCGGCAAGGTGGGCGTCTGCATGGCGACCTCGGGGCCCGGGGCCACCAACCTGGTCACGCCGCTGGCCGACGCCAACATGGACTCGGTGCCCCTGGTCGCGATCACCGGCAACGTCGCCAGCACGGCGATGGGGTCCGACGCCTTCCAGGAGGCCGACATCCGGGCGATCTCGATGCCGGTCACCAAGCACTCCTTCCTCGTCACACGGCCGGACGACGTCGCGGCCACCGTCGCCTCGGCCTTCCACCTCGCGGCCAGCGGTCGTCCCGGCCCCGTCCTGGTGGACGTCGCCAAGGACGCCCTGACCGCGCTGGCCGACGAGACCCGCCTGCAGCTGCCGATGCCGGGTTACCGTCCCGAGCACACCGCGGCGCCCGAGGCGGTGCGCGACGCGGTGGAGCTCATGCTCACCGCGCGTCGCCCGGTCCTCTACGTCGGGGGCGGCTGCATCCGTGCCAACGCCTCCGAGGAGGTCCGCCAGCTCGCCGAGCTGACCGGCATCCCCGTCGTCACCACCCTCATGGCCCGCGGTGCCTTCCCCGACTCCCACCCCCAGCACATGGGGATGCCCGGCATGCACGGCAGCGTCTCCGGCGTGGCCACCCTGCAGAAGTCGGACCTGATCATCAGCCTCGGGGCCCGCTTCGACGACCGGGTCACCGGCAGGAAGGACACCTTCGCCCCGCAGGCGCGGATCGTGCACGCCGACATCGACCCGGCCGAGATCGGGAAAAACTTCCCCACGGAGGTCGGTCTGCTGGGGGACGTCAAGGACACGATGGTCGCGCTCATGACCGAGTGGACGCGCCGCACCGCCGCCGGCGCCGCCCCCCACCACGACGCCTGGATCCGGCGCACCCAGGGCTGGAAGCGCCGCTACCCCGCCGGGTACGAGACCCCCGAGGACGGCGCGCTGGCCCCGCAGTACGTCATCGAGCGTCTCGGCGCGCTCTCGGGTCCGGACACCGTCTTCGCCGCGGGCGTCGGCCAGCACCAGATGTGGGCCAGCCAGTTCATCACCTACGACCGACCGCGGACCTGGCTCAACTCCGGCGGTCTGGGGACCATGGGGTATGCCGTGCCCGCCGCCATGGGCGCCAAGGTCGGCCGGCCCGAGGCCACCGTGTGGGCCGTGGACGGTGACGGCTGCTTCCAGATGACCAACCAGGAGCTGGCGACCTGCTCGGTCGAGGGCATCCCCATCAAGGTGGCGATCATCAACAACGCCGCCCTCGGGATGGTCCGCCAGTGGCAGTCCCTCTTCTACTCCGAGCGCTACAGCGCCTCCCAGCTGCCCTCGATGCAGGTCCCCGACTTCCGCATGCTGGCCCAGGCCTACGGCTGCGTCGGCCTGCGCTGCGACCGCCCGGAGGACGTGGACCGCACCATCGAGGCCGCGATGGCGGTCGACGACCAGCCGGTGGTCGTCGACTTCCGGGTGAGCAAGGACTCCATGGTCTGGCCGATGGTCGCCGCCGGCACCAGCAACGACGACATCCAGCACGCCCGCGACGTCCGACCCGACTTCGGGGACGACGAATGACCCTCCTGTCCGACTACCCGACCTCCGGCCCGCCGGTGCCCACCCCCGCCGCGCCCTTCGCCCCCCGCACCAGCCCGACCCCTCCGTCCGCCCCCACGAAAGGTTCCACCCTCATGAACGACACCTCCCGCTCCCGGCACGCGCTGTCCGTCCTGGTCGAGAACAACCCCGGCGTCCTGGCCCGCGTCTCGGTTCTCTTCGCCCGGCGCAACTTCAACATCGACCACCTGGTCGTCGGCCCGACCGAGGACAGCAAGGTCTCGCGCATGACGATCGTCGTCAACGTCAGCGCGGAGCAGCTGCACAAGGTCACCAGCCAGCTCGACAAGCTGGTCGAGGTCATCCACATCGAGGAGCTGGCCGACGCCGACGGCATCCGCGGCCGGCTGTGGGCCATCAACGACAACGGCCCGCGCCCGGTCGGGGCGATGGCCGCCGCCGCCTTCTAGCACGCTCGGGGGGCTTCGCCCACGCTCGGGGGGCTCCGCCCCCCGAGTAACCCCCACGGGGCTGCGCCCCGGGGCGCCGCCCCCGGTACGACACCACCCTCACCAACGCCACCACCTCAGGAGAACGAACGCCCCATGGCCACCATGTACTACGACGCCGACGCCGACCTGTCCCTCATCCAGCAGCGCAAGGTCGCCGTGCTCGGCTACGGCAGCCAGGGTCACGCCCACGCGCTGTCGCTGCGCGACTCCGGGGTGGACGTGCGCGTCGGTCTCGCCGAGGGCAGCGCCAGCCGGGCCAAGGCCCAGGCCGAGGGGCTGCGCGTGCTCACGCCGGCGGAGGCCTGCGCCGAGGCGGACGTCATCATGGTCCTCGTCCCCGACCACGTGCAGCGGCACCTCTACGCCGAGGCGATCGAGCCGAACCTCACGGCCGGGAAGGCTCTCTTCTTCAGCCACGGCTTCAACATCCGCTTCGGCTACATCAAGCCCCCGGCGGACGTCGACGTGGCGATGGTCGCGCCCAAGGGCCCGGGCCACCTCGTGCGCCGCGAGTACGTCGACGGCCGCGGCGTGCCGGTGCTCATCGCCGTCGAGCAGGACGCGACCGGCCAGGCCAAGGCGCTCGCCCTGTCCTACGCCTCCGCGATCGGCGGGCTGCGGGCCGGTGGGATCGAGACCACCTTCACCGAGGAGACCGAGACCGACCTCTTCGGCGAGCAGGCCGTGCTCTGCGGTGGTGTCTCCGAGCTGGTGATGAAGGGCTTCGAGGTGATGACCGAGGCGGGCTACCAGCCGGAGATCGCCTACTTCGAGGTGCTGCACGAGCTCAAGCTCATCGTCGACCTCATGTACGAGGGCGGCATCGCCAAGCAGCGGTGGTCGGTGTCCGACACTGCGGAGTACGGCGACTACGTCTCCGGCCCGCGCGTCGTCGACGACCGGGTGAAGGAGAACATGAAGGCCGTGCTCGAGGACGTCCGCAACGGGGCCTTCGCCCAGCGCTTCATCGAGGACCAGGACGCCGGCGCCCCGGAGTTCAAGGAGCTGCGCGCCAAGGGAGCCGCCCACCCGATCGAGGCGGTGGGCAAGGACCTGCGCGGGATGATGGCGTGGGTGAAGTCGCACGACAGCGACTACGTGGAAGGGTCGGCCGCGCGTGACTGACGTGACCACCACGAACGGTCCGGGCGCAGCGCATACCGGCGTCGACCCCAAGCCCCGCTCGCGCGACGTCACCGACGGCCTGGAGAGCACCGCCGCCCGCGGGATGCTGCGCGCCGTCGGGATGGGCGACGCCGACTGGGACAAACCGCAGGTCGGTGTCGCCAGCAGCTGGAACGAGATCACCCCCTGCAACCTGTCCCTGGACCGGCTCGCCAAGGCGGTCAAGGACGGGGTGCACGCGGCCGGCGGCTACCCGCTGGAGTTCGGCACGATCTCGGTCTCCGACGGCATCTCCATGGGCCACGAGGGCATGCACTACTCGCTGGTGTCCCGCGAGGTGATCGCCGACTCGGTGGAGACGGTGATGTCCGCCGAGCGGCTGGACGGCTCGGTGCTGCTGGCCGGGTGCGACAAGTCACTGCCGGCGATGCTCATGGCGGCGGCGCGCCTGGACCTGGCGTCGGTGTTCGTCTACGCCGGGTCGATCCTGCCCGGCCGCGCGAAGCTCTCGGACGGCTCCGAGCGCGAGGTGACGATCATCGACGCGTTCGAGGCGGTCGGGGCCTGCGCGCGCGGGCTGATGTCCCGCGAGGACGTCGACACGATCGAGCGGGCCATCTGCCCGGGCGAGGGGGCGTGCGGGGGGTTCTACACCGCCAACACGATGGCGGCCGCAGCGGAGGCGCTCGGTATGTCGCTGCCCGGCTCCGCGGCGCCGCCCGCCACCGACCGGCGCCGGGACGGCTTCGCCCGGCGCAGCGGGGAGGCCGTGGTGCAGATGCTGCGCACCGGTCTGACCGCCCGGCAGATCCTCACCAAGGAGGCGTTCGAGAACGCGATCGCGGTGACGATGGCCTTCGGCGGGTCGACCAACGCGGTGCTGCACCTGCTGGCGATCGCCCGCGAGGCCGAGGTCGAGCTCACGCTGGAGGACTTCCGGCGGATCGGCGCCCGCGTCCCGCACCTGGCGGACGTCAAGCCCTTCGGGCGGCACGTCATGGTCGACATCGACCGGGTCGGCGGCATCCCCGTCGTCATGAAGGCCCTGCTCGACGCCGGCCTCCTGCACGGCGAGGTGATGACGGTGACCGGCCGCACCCTGGCGCAGAACCTCGAGGACCTCGACGTGCCCCCGCTGGACGGCACCGTGCTGCGGCAGCTGGACGACCCGATCCACGCCACGGGCGGGCTGACCATCCTCGACGGCACCCTGGCCCCGGGCGGGGCGGTCGTGAAGTCGGCCGGCTTCGACGCGGACGTCTTCCGCGGCACGGCCCGGGTCTTCGACGGCGAGCGGGCGGCGATGGACGCGCTCGAGGACGGCACGATCGTGGCCGGCGACGTGGTCGTCATCCGCTACGAGGGGCCCCGGGGCGGTCCCGGGATGCGGGAGATGCTGGCGATCACCGGTGCGATCAAGGGCGCCGGCCTGGGCAAGGACGTGCTCCTCGTGACCGACGGGCGCTTCTCGGGCGGGACGACCGGCCTGTGCGTCGGGCACATCGCCCCCGAGGCGACCGAGGGCGGGCCGGTCGCGCTGGTGCGCGACGGCGACCCGATCGTGCTGGACGTGGCCCGCGGGCGGCTCGACCTGGAGGTCGACGAGGCCGAGCTGGTGCGGCGCCGGGCGGCCTGGACCCCGCCGGAACCGCCGGAGCGGGCCCGGCGCGGCGTGCTCAACAAGTACGTCCGCCTCGTCGGCTCCGCCTCCGAGGGGGCCGTGACCCACTGAGCGGGGCGGGCTGCATACCCGGTCCTCGCGCCCTGCCCTCCCGCGCCCCTCCGACCTGTGCACGCGAATCTGACGTGTGCAGGGGCTATAGCCCGTGCAGACGTGATCTTCGGGTGCACAGGTCGGGGGGTGGGGGTGGGGCCAGCAGGTATGCGGTGCGCTCACCGCATCCGGAGCCGCACCACCGACCCGCCGTTCTCCTCGTCGAAGGTGCCGGTCGTCGCGTAGAGCGTGCTGCCGTGCACCTCGACGTCGGCCGGGCTGTGCGCCCAGAAGAGCGGCTGCGCGCTCGAGCTGCCGCTGGGGATCATCGACACCTGGAAGCCGAACATCTCGGCCACCACGATGTCGGAGCCCCGCAGGTCGAGCCCGGTGGCGCCGTGCATGCCTCCCGCGACCCAGGTGGTCGCGCCCGAGGACGGGTCGACGCGGTAGACCGAGCTCAGCGGGGCGATCTCACCCATCCAGCCCTGCAGCGTGGACACGTAGAGCATCCCGTCCGGGCCGACCTCGACGTCGGTGGGCACCGGCTCGGGGACGACGGTGGAGTCGACGAGGCAGTCGGGGATCTCCATCCCGGTCGTCCCCTCCATCGTCGCGTGCGCCGCGGCGTCGAAGGTCGTGGGGGTGGCCGGGAGGACCGCCACGGTGCTGATCGACCCGGTGCGCCCGTCCACCTTGAGCACGGCGTTGGCCGCGGCGTCGGCGACGTAGACGTCGCGCCCCTGGACCGAGGTCTGGTAGCCGTGCGACTCGATGATGCCCGTGTACTCCGACAGCGGCGGCAGCATGCCGGCGTTGTCGGCCTCGAAGGCCTTGAGCTCCTCCTCGCAGCTGTCGCTCAGACCGGTGAAGCCGTAGGTCGCCCCGCCGTCGGGGTTGTGCATCTCCTCGTAGGCGAAGAGGTCGTCGCTGACCCGGGTGACGTCCCCGCGCGGACCGATGCGGTAGACGTGGCTCGACCAGCCCTCGTAGTCGGTCTGGATGTAGTAGACCCCGCCGCCCCCCAGGCTGACCCCCACGACCTCGCCGGCCGGGTTGTCGTCGACGACCAGGTCGGTCTGCCCCGACCGGTCGATCTTCGTCAGCCGTCCGGCGAAGCTCTGCGTGACGTAGACCCTGGGCGAGCTGTCGTGGACGGCCAGGGTGAGCGGGCCGGCGAGACCCTCGGCGATGGTCTCGGGCTCGGACCCCGGTCGGGCGTGCGCGGGGGCGGCGACCAAGGCGGTCGCGAGCGTGCCGCAGCACACGAGGGTGGGAATGGATGAACGGCGCATGCTGATCTCCCTGCAGATCTGGGTCCTCGGCGGCGTCCGGGGCCCCTGCGGCCCGCCACCGACTGGGACCCTGTGTGGACCCGTCCCAGAGTTGGGAGGCTAGGGCCGGTGCGAGTCTCCTGTCGTCATCCTTCGGACGGATGCCGGGTGGTCCGGGAGGACGACGTGGCCGGGTGGGAGACTGTGCCTCATGCCCACCCGCCTCCTCGACCAGATCCTCGCCGACCCCGCCGGCGCGTCGTGGGCGATCCTGCGGCGGGAGGGGCAGGAGGAGGCCGAGGTCATCGTGGGGGAGGTGCTCGACCTCGAGCGGCTCCGGGACCTGCCGCGACCGGGCCCGGGACTGCCCGTGCTGGCGCTGGTGCCCTACCGGCAGGTGAGGGAGCGGGGGTTCGAGGCCCACGACGACGGTGCCCCGCTCCGGGTGCTCCGACCCGCCGGGGGGACCGCATACCAGCGGGTCCCGGTGAGCGACCTCGTGGCCGCCCTGCCCACCGCCGCGGTCGACGTCACCGACGAGCGGTTCAGCGTCAGCGACGACGACTACGCCGCGACCGTCGCCCGGGTGATCGAGGAGGAGATCGGGGAGGGGGAGGGGGCCAACTTCGTCCTGCGCCGCGACGTCGTGGCCCGCACCGCCACCGACCCGGCGCTCGCTGCCCTCACCTGGCTGCGGCGGCTGCTCACCGACGAGCGGGGGGCCTACTGGACCTTCGCCGTGCACACCCCGGGTCACACCCTCGTGGGGGCCACCCCGGAGCGGCACGTGTCGGTCAGCGAGGGACGGGTGTGGATGAACCCGATCTCCGGCACCTTCCGCCACCCGCAGCGCGAGGACCCAGGTGGAAGCCTTCTGCGCGAGTCCTTCTCCGCCTTCGTCCAGGACACCAAGGAGACCGAGGAGCTCTTCATGGTGGTCGACGAGGAGATGAAGATGATGGCCCAGATCTGCTCGGACGGCGGCCGGATCACCGGGCCGCTGCTCAAGCAGATGGCGCACCTGACCCACACCGAGTACCTGCTGGACGGCGCCAGCGAGTCGGACGTGCGGGAGGTGCTGCGGCACACCATGTTCGCGCCGACCGTGACGGGCTCGCCGATGGAGAACGCCTGCTCGGTCATCCGCCGCTACGAGCCCACCGGGCGCGGCTACTACTCGGGCGTGCTGGCGCTCCTGGACCTCGACGAGGAGGGCGGGGAGCGCCTCGACGCGCCCATCCTCATCCGCACCGCGCACGTCGACGACGCGGGCACGGTCACGGTGAGCGCCGGCGCGACCCTCGTGCGCCACAGCGACCCGGTGTCGGAGTGCGCCGAGACCTCGGCGAAGGCCCGGGGGATGCTGGCGGCGCTGGGCCTCCGGCCGCGCCGCGAGCTGACGTATGCCGTCGACCTCGCCTCGCTCCCCGGGGTCGCCGAGGACCTCGCGGCCCGCAACGAGACGCTGTCGCCCTTCTGGCTGAGCCCGCAGGAGGCCCGTCCGGACCCCGAGCTCATGGGCCGCCGGGTGCTCGTCGTCGACGCCGAGGACACCTGGACCCAGATGCTGGCCCACATGGTCCGGCACATGGGGATGAGCGCGGAGGTCCGGCGCTGGGAGACGGTGGGCCCTGCGGACGTGGCGGCGGCGGAGTGGGACCTCGTGCTCTTCGGGCCCGGGCCCGGTGACCCCGCGGAGCAGGACGACCCCCGGATGACGCGCCTGCGGGAGCTGATCCAGGCCCGGCTGGACGCCGACCGCCCCCTGCTCGCCGTGTGCCTGTCGCACCAGGTGCTGGCCGCGCTGGCGGGGCTGCCGATCGTCAAGCTGCCCCGGCCCAACCAGGGGGTGCAGATCCCGGTCGACCTGTGGGGCGAGGTGCGCCGCATCGGGTTCTACAACACCTTCGTCGCCCGGGCCCCGGGGCCGGGCTCGCCGGCACCGGTCCTCGGCGGCCGGGAGCTGGAGGTGGCCGTGCACGAGCCCGACGACGCCGTCGTGGGGCTGCGCGGACCGGGGGTGGCCACGATCCAGGGGCATGCCGAGTCGGTCCTGTCCCGCGACGGGCTGCTCACCCTGCACAGCCTCATCCGGCACGCGATGACCGGGTCCTGACCGCGCCTCAGGCGGGCGGACCCTCCAGGGCCCGCAGCGGACCCGCGAGGTCCTCGGCATACTGCTCGAGGAAGCGTCGCTGGTCGTGCCCCGGGGCGTGCAGCACCAGGTGGTCGAAACCGGCGGCGACGTAGGGCCGGACCTGCTCGACCACCTCGTCCGGGGTGCTGGCGACGATCCACCGGCGCGCGACCTGCTCGATCGGCAGCTCGTCGGCCAGGCGCTGCATCTCTACGGGGTCGGTGACGGAGTGCTTCTGCTCCGCGGTCAGCGACAGGGGGGCCCAGAAGCGGGTGTTCTCCAGGGCGAGCGCCGGGTCGCGGTCGTAGGAGACCTTGATCTCGATCATCCGGCCGAAGACCCGTCCGGGGTCCTTGGACAGCGACAGGCCCTCCTCGACCGCCGGCAGCAGCTGCTCGGTGTAGAGGTCCATGCCCTTCCCGGAGGTGCAGATGAAGCCGTCGCCCATCCGGCCGGCGTACTTCGCCATCGTCGGCCCGCCCGCGGCGACGTAGACCGGGACACCGTCCTCCGGCACGTCGTAGATGGTCGCGTCGGTGGTCGAGTAGTGGTCCCCCTCGAAGCTGACCCGCTCACCGGCCCACAGCGCCCGCATGAGCCGCACCGACTCGCGGAGCCGGGCGAACCGCTCCTTGAAGTCGGGCCAGTCCCCGGTGAGCCCGCCGCTGGCGGACTCGTTGAGCGCCTCGCCCGAGCCGACGCCCAGGATGATGCGACCGGGGTAGAGGCAGGCCATCGTCGCGAAGGCCTGGGCCATCACGGCGGGGTTGTGGCGGAAGGTGGGCGTGAGCACCGAGGTGCCCAGCACGATCGTGCTGGTCCGCTCGCCGACCGCGGTCAGCCAGGACAGGGCGAACGGCGCGTGGCCACCCTCGTGCCGCCACGGCTGGAAGTGGTCGCTGACGAAGGCGCTGTCCAGCCCGGCCGCCTCCGCGGCCACGCCCAGCTCGACCAGCTCGCGGGGGCAGAACTGCTCGGCGGACGCCTTGTAGCCGATCCGGAGCTGGGGGGTCATGACGGGCCTCCTGGGGTCGAGGTGTGCAGGGTGCGGGCGGGCTCCCCGAGCATGTCACGCCGGGGGCGGGGCGCATGAGGGCGAGGCAGGCGTGGCGGGAGGGCGCGGGCGTCGGGTCAGGGCTCGACGAGGGGCACGAAGCGGTAGGCGCCGTGCCGGCTCACGGTGCGGCCGGCACCGTCGCGTCGCACGAGCAGCATCTGGCCGTCGACGGGGCAGACGAGCCGCCCCTCGTCGGAGAGCTGGTCGACCAGGGACTCGGGGAGCTCCCGGGTCATCGCCGACACCAGGATCCGGTCCCAGGGTGCCTCGGCGGACCGGCCCAGCTCCTCGGGGTCGGCCGGCTCGAGGCTCGCGTCCCCCAGGTCGGCGCGCCCCGCGGCATGGGCGCGGAGGTTCTCGGCACCCCACCGGGCCAGCTCGGGCACCCGCTCCAGGCCCAGCACCCGCCCCCCCGGCCCGACCAGGGTCGCGAGCAGCGCGGTGGTCCAGCCCGAGCCCGCCCCGATGTCGAGCACCCGCTGACCGGGCCGCACGTCGAGCAGCCGGAGCATGGCGGCCACGGTGACCGGCTGGGAGTTGGTCTGACCGTGGCCGATGTCGATCGGTCCGTCGTGGTCGGCCCGCCAGCGCTGGGCCGGGGGCAGGAAGTCCTGACGCGGCACGGCCGCGAAGGCGCGGGCCACCGGGTCCTGCGACGGCGGCCCGGGGCTCGTCCGTCGCGTCGGCCACCAGGGCATGACCCCAGCCTCCCGCGTTATCGCCGCCGGCGCACGTAGATCTGCTTGCGCACGCGCGCCACGACCGTCCCGTCCGCGGTGATCACGTCGACCGCGAACCACCGCAGGACCTTCTCCCCGTCGGCCGCGGCGGTGACGATCTCGTCCAGCACGTCCTGGGTGAGCTCGAAGGTGGCCGTGACCGACGCGCGGCCGGGGGCGATGAAGTCGATCTCGGCCGCCTTGTCCCAGACCACGTAGGCGGGCCCGAGGTTGCGCAGGATCATGAGCATCCAGAACGGGTCGGTCATCGCGAACAACGACCCGCCGAAGAGGGTGCCGACGTAGTTCGTCGTGGCGGGCAGCCGCCGCAGCCGGACCCGCACCGTGCGGAGGTCGGGGCTCATCCGCTCCACCCGGATGCCGGAGAAGAGGAACGGCGGCCAGAGGTTCATGCCGTGCTGGAGGGTCCGGTGGTGCGTGGCGAGGGCCTTGACCCGCCCCACCTGCTGGACCGCGGAGCTCATCCGTGCGAGGGGACGTTCAGCGGGGCCGGCTGCGGCAGCGGGCCCAGCCCGCCGTCCGGCACGGCGCGGCAGTCGCCGACGATGCGGGCGTGGACGGGTGTGCCCACCGCGGGAGGGTGGGCCCCGGTGCGCGCGTGCACCGCGGTGCCGTCGGCGAGCTCCACGGTGACCAGGGCGTCGTGACCGTGGAAGTCGACGGCGGTGACCACGCCGTGGCCCGGGCCGTCCGCGCCGCGTCCGACCTGGGCGACCTCCTCGAGCAGCACCTGCTCGGGGCGCACCACGAGCCGGGTGCAGTCGCGCCCGGAGGCCGGGCGCACGACCCGCACCGGCCCGAGCGGGGTGCTCGCCACCTCGTCGTCCTCCGAGCCCCACCCGCCGACGGGGAGGTCGACCAGGTCGGCCTCACCCACGAAGGTCGCCACCCAGGCGTCCACCGGCGAGCCGTAGACCTCGACGGGGGTCCCCACCTGACGGATCTCACCGTCGCGCATGACGGCGACCCGGTCGGCCATCGACAGGGCCTCACCCTGGTCGTGGGTGACCAGGATGGCCGTCGCCCCCGCCTCGCGCAGCGCGGCCCGGACGTCGTGGCGCAGCTCCACCCGCAGGGAGGCGTCGAGGGCGCTGAAGGGCTCGTCGAGCAGCACGAGCGGTGGCCTCGGCGCGAGGGCGCGGGCGAGGGCCACCCGCTGCTGCTGGCCGCCGGAGAGCTCGTGCGGCATCCGCGCCGACAGCCCGGCGAGCCCGACCAGCTCCAGGGACTCCTCGATCCGTCGAGCACGGCCCCGGCTCCGGCGGGACAGCCCGAAGCCGACGTTCTCGGCGACCGACAGGTGCGGGAAGAGCGCGCCCTCCTGAGGGACGACCGCCACGTGCCGGCGGTGCGGCGGCAGGTGGATGCCCGGCAGGGCGACGGCCCGACCACCGAGGGCGATCCGTCCCGCGTCGATCCGCTCGAAGCCGGCCATGCACCGCAGCAGCGTGGTCTTGCCGCAGCCGGAGGGCCCGAGCACAGCCAGGAAGTCACCCTCCTCCAGCGTGAGGTCCACCTGGGAGAGCGCCGTGACGGGTCCGAAAGCCTTGCCGACCCCGACGATCTCCACGGCCGGGGTCCCCCCGCGGGGGGCCGCGACCTCGTGGGTCGCCTCGGGGATGGTCATGAGCGTCATGCTTTCACTCCGGTCAGCAGGTCAGGACCACCGGCGGCGGTCAGGTCCGGGTCAAGGGGGTGCCGGTCGGCGGGCACGGCCACGGTCGGCTCGGTCGGCCCGGCGGCGGGAAGGATGCCGGTGCGGCGGACGACCAACCAGGTGGGGACGGCGGCCAGCGCGACGAGCACCAGGGCGTAGGGGGCGGCCTCGGCGTAGCGCCCGATCCCGGTCGCGCTCCACAACCGGGTGGCCAGAGTGTCCATGCCGGTCGGGCGCAGCAGCAGCGTGGCGGGCAGCTCCTTCATCGCGGTGAGGAAGACCAGCGCCGCCCCCGCCCCGATGCCCGGCAGGGTCAGCGGCACCGTCACCCGCCGGAAGACCTGGACCGGGGTGGTGCCGAGGGAGGCGGCCGTCTCCTCCAGGGCCGGGGGCGCCTGGGCGGCCGCGGAGGCGACGGCGGTGACCCCGAGCGGGAGGAACAGGGTGGCGTAGGCCAGGGCGAGCATCCACGTGGTCTGGTAGAGCGGCAGCGCGACCGTCACGCCGAAGAAGACGAGCGACAGGCCGACCACGACCCCCGGGAGACTGTGGGCGAGGTATGCGGCCCGCTCCAGGGTGCGGGGCAGCAGACCGGGGTGGCGGGCGGCCAGGATGCCCACGGGCAGGGCCAGCAGCATCGTGAGGGCCGCACCCAGCAGGGACACCGTGAGCGAGCCCGCGGCGGCGTCCCCCAGACGTCCCCAGGCGTCGGCGACGGACGTGCCGGCCAGGATCCAGCGCGCCAGGGACAGCGCCGGCACACCCAGGGCGGCGAGCACGACCGCCGTGAGGGCCGCGGAGCCGGCCCAGCGCCATACCCCCAGCTGCAGCGCCCGGGCGGGGCGGACCGCCTGGGGGGCGGTGAAACGGGCCCCGGCGCGGCGGGTCCGGCCCTCGCCCCACAGGATGGCCAGGGTCAGGAGCACCAGCAGGGTGGCCAGGGTGAGGGCCAGCGAGCGGTTGAAGCCGACGCTGAAGGCGGTGAAGATCGCCCGCGTGAAGGTGTCGAGCCGCAGGATCGAGACGGCGCCGAAGTCGGACAGGACGTAGAGGGCGGCCAGCAGCCCGCCACCCGCGATCGCCGGACGCACCTGCGGCAGGGTGACCGTGAGCAGCGTCTGCAGCGGCCCGTGCCCGAGCGAGCGGGCCACCTCCTCCTGGCTCGGGTCGACCCGCACCAGGGCGGCGGCCACGGGGAGGTAGACGTAGGGATAGGTGTAGAGGGTGAGGACGACCGCGGCGGCGGTGAAGCCCTCGAAGCGGGTGCCGGGGTCGGCCGCCCACAGGTCGGCCACCGAGACCCAGGTGAAGGCGGCGACGTAGCTGGGGACCGCGAGCGGCAGGGCCAGCAGCACGGCGAGGAGTCGGCGGCCGGGGACGTCCGAGCGGGTGACCAGCCAGGCGCCGCCGACCCCGATGAGCAGGCAGGCGGTGGTCACGACCGCCGCGAGCAGGACGGAGGTGCCGGTCAGGACGGCGACCCGCTCGGTGGCGACGGCCTCCCACCAGGCGGGCAGGCCGCCCTGCAGGGTGCGCAGCAGGAGGTAGGCCAACGGCAGCAGCGCCACCGCCGTGGCGAGGAGAGCCCCGGCGGTGAGCGCTGCGTGCGGTCGGCGTCCGGTCAGAGCAGACCCGCCTCGGTGATCATCTCGATGGTCGTCTGGAGATCCTCGAGGTCGTTGAGGTCGATGTCGGGCGTCTCCAGCTCGTCGAGGGCGGGGAGGCCGGCCGGGGGCTCGATGCCCTCGATCATCGGGTACTCGTAGGTGTTCTCCACGAAGTACGTCTGACCGGCCTCAGAGAGCAGGTAGTCGACCAGGGCCTGGGCGTCGCCGTCCGCCTGCTCGCCGACCAGCCCGATGCCGGAGATGTTGACCAGGGCCCCGGTGTCGCCGGAGGGGAAGAAGTGCAGGGCGGCGGAGAGCTCCTCGGGGGCGACCCCCCGCTCGTCGGCGAGCTCGTAGAGGTAGTAGTGGTTGACCAGGCCGGTGTCGATCGCCCCGGCGTCGACGTCGGCCACGATGACGCCGTTGCGCTCGCGGATCTCCGGGTCGTTGGCCGCCATGTCGGCGAGCCACTGACGGGCGACGTCGTCACCCTCGAGCACGCGCATGGCGGTGACGAAGGACTGGAACGAGGCGTTGGTCGGCGCGAGGCCGACGCGGCCCTGCCACTCCTCGCCGGTGAGCTCGGCGACCGAGTCGGGGAGCTCGCTCTCGGCGACGGCGTCCTTGTTGTAGACGAGGACGCGGGAGCGCCCGGTGAGACCCACCCAGGTCCCGTCGGCCGACTCGTAGGTGTCGGAGACCAGGTCGAGCGTCTCCTGGGGGAGGGGCTGCAGCAGGTCGCCCACCGCGCCGAGGGCGCCGGCGTCCTGGGCGAGGAAGGCCTCGGCAGGCGAGTTGTCACCCTCCTCCAGCAGCTGCGCCGCCATCTCGGCGGTGCCCGCGTAGCGGACCTCCACCTCGATCCCGGTCTCGGAGGTGAACTGGTCGAGCACCGGCTGGACGAGGTCCTCGTTGCGGCCGGAGTAGAGGGTCACGGTGCCGTCACCATCGGTGCCGCCCGCGGCCTCCGTCGAGGTCGCGCCGTCGGAGCCGGATCCCGCGGTCTCCTCGGTGCTGCCCGTGTCCTGCGAGCCGTCGTCGGCGCAGGCGGTGAGGCCGAGGGTGAACGTGGCGGCGACCAGGGTCAGCGTGCGGGTGCTGCGGCGGATCATCGTGCTCCTCGCGAGGAATTGTCGACCCGGTGGTGTCCATCCCCGGGTTAGGTCACCCTAACTCCAGCACATGAACCACCCTGTGTGCAATTCGCTCAGCCGGAAGTGCCGTAAATCACGTCGCACGTGAGGCTCCTCGGCCTCCACCCGGCGACGCCCGCCATACCCCTCCCGCCCACCCCCGGACGCGCGAAAGCCGCGGGGGTCTCAGGGGCAGCCCCGCGGCTTGTCGCCGTGGCCAGGGGCGGGGTCGAACCGCCGACCTTCCGATTTTCAGTCGGACGCTCGTACCAACTGAGCTACCTGGCCGTGAAGGATGCGGCGTGGTGCTGGTCTGGCGACCGGCACCACGCCGCACTCTGCGACCCCGACGGGACTCGAACCCGCGACCTCCGCCGTGACAGGGCGGCGCGCTAACCAACTGCGCTACGGGGCCTCGTTATCAGGCGAGGCCTGGTACCCCCAACGGGATTCGAACCCGTGCTACCGCCGTGAAAGGGCGGGGTCCTAGGCCACTAGACGATGGGGGCCTATCCGTTGAGGACTGAAGGAGCATACGTGACAAACGGGCCCAGGACAAAAACGGCGCCCGGGTCAGGGTCGGGCCCACTCCAGCAGCTCCTCCACCGGCCAGGTGTTGATCACCCGCTCCGGCGGGACGGCGTGACGCACCGCCCGCTCGCAGCCCAGGTCGAGGAAGTCCAGCTGCCCGGGGGCGTGCGCGTCGGTGCTGATCGCGAAGCAGCAGCCGAGCTCGATCGCGAGGTTGAGCAGCTCGCCCGGCGGGTCCTGCCGCTCGGGGCGCGAGTTGATCTCGAAGGCGGTGCGGCTCTCGACGCAGGCCTCGAAGACGGCGCGGGCGTCGAAGGTGCTCGGCGGGCGGACGGACCCGCCCGACCGCGAGGCCCGGTCACCCCGGCGGGGCATGACCCGACGGCCCGTGCAGTGCCCCAGGACGGTCGTCAGCGGGTTGCGCACGGCGGCGACCATCCGGCGGGTCATCGCCTCGGACCCCATCCGCAGCTTGGAGTGGACCGAGGCGACCCGGAGGTTCAGCTGCGCCAGGAGGTCCTCCTCCTGGTCCAGCTCGCCGTCGTCGAGGATGTCGACCTCGATCGCCCTGAGCAGGGTGAAGCCCGGGGCGGTGACGGCGTTGACCGCGTCGACGACGCCGAGCTGCTTGCGCAACCGGTCGGCGGAGAGCCCGTTGGCGACCCGCAGCCCCCGGGAGTGGTCGGTGAGCGCCAGGTAGTCGTGCCCGACCTCCATCGCGGCGGCGACCATCTCCTGGATGGGGCTGCCGCCGTCGGACCAGTCCGAGTGCGTGTGCAGGTCCCCCCGCAGCAGGGTGCGCATCGGCTCGCCGCCCTCGACGAGCGGGCCGACGTTGGCGGCCTCCAGCTCGGCCAGCTTGTCCGGCACCCTGCCCGCGACGGTCTGCTCGATGACGGCCGAGGTCGAGGGTCCGATGCCGGCCAGCTCGGTCAGGGTGCCGCTCGCGACCCTCCGACGGACCTCCTCCTCCCCGAGCGGGAGGATGATCGCTGCGGCCCTCCGGTAGGCCTCCACCCGGCGGCTCTCCGCCCGGTTGCGTTCGAGCAGGTAGGCGATCCGGCGCAGCGCGTCCACCGGCTCCAGAGGTGCGGGCTGGCTCATAGGCTGCAGCGTATGCCGCACGTCCGCGCCGCGCGCCTGGCCGACCTCGACCCGCTCACCCTCTTCGCCCTGCTGCGGCTGCGCGTGGACGTCTTCGTCGTCGAGCAGGCCTGCGCCTACCCCGAGCTGGACGAGGTGGACACCGACCCGCGCACGGAGCACCTGTGGGTGGACGTCGACGGCGAGCCCGTCGCGACCCTGCGCACCTTCGTCGACGCCGCCGGGACGCACCACCTCGGGCGGGTCGCCACCGCGACGGCGCACCGCGGCCGGGGGTATGCCTCCGCCCTCGTCGAGGAGGCGCTGCGCCGCACCGGGTCTCGGGCGGTGCACATCGGGGCCCAGACCTACCTCGAGCGGTGGTACGAGCGGTTCGGCTTCCGGCGCAGCGGGACGGACTACCTGGAGGACGGCATACCCCACCTGCCGATGGTCAGGGACGGCGACGCCGCGGGGTGAAAGTGTCCGGCGGCCGGATCAGGACCGACCGCGGTGCGGGAAGTCCTCGCCGAGGTACTCCAGCGCCAGGCGGGCGAGCACCTGCTGCTCGGTGACGGTGCGCTCGGAGCGGTCGCGCCCCAGGAAGCTCACCGCCCAGTGCATCAGCGTCGTCAGCTGGCTCTTGAAGCCGATGATGTAGAAGAGGTGGACCGCGAGCCAGGCCGCCCACGCGGGGTAGCCGGTGAGCTCCAGGTTGCCCCGCTTCATCACCGCCCGGAAGCGGGAGATCGTGGCCATCGAGCCCTTGTCGTGGTAGACGAAGGGCTGGCCGCTCTCCTCCCCGCGCAGCCGGCGCAGGATCTGGTCGGCGGCGTGCCGGCCGCCCTGGATGGCCCCCTGGGCCACCCCCGGGACACCGTCGACCGCGGCCAGGTCCCCGACGACGAAGACCTCGGGGCGTCCCGGAAGGGTGAGGTCGGGGGCCACCCGGACCCGGCCGGCCCGGTCCAGCTCGGCCTCGCTCTGCTCGGCCAGCTGGCGCCCCAGCGGGTTGCCCTGGACGCCGGCGGCCCAGACCTTGGTCTCGGCCGGGATGTGGGAGCGGATGCCGTCGTCGTCCTCCAGGACCACGCCCTCCTCGTCGACGCCGATGACCTTCTGCCCGAGCTTGACCTCGATCCCCAGCCGGGTCAGGTCCTCCTCGGTCTTCTCGGCCAGGTCCTCCCCGAAGCTGCCGAGCACGGCGTCCGCCGCGTCCACGAGCAGGATGCGCGCGGAGGAGGGGTCGATGTGGCGGAACTCCTTGCGCAGGGTGCGGCGGGACAGCTCGGCGAGCTGCCCGGCCATCTCGACACCGGTGGGACCGGCCCCGACGACGACGAAGGTGAGCAGGCGGCGAACGTCATCCGCCCGACCGGCGGCCGCCGCCAGCTCGGCCAGCTCGAAGGCGCCGTAGATCCGCCCGCGCAGCTCCAGCGCGTCATCGATCGTCTTCATCCCGGGGGCGTGGCGGGCGAAGTCGTCGTTGCCGAACCAGGACTGGTCGGCCCCCGCCGCCACGATCAGGCTGTCGTAGTCGTAGGTCATGCCGCGCCCCGCCGCACGCGTCGTGACGGTGCGGGCCGCCAGGTCGACCCGCTCGACGTCGCCGAGCATCACCGTGGCGTTGGCCTGACCGGCCAGGACGTCGCGCGTGGAGGGGGCGATGACACCCTCGCTGAGGATGCCGGTGGCGACCTGGTAGAGCAGCGGCTGGAACAGGTGGTGGCCGGTGCGGGCGACCACGGTCACCGCCACCGCCGGGTCCTTGAGGGCCTTGGTGGCGAAGAGACCGCCGAAGCCTGACCCGATGACGAGGACGCGGTGGGGGGTGGGGACGGGAACGCTCATGGCAGGTCCAACGCCCTCGACGGGCGAACCCTGCCCCCTACGACGGGGAGACGTTGGTCACGGCCGGCCCGCGCCGGAGGCTCCCCGGGTGGGACACTGGCCGGATGAGCACGCTCGAGCGCAACCCCGTCGAGGTGGAGTGCGGGGGCGACCCGCCGCCGGGGCGTCCGGGGCCGACGATCCTGGAGCCCCGGGAGGTGCCGCTCGGCGGCCCTCGCGCGATGACGGTCCGGCGCACCCTGCCCTCCCGCGGGCGCACCACCATCGGCGCCTACTGCTTCCTGGACCACTACGGCCCGGACGAGATCGAGGCCACCGGCGGGATGGTCGTGCCGCCCCATCCGCACACCGGTCTGCAGACCGTGTCCTGGCTGTTCACCGGGCAGATCGAGCACCGGGACTCCACCGGGGTCCGGGCCACCGTGGTGCCGGGCGAGCTCAACCTCATGACGGCCGGGCGCGGCGTCTCCCACTCCGAGGTCTCCGTCCGGGAGGAGGGCGCACCGGGGACGCTGCACGGGGTGCAGCTGTGGACGGTGCTGCCCGCCGAGCACGCGGACGTCGCCCCCGGTTTCCAGCACTTCGCCCCCGAGCCCGTGGAGGTCGAGGGCGTGCGGGCCAGCGTCTTCCTGGGCGAGCTCTCCCTCCGGGCCGGGGACGCGCCCGGCGGGCGCGTCACCCTCTCCTCCCCGGTGACGACCTTCACGCCGCTGCTGGGCGCCGAGCTGAGGCTGGAGCCCGGGGCGTCGGCCGGGCTGGACCTGGACCCTGCGTTCGAGCACGGGATCCTCCTCGACGAGGGTGAGCTGACCGTGGACGGTTCCCCCCTCACACGGCACCAGCTGGCGCATCTCGCCCCCGGGCCGTCTCACGTGGCGGTGCGGGCCGGCGACGCTGGGGCCAGGCTCGTGCTCCTCGGCGGGCCGCCCTTCGAGGAGCAGATCGTCATGTGGTGGAACTTCATCGGCCGGGACCACGACGACATCGTCGAGTCGCGCCGGCGGTGGAACGCCGAGCAGGGCCAGGACGACGCCGGTCGCTTCGGGACCTTCGACTACCCCGACGACGCGTGGCTGCCGGCCCCCGCGCTCCCGCACGTCCGGCTGCGCCCGCGGGGCTGACGCGTGCCGCAGGAGGTCCTGCTCGTCGACAACGTCGACAGCTTCACCTACAACGTCGCCGACCTGCTCCACCGGGTCCTCGGCCGGGCCCCGGTGGTGTGGCGCCACGACCACCCGGCCACGCCGGAGGACCTGCGCCGCTTCGCGGCGGTCGTCGTCGGGCCGGGCCCGGGACGTCCGCAGGTCGCGACCGACATGGGCCTGTCGGACCTGGTCCTGCGCCAGGACGACGTGCCCGTCCTGGGCGTCTGCCTCGGGCACCAGGGGATCGCCCACGTCGCGGGGGAGGCGGTCGTGGAGATGGCGCTGCCCCGCCACGGGGTCGTCAGCGCCGTCGAGCACGACGGGACGGGGCTGTTCCGGGAGGTCCCCTCGCCGCTGCAGGTCGTGCGCTACCACTCCCTGGAGGTGGCCGAGCCGCTCGCGTCCGGGCTCCGGGTCACGGCCCGGGCCGTCGACGACGGCAGCGTCATGGCGCTGGCCGACCCCGACCGACCGTTCTGGGGGGTGCAGTTCCACCCGGAGTCGGTGCTGTCCGAGCACGGGGAGCTCATCATGGCCAACTTCCTCACCCTCGCCGGGATCGAGGTGCCCCCGGGGGCGGGCGGCCCGCGGGGCACCGACACTGGCGCGGTGGCGGTCGGGGACGCGCTCGCCGCCTCCGCCCCGTGCCAGGGAGGCCGGCCGGTGCGGCTCGGGGTGCGCCGGATGGCGGGGCCGGTGGACGACCTGGCCCTGCGCGACGCCCTGGTGGCCGACGCCCCGACCTCGGTGTGGCTGGACGCCTCGGACGGCACGGGGTGGTCGGTGGTCGTCGACGCCCGGGGGCCGCTGTCGCGCGAGCTCACGCACCGGGTCGGTGAGGCCCCGCCCCTGATGGACCGCATGGACGAGGAGCTGGGGCGGTGGTGCCTGGAGGCGACCGAGCTGGCCCGGGTCCGGGAGCTGGACCTGCCCTTCCCGTGGCGGCCGGGCCTCGTCGGCTACTGGGGCTACGAGCTGAAGGCCGAGACGGGCGGGTCGGCGGCCCACCGCTCACCCTGGCCGGACGCCTGGCTGATCCTCGCCGACCGGGGTGTCGTCGTGGACCACCGCTCCGGCGACGTGTGGGCCCTGTGGTGGCAGGACGGGCGGGTCGACCGGGCCCAGGAGGCCTGGGCGGAGACGGTGCAGGCGGCGGTGCGGGCCGCCGCGCGCGGGGGAGCCGGGGCACCGCACGCCGGGGCGACGGCGAGGCCGACGCGGACCTCGCCCCCTTCCGGGGCGGTGGACGCCCGGGAGACCGTGGACCCGGCCTCCGGCCCGGCCGGAAGACGCGCGGTGGCACGGGACGACCAGACGGCATACCTGGCCAAGGTCCGGCGCGCCCTGGGGGAGATCGCCCGGGGCGAGTCCTACGAGATCTGCCTCACCACGACCTACGAGGCCCCGGACACCGGGGTGGGCGAGCGGGACCTCTACCGCGCCATGCGGGAGGTGTCACCGGTGCCGCGGGGGGCCTGGCTCCGGACGCCGGCGGGGAGCGTCCTGTCCGGCTCGCCGGAGCGCTTCGTCTCCGTCCTCGACGGGATGGTCGAGGCGCGGCCCATCAAGGGGACGCGCCCGCGCGGGGAGACCCCCGAGCAGGACGCGGACCTCGCTGGGGACCTCGCCCGGTCGCAGAAGGACCGGGCCGAGAACCTCATGATCGTGGACCTGCTGCGCAACGACCTGCACCGCGTCTGCCGCTCGGGCAGCGTCTTCGTGCCGGAGATCTTCGCGGTCGAGAGCTACGCGACCGTGCACCAGCTGGTCTCGACGGTCCGGGGCCGGCTCTCCGACGGTATGGGGCCCACGGACGTCCTCCGCGCCTGCTTCCCGGGAGGGTCGATGACCGGGGCGCCCAAGGTCCGCACCATGGAGATCCTTGACGAGCTGGAGGGCGGACCCCGGGGGGTGTACGCCGGCGCCATCGGCTGGGTGGGGCTCGACGGCTCGATGGACACCTCCATCGTGATCCGTACGGCGACCTGGCGCGACGGGGACGTGACCTTGGGGTGGGTGGCGCCGTGACGGCCCTCTCCGACCCCGACGAGGAGTATGCCGAGACGCTCACCAAGGCTCGCTCGGTCCTGCGGGCGCTGGACCGCGCCGCCGGCACCGGGTGAGCGCGCCTAGTCGGGCTGGTCGGGACCCAGGACGCGCAGCCTCGGTGCCTCCCGGCCGGGCACGCCGGCCAGCACCACCTCCAGCCCCTCGGGCGTCCGCCGCCACTCCCGGAGCGTCACCGACCGGTGACGCTCCAGCGCCAGCAGCACGCGGCCGAGCTGGCCGGGCACGACGGCCTCGACGAGCACCGTCGTGGAGTCGGCCAGGCGGAGCCGGGCCGTGCCCGTGACCGGTCCACGGGTGAGCCCGCGTACCGGCACCCGACGGCTGACCAGCAGGGGCAACCGCCTCGCGAGGCGCTCCTGCGCCTCCCGGGCGGCGGCCGCGAGCTCCGCCTCGTGGTCGGACGGCATACGCCCAGTGTGGCCCTGCGGGGGCGTCGGTGCGCGGGCGTAGGGTGGCGCGCATGACGACCCAGCCCTCCCTCACCCTCAACAACGGCGTCCAGATCCCCGCGCTGGGATTCGGCACCTTCCGCGTGGACGAGCAGGTCACCCAGCAGTGGTCGAGCACGCGCTGGAGGTCGGCTACCGCCACGTCGACACCGCCGCGGGCTACTACAACGAGGCGGCCGTCGGTGCCGCGCTGCGCGCCAGCGGCCTGCCCCGGGAGGACTCTTCGTCACCACCAAGCTGCGCAACGGGGACAGGGGCGCGAGCGGACGCGTCGTGCCTTCGAGGACTCCCGGGCCGCCCTCGGGCTGGACGCGCTGGACCTCTACCTCATCCACTGGCCGGTCCCGAGCCGGGGGCTGGCGGGTGAGACCTGGAGGTCCTGGAGGAGATCTACGACGAGGGCGGGGCCCGGGCCATCGGCGTGTCCAACTTCCTGCCGGACCACCTGGCCGACCTGCTGCGCACCGCCCGGTCACCCCCGCGGTCAACCAGATCGAGGTGCACCCGACCTTCCAGCAGCGCGCGACCCAGCAGGCGGCGACCGAGGCCGGGCTGGTGGTCGAGGCCTACGCCCCGATCGGGCAGGGCCAGGACCTGGAGCACCCGCGGATCGTCGCCCTCGCCGAGGAGGTCGGCGTCACCCCCGCCCAGGTGGTGCTCCGGTGGCACCTGCAGCAGGGGCGCGTCGCGATCCCCAAGTCGGTCACCCCCGAGCGCATCGCGACGAACGTCGACGTGCTCGGGCTGGAGCTCACCGAGGAGCAGATGGCGATCGTCAGCGGGCTGGACACCGATGAGCGTATGTTCCCGGACCCGCAGACGGCGGAGTTCACCCAGTTCCGCAGCTGAGCCCGGCCACGAGAGCCCCCCGGGACGCACGGACCCCGCGCAGCGAGGCAGCGCGGGGGTCCGGGGTGGAGCGGGCGGGACTCAGGCGGACTTGATCGCCGAGACCTCGAACTCCAGGGTGACCTTCTCGGAGACGAGCACGCCACCGGTCTCCAGCGCGGCGTTCCAGGTCAGGCCGAAGTCCTTGCGGTTGACGACGACGGAGCCCTCGAAGCCGATGCGCTCGTTGCCGAAGGGGTCCTGGGCGGCGCCGGCGAACTCGAAGTCGACGGTCACGGGCCGGTGGTGTCCTTGATGGTGAGGTCACCGGTGACACGCAGGGTGTCGGCGTCCACGGCCTCGACCTGGGTGGAGCGGAAGGTGAGGACCGGGTAGGTCTCCACGTCGAAGAAGTCCGCCGAGCGCAGGTGGCGTCGCGGTCCGCGGAGCGGTGTCGACGGAGGCGGCCTGGAGCGTCAGCTCGATGGTGGCGCCCTGCAGGTCGGGCCGGTGGTGGCCGTGCCGGCGACCTCGTTGAAGGCGCCGCGCACCTTGGTGATCATGGCGTGGCGGTGGAGAAGCCGACGCGGGTGTGGCTCGGGTCGATGGTGTAGGTGCCGTTGAGCTCGTTGAGCGTGGTCATGAGAACCTCCAGAAGGCAAGTGTTTGATGTGTCATCTACATTACCAGACCTGGGTGACATGTCAAGCAAGTGATAGTCTAGGGGTATGTCCCGAGGAGAACGCGCCCTGGTTGAACGAGCAGGAATGCAGGTCTGGCGGCGCTGGCTGCGCGTCCAGACCGAGCTGCCCGCAGCGCTGGGGCGGGGCGATGCACTCCGACAGCGGGCTGTCCATGCAGGACTTCGAGACGCTCGTGCGCCTGTCGGAGGCCGACGACGGCCGGCTGCGGATCTCGGTGCTGGCCGAGCAGATGCACTGGGAGCGCTCGCGGCTGTCCCACCACCTGCGCCGCATGTCCGCACGAGGGCTCGTGCACAAGGAGAGTGCGCCGAGGACGGCCGCGGGGGCGTTCGTGGTCATCACCGCCGCCGGTCAGGAGGCGCTGGACCGCGGCCGCCAGGGCACGTGCGGGCCGTGCGTGCCCTCTTCCTCGAGGGGGTGACCAGCGAGGACCTCCAGGTGCTGGACCGGTTCCTCAGCGGGGTGCTGGAGCGGGTCGAGCGCTCCGAGACCCGGGAGGCGCCTCCGGGCGGGCCGGACGGGAGCTTAGGCTCACCCCAGCGCGGCCAGGGCCACGTCCGGACGTTGGTGATGATGGCGTTCACTCCGGCCGCCGCGAGCGTCCGCACGGCATCGGGTCGTCGACCGTCCAGACGTGCACCGCCATCCCCGCCTCGTGGGCCTGCGCGACCTCCTCCGGGAGCACCGTCAGGGCCATCGGGTGCAGGGCCCGCGCGCCGAAGGACGCGGCATACACCCAGGGTCGGACCATCGCCTCCACGTGGAGCACCCCCAGCGGGACGCGGGTGCCGAGCCGGTCCAGGCGGGCCAGGCTGCGGTGGTTGAACGAGGAGTAGACGACGCGTTCGCCCGCCTCGTCGGCGAGCCGTGAGGACGACACCACCGCCTCCACGTCCTCCTCGAGGCCCGGGTAGGGCTCGATCCCGTTCTTCAGCTCGACGTTCACCCTCAGGCCGGTGGGGGCGAGCAGGTCCAGCACCTCGGCCAGGGTGGGGACGCCCCAGGCCTGCAGTGCGGAGCCGGGCAGGTCGACGACGCGGCCCGAGCCCTGCGTCGTGCGGTCGACCGTCTCGTCGTGGATGACCACCACCGTCCCGTCGGCGCTGCGCTGGACGTCGAGCTCCACACCCTGGGCGCCCTGTCGGGCCGCGAGCTCGAAGGCGGCCAGGGTGTTCTCCGGCGCGGCTGCGCTCGCCCCTCGGTGGGCCCAGATCTGCGTCATCAGGCCAACCTAGTGCCACGACCGCGCCCAGGGTCAGCCCCGGCCGCCCTCCCGGGCCGCAGGAGCGTAGTCTGCGGGCAGGCCGTGCCGTCGGCTCGGCCTCGGCGATCGAGTGGAGTCGTGTCCCATGGTGTCCAGGCCCAGGATGTCGGGGGGAACGGGGTCGGGTGGCCTGTCCGAGCTGGCCACCGACGTGCGACGGGCCCGTGAGGCCGTGCTCGCCCGCCGGGTGGCCCCCGTGGTCCGCGAGGACCTGGTGCGGGCCCAGCGGGTCCTGCTGGCGGCGCTGGAGGCCTATGTCGCCGAGCTCGTCGTCCGCCGCCTGCCGGTCCCGCACCGGCTGCGCGACGACCTGCGTCTGCAGCGGGAGCTGTGGGGCGGCGGTGGACGGAGGAAATCTTCCGCAACGTTAGAGTAGGTCGGTGACCGCCCCCGCAGGACGACCCGCCACCGACCCCGACGTGACCGCGCAGACCGCCCGGCGCCGCACGTTCGCCGTGATCTCCCACCCGGACGCCGGGAAGTCCACGCTGACCGAGGCGCTCGCCCTCCACGCCCGCGCCATCGCCCAGGCCGGAGCGGTCCACGGCAAGGGCGCCCGGCGCGGGGTCTCCGACTGGTTGGACATGGAGCAGGCGCGCGGGATCTCGATCACCTCCGCGGCGCTCCAGTTCACCGTGGGGGACACAGTGCTCAACCTGCTGGACACCCCCGGGCACGCCGACTTCTCCGAGGACACCTACCGGGTGCTGGCGGCGGTGGACTGCGCAGTCATGCTGCTGGACGCCGCCAAGGGGCTGGAGCCCCAGACCCTCAAGCTCTTCGAGGCGTGCCGGGTCCGTCGGACCCCCGTCATCACGGTGATCAACAAGTGGGACCGCCCCGGTCAGGAGCCCCTGGCGCTGCTCGACGAGATCGAGGAGCGACTGGGTATCGTGCCCACCCCCGTCAACTGGCCGGTCGGCGTCGCGGGCGACTTCCGCGGGGTGCTCGACCCCTCCACGGGCGGGATGACCCAGTTCACCCGCACCCCCGGCGGGGCGACCCTGGCCGGCCGCGAGGCTCTCGGCGCGGACGAGGCCGCCCGGAGGCACGGCCCCGAGTGGCAGCGGGCGACGGAGGAGCTGGAGCTGCTGGCCTCCTCGGGCCAGACGCACGACCAGGACACGTTCCTGGCCGCCCGGACCACCCCGGTCCTCTTCGCGTCCGCGGTGCTCAACTTCGGGGTCGCCGAGCTCCTCGCGGCCATCACGACGATGGCGCCACCGCCGGGGCCGTGGACAGACGTCGAGGGCCGCCCGCGACCGGTGGACGGGCCCTTCTCCGGCTTCGTCTTCAAGGTGCAGACCGGGATGGACCGGGCGCACCGGGACCGGCTGGCCTTCATGCGGGTCTGCTCCGGGACGTTCGAGCGGGGCTCCGTGCTCACCCACGCCGGCACCGGACGGCCGTTCCAGACGAAGTACGCCCAGTCCGTCTTCGGTCGGGAGCGCGAGACCATCGACGAGGCCTACCCGGGCGACGTGGTGGGACTGGTCAACGCCCACGCGCTGCACGTCGGCGACACCCTCCACGCCGAGGACCCGGTGACCTTCCCGCCGCTGCCGCGCTTCGCCCCCGAGCACTTCGCGGTGGTCCGACCCCGGGACACCGGGCGCAGCAAGCAGTTCCGCCGGGGCATCCAGATGCTGGACCAGGAGGGCGTGGTCCAGGTGCTCGTCTCGGACCGGCGGGGAGCCCAGTCGCCCGTGCTGGCCGCCGTCGGGCCGATGCAGTTCGAGGTGGCCACCCACCGCCTCGAGCACGAGTTCGGGGCCGAGGTGGTCCTCGAGCCGCTGGGGTATGCCGAGGCGCGGCGGGTGACACGCGAGGCGGTCGCCACCGTGGACGCCAAGCACGGCGCCGAGGTGCTCGAGCGCACGGACGGGACCCTCGTGGCGCTGTTCTCCGACCGCTGGCGGATGGGCACCATCGCCGCGGACCTGCCGCAGGGCAGCCTCCTGCCGCTCTTCGGGGTCGAGGTCGGTGGCGCCCCGTGAGCGGGATCGACGGCCACGACGGGCTCGTGCACATCGGGGAGGTCGCCGAGCGCACCGGGCTGTCGCACCGCACGATCCGCTACTACGAGGAGATGGGGCTGGTGAGCCCCGTCCGTCGCACCGAGGGAGGCTTCCGGCTCTACGACGACGCAGGGATCGCGCGCCTTCAGCTCATCACCCCCATGAAGCCTCTGGGCTACAGCATCGGGCAGATCGGGGAGCTGCTGCGGGCGCTGGACACGGTCCGTGCCGCGGGCGACGACGCGGGTGCGCGCGAGGCGGCCCTGGCCGCGCTGGAGGCCGCGCACGCCGAGGCGGAGCGCCGGATCGCCCACCTCAGGTCCGCCCTGGTCCGCGCCGAGGCGTTCGCCGAGCGGCTGCAGCAGGAGGTGCCGCGCGCCGGGGTCGGGGCCTGAGCCGGCGCCCCTGACCCGGCGGGTCGGCCAGCCGCCCGTCGCCCCGCCCGCCGCACCCCCTGATCCGGGCACAATGGGCGCATGACAGGCCCTCTCCGTCTCGGCCCGCTGCTGCGCCACGTCGACGACCGGTCGGCGGCGGTGTGGGTCGAGACCGAGGGTGCGGGCACCGTGACGGTCCGGGTGGCCGCTCACCCCACCGGCCGCACGGACTGGAGCCGTCCCACCTTCCGCGTGCACGACCACCACTACGCCCTGGTGGAGGTGGACGACCTCGAAGCCGGGTGGAGCACGGCATACCAGGTGCTCGTCGACGACGAGGTCGTCTGGCCCGAGGCGGGCACCTCGTGGCCGGAGAGCACGCTGCGGACGACCACGGTCGACGGCCCGGTGCGGATGGCCTTCGGATCCTGCCGCACCAGCGTCCCCCACGACGCCCTCCACCACCTCAGCCACGGGGTGGACGCGCTGCGGACCTTCGCCCTCGAGCTCGCCGGCGGCGGGCGCGGCCCCCTGGGGGAGCGGCCGGACCTGCTGCTCCTGCTCGGCGACCAGGTGTATGCCGACTCCACCAGCGCGGCCATGCGGGACTTCATCGCCTCCCGGCGGAGCCTGGACGAGGAGCCCGGTGCCGAGCTGGCCGACTTCGAGGAGTACGCCCACCTCTACGGACTGGCCTGGAGCGAGCCGGCGCTGCGGTGGCTGCTGTCGTGCCTGCCGTCCCTCATGATCTTCGACGACCACGACGTGCGGGACGACTGGAACACCTCGCAGCAGTGGCGCACGCAGATGGAGCAGACGTCCTGGTGGCACGGCCGGATCGTCGCGGCCCTGGGCTCCTACTGGCTCTACCAGCACCTGGGGAACCTCTCGCCCGACGCGCGTGCGCAGGACCGGTTGTGGCGGGAGCTCGGCCGACGCGAGCAGCGGTCACCGGGGCAGGAGGTGGACCTCACCGACGCCGTCGACGAGTTCGCCGCCGAGGTGGACGCCCGGCCGACGGCCTACCGGTGGAGCTACACCCACCCGCTCGGCGGGTCGCACCTGGTCGTCCTGGACTCCCGCGCCGCGCGGGACCTGACGCCGGGCAGCCGGTCGATGCTGGACGAGGAGGAGATGGAGTGGGCCGACGCGCAGCTCACCGGGGGTCACGACCACCTCCTCGTCGCGACCTCGCTGCCCTTCCTGCTGCCGCGCGGCCTGCACCACCTCGAGTCGTGGAACGAGGCGCTCGTCGACGGGGCGTGGGGCAGGTGGCCGGCCGGTCTGGGGGAGCGGATGCGGCAGGAGGTCGACCTCGAGCACTGGGGGGCCTTCAGCGACTCCTTCGACCGGGTGTCCGGCATGGTCGACGAGGTCGCCGACGGGAAGCGGGGGGCGGCGCCGTCCTCGGTGATCTTCCTCTCCGGCGACGTGCACCACAGCTACGTCAACGAGGTGGAGCGGACCACCGGCTCGCGGATCCTGCAGCTGGTCTGCTCCCCGATCCGCAACCCCCTGCCCCGGGCGATGCGAGCCCTGGTGTCGGGGATGTCGCACGGGGCGCGGCCCCTGGGGCGGGTGCTGGCCGGGTCCGCCCAGGTGCCGGACCCGAGGTGGCGGTGGCACGGGGTCGCCGGGCCGTGGTTCGACAACAACCTCGCGCTCCTGGAGATCGACGAGGGCCGCCTGCGCGCGGCCTGGGTCGCGGGGAGGGTGCTGGGCGGGGAGGACGACCGGCCCGGCCTGGTCACCGTGTCCGACCTTGAGCTCGACGTGCCTCCCGTGGGGTCGGAGCACCGCCCCGCCGTCGCCCACGTGCACCCGGGCGTGGTCGGCGGGGTGAGGGGTCGGGTGCGGCGGCTGCTGGAGCGGCGGCGGGACGCCGCCCGTCCGGGGACGGGGTAGGGCTCACCGACGGACAGGTGCGTCGCCGTCCCTCAGCGTGCTCACGGCGTGGTCGAGGAAGAGGCGGGCCGAGGGCAGCATCGGCTGCTCCGTCGACCAGGCGATGCCGACGTCGCGGTAGGCGCCGGGACTCTGCAGGGTCAGCATGTGCAGCCCCTCGTGGGTCGGCACCCACGCGTCCGGGACGGGCAGCACCGCCACCCCCAGGCCCGCCGCGACGAACGCCCGGGTGGTCGGCAGGTCCTGGCAGACGAGGGACGCCCGTGGGGTAAAACCGGCTCGGTGGCACAGGTCCTGGGTGACCTCCCACAGGTGGGACAAGGGGTGGGTGGCGACGAAGGACTGGTCGGCCGCCTCGGCCAGGTCGAGGTGCTCCCGACCCGCCCAGGGGTGCTCAGGTCCCACAGCGAGGAGCAGCGTCTCGCGCACCAGGACCCGCCAGCGCACCGTCCGGTCCTGCGGCGGCCTCGTGGTCAGCTCCAGCTCGACGTGCGTCCGCCCGCCGACGGCCGGCTCCAGCTCGTTGTCCTGCTTGGACGTCAGCGCCACCTCGACCCCCGGGTGGGCGTGGGTGAACGAGCCCACCAGCCTGGGCACGAGCCAGGTGCCGAGGGAGGGCTGGAACGCGAGGCTGACGGCGCCGGACTCGGGGTCGAGGAGCTGCCGGACGGCGGCGAACCCGTCGTCCAGCGCCCGGATCGCAGCGTCCACGTGGCGCCGGAAGTCCTGCCCGGCCCGCGTCAGCTCCAGCGTCCGCCCGGACCGGGCCAGCAGCGGCGTCCCCACGTCGACCTCCAGCCGCTTCAGCGCCCGGGAGATGCCGGACTGGCTCACGCCCTCGAGGTCGCTGACCTCGGTGACGGTGTCGCCGTCCGCGACCTGCTGGAACCACCGGAGCGTGCGCACGTCCATGCACCTATGCTGTCAGAGCAAAGGTGATATGTCACCTGTTCATTGGACGCAAGGATCTTCCCCGGCGACACTGGAACCATGACGACGACGAACCGCCCGCAGTCCCCCTCTCCCGACGAGCTCGCCCTGTCCATGATCCCGGTCGTGCTGGGCAGCTCCTCCCTGCGACGTCCCTCCGGCGGCCGCCACTCCCGGCTGCGCCGACCCGCGGGACGGGTCGCCACCGGCAGCCCCTCCCTGCGCCCCTCCGAGACCGAGCGGCTCGTCACGACGCCGCGCTGACGTCCGTCCCCCCGTCGCCCGCCGGGGGCCCGGGCACCTGGGTGAGACTCAGTCCCGTGGCGGGGCAAGACGCTTGTGCACCCCGTCGCACCAGGGGAGCCGTTGACTGGCGCCGCAGCGGCACAGGGCGACCACCGGACGGGTCACGGGGTGGGTGATGCCGTCGGCGTCGAGCACGGTCCGTGCTCCGCGGACGAGCAGGGGGCCACCCTCGCAGGCGGTGGTGCGGACGAGTTCGACCGGCAGGGGGGTCGCGACCGGGCGCTCCTGGCTCACGCCGCCACCCACGGCCGGAGCGGCGAGCGCAGGCACGACCCGCCCTGGCGCCAGGCGCCCATCGCCTGCTCGGCGACCGCCGCCTCCACCGTCAGCCCGACCACCGCGCCGGTCAGCAGGGTGGTGAGGGCCTCCGGACTCTGCGCCACCAGGGCGCCGCAGACGTCCCGCACCGCCACCTGCTCGTGCGCGGCGTCCGCCTCGACGTGCTCGTCGAAGTAGCGCCAGGCCGGCTCGGGGAGCCCCAGCCGGCGTGCTCCCGCGACGTAGAACTTCGACGGCAGCGAGCTGGTCGTCTCCACCATCGTGAGGTGGCCGACCACCGCGGGGGCCCACCGTCGGCGCCCGGCGAACCAGCCCAGCGCCACGTTGGCGAGCAGGACCTCACCCGGCCAGGACTCGGCATACCCCCCGTAGGAGGCGTCCAGACCCACGGCCGACATCGCCTTGCCGAAGAGGGCCGAGTGCAGCGCCGCGGGGTTGCCGGCGCCGTACTCGTCGAACTGGATCTCCATCAGGGCCACCTTCGCGGCACCGGGGATGCGGGGTATGGCGAAGGAGTGGGGGTCGGCCTCCTTGAGCTGCGAGGCGGAGCGCAGCACCAGCATCTCCCGCCACTGCTCCAGCGTCATGGTCGAGCGTGCCCAGGCCGAGATCGACGGCGCGTCGGCCGCGACCCGGTCCGGCAGCGAGAAGAGGGTGGCCGTGAGGTCCGAAGCGGCCTCGGGGAGGAGCTCCTCCACCACGGGCCGGGCCGCCGCCAGCAGATCTTGCTCCAAGGCTGCCTCGAGCCGGACCCGCGCCTGGAGCAGCGGGAGGTCCCACTCGAGGTCGGGGTCGACGCCGGTGTAGCCGTGGTAGCTCAGGCCGTGCACCAGCCAGAGGGCGAGCAGCCGGTCCTCGTCGTCCGCGATCCCGGTCGCCGACTCACGGACCGCCGTCCGCAGACCGCCCTCCGTCGTGGGGGAGGGGTCGATGAGCCGGTCGACCACGGCGGTCGAGAACGGCCCGCGAGGCTGGGGCAGGTGCACCGGACGTCTCCTGTCGTCAGGCCCTCAGGCTAGACGTCGGGACCGCCCGCGCCCACGGCGGACGCCGCACCGGGGACTACGGCGCGAGGTGTCGCGGCCTCCCCTGGTCGGGCTTGCTGTAGTCGCAGACGCCGGAGGGGAAGATCTCCTGGAGCCGACGCTGCTCGGCGCGGGTCGGCTGCCAGTCGCCGTACAGTCCCTGGTTGACCGCCCTCGCCACCGGCTGGAGCGCGCACTTCCAGACCCCACCCTCGTAGGGACCGCCGGCGACCCGGCGCGAGGAGGAGTAGACCGGGAACTGCTCGGTGCAGGCCCCGGGCGCGCCGTCGTCGAGGATGCCGTCCCACACCCCGGGCCCCGAGGCCAGGAGGTCGCCCTCGGTGGTGAAGCAGGCGTCGACCGCCATCGCGGGCTTGTTCCCCGCCACGCCGAGCTCCGGTTCGGAGGCGATGTTGGCCATCCACTCGTCGATCACCCGGAAGGCCAGGGGAGTCGGGTCGGCCGCGACGGTTGGGCGCGCGTCCATGAACCAGATCACCTGGTTGTCGGCGTCGCCGTCCACGTTGACCATCCGCTGGCGGACGGCGAACGACTGCTGGGTGTTGTGCATGTCCAGCTCGTCCTCGAGGTAGTGCCGCACGTCGATGACGGGGATGTCGATGTCGCCGCGGAACTGCATACCGGACTCGTAGAGAGCACCGATCGCCGCGAGGTCACCGGACCTGCGCGCAGCCGGGGTGGTCCCGTCGGGGCTGAGGTGCATGTTGCGCGAGCTCCACGGGTCGAAGGTCTGCGGGCTCGGGGACCCCACGAACGGGAAACCCTCGGTGACCAGGTCCCGCGTCGGCTTCCAGCTGCCGACCTGGGCGTTGAGGTCGAGGAACTCCTCCGGCGTGATGACACCGTCCTGCAGCGCCTGGAGGCCGTACTGGACGCCCACGTTGTCCCACGGCACCCTGGCGAAGCCGTCGTCGTCGGTGCCGTAGATGTTGACGAGGTCGCCCCAGTGGGTCCACTCGACGCCGTCCGCGCCCTGGGCCAGCTTGTCGAGGTCCTGGACGTCGGTGAAGGTCGGGTTGAGCGCCAGCGGCGTCAGCCCGAACCAGCCCGGCTTGCACTCCATGAGGGCCGGGGCGGGCGAGGCCGGGTCCTTGTCCATGACCTGGTAGCCGAACGCCGCCATGAGCTGGTAGAGACCCGTCCACTGGGCGACCTCCCCGGCGGAGAGGTTCTTCGGGTGGGCCGTCCCGTTGAGGCCGATGACGGCCTGTCGCACCTCCGGGTCCTTCCACTTCTGGTTGTCCCGGTCGGTGGCGTCGAAGTAGTGCTCGAGCAGCTCGCAGTCGGCGACGTGGATGATCTGGCTGACCATGTCGGGGTAGGAGTACTGCGGGATCGCCGCGTCGATGATGCCCGGGTGGTTCTGGGCGTAGACGTACTGCTGGATGGCGCCGCCGGAGCCGCCGACGGCGACCGTGTAGTCGGGCACGCCGTAGGCCTCGACCGCCCGCTCCTTGACCATGAGGGCGGTCTCGCCGCCGACCTGCAGGTTGTAGTGGGTGCTGGTGCGGTTGCCGCTCGACCACATCACGCCGTACCCGAGGCCGAGCAGGTCCGGCGGCAGCATGGCGTCGGTGGAGGTGGTCCCCTGGGTGTGACCGATCGCGACGCCACCCTGGAAGCTGAAGACGAGCCGCCTGTTCCACAACGACGGGTCCGGCCGCGACCCGGGGTCGTCACCGACCGGCGCGAGGGCGGCGATGCTGTAGATGAAGCGGTTGATCGTGCCGCGCTCCCAGCGCACGACGAAGGGCACCTGCTGCCCGTCCATCGTCGTGGTCTGCGCGACGTCGGCCGGCAGCGCCGCGGGGTCGGCGAGCCAGCGGAAGGACCCGTCCGTGGTGCTGCGGTAGACGTATCCGGTGCGGGTCTGCGCCGCGCAGCTCGCGCTCCAGCCGACGATCTCCGCGTCGTCGGTCGGGTAGCCGCGTCCGTCGCGCGGGTAGCTGCCGTCCTCCCCCTCGAGCGCGACCGGGATGCCCTGGCCGTCCTGGTTGTCCACGAGCGGCTGACCGAGCAGCAGCTGGCCGGCGTGGGTGGCCCTCGCCGTCGTGCAGACGAACGGCTGCTGCTGAGGACCCGAGAAGACCGGTCCCTCCTTCGGGTGGTTGGTCAGGGTGAGGGTGGCGGGACGGGCCCGGGAGACACCGGGCCGGGGGGCGGCGGGCGCAGCCTCGGCGCGCAGCCTGCTCGTCCCCAGCTCCAGTCCGTCGACCAGCCCGACGAGGGTGCCGTCGGCGGTGAGGTCGAAGGCTGCGGTGACGTCCTGCCCGTCCAGACTGACCCGGACGTCCTCGGGTGGGAGGGTATGCGGGGCGGTCACCTCGACCAGCGCGTCACCGCCGGTGACCTGGTCCGGGGCGCTGGAGAGCACCTCGATGCCGATCGCGCGTGGACCTGCGGCTGCGGCCGACGGTGGCGGGCTGGCGGCGGAGACGCCGCCGGCGAGCAGACTCAGGGCGAGTGCGCCAGGAAGGACGAGGGACAGGCGGCGGCGCGTCGTGGACATGACACTCCTTGCGGCTCGGCAACCTCAGGAACTCTGCAGACCTGGGCGGGTAGCGAACCGCGGTGCACATCGTCGTTGGTGCGCGGGCCGTCCTCGGTGGCCGACATGCTAGCGGCTGCGGACGCCTCGCGTCAGCCCCTGCGAGGCCCGCCCGTCCCGGCGCCGACGAGTGTGTCCCTCGCCCGGTGCGGCGACGGGTCCGGGCTCGCGGGGTGACCGATGATGGCCAGGTGACGGAATGGTGTGCAGGGGACGCGGTCGGTGCCGGCGCGGACGCGCTGGGCTGATGCACGTCGAGATCGAGCACACGCCTGGCAGGGTCACCTTCGTGCTGGAGCCTGGCGCGGACGTGCGCGCTCGTCGCGGCGTCGAGCTCGCCCGCCGTCGGGCCACGTTCCTCGTAGGCGTACCGCCAGGGAGGGTGCACCCGGACCTCCTCGTCGTCAGCGCGTTGCTCTGCGCCCGCCCGTGGGTGTCCAAGGCCGCGCCGTTCTCATGCTCGGTCCCGGCGAGCCGAGAGCTGGCGGACGCGATCCACGCGGGCCTGGGCCTGGCAGTGGCGCACGTCGGGGAGCATGCGCCGCGTGCCACCCTGAGCGACGGTCGACCCGGTCTGTGCTTCAGCGGGGGGACGGACAGCGTCGCGGCCCTGGTGCTGCTTCCGGAGAGCACCCACAGCTATCACCCTGTCCAGGTTGAGGCCCCGGGGCGAGCGACGGGCCACCATGATGGACGGCCGGGCAGCGGCGGAGTCGTGCGAGGTCCTGACGCGGCACGGGCGGGCGGTGACGGTGGTGCCGAGCGACGTCGAGTACCTGCGACATCCCACGGGTTTCCCGCACGACCTGACCACGGCCGTCCCCCTGCTGCTGCATGCCGACGTCGACGGGCTCGACGCCGTCGCGTGGGGCGCTCCCCTCGAGGCCACCTACCGGTTGCAGCGTGGTCGCTTCCGTGACTACGCGCGGTCGCCCTTCATCGCCGAGTGGGGACCTGCCTTCGCGGTGCTGAGCCTCCCCGTGTGCGTGCCGACCGCCGGCGTCTCGGAGGTGGTGACGAGCGCGATCGTCCAGCAGCACCAGATGGGGCACGTCGCTCAGTCCTGCGTGCGCGGCTCACGCCTCGGGCGACCGTGCGGTCGATGTCCGAAGTGCGCCCGCAAGGACCTGCTCTCGTTCGCGGTCAGCGGCAGGTGGCCGACCGACCGCGCGATCGAGCGACAGTGGCGGGGGCGGGAAGCCCGCCAGCATCTTCTGGTCGAACCCATGAAGGTCGAGCCGGTGCTGGCGCACTGTGCGCACCGCTACCTGGCCGAGGGTGGTCGCAGCGCGCTCCTGCGATCGGTGGCCGCCAAGGCCGGTCCTCGCACCCTCCGCGGGACGGGTTGAGGAGAGCCCGGGACAGGGTGCGCCGTGAGCTTCTGGCCATGCTCGGCCGACGGCGGGCGTCCCCGCTGTGACGGTGAACGCCCTAGCCGTCATCCACGCTGGGGGGCACGGACGAGCCACTCCGCCCAAGACACCTCTCGTCCGACCATCATCGGCCGCCGCAGCGGCCAGTCCTGCTCGAGCCACACCGGGAGCAGAGAGTCCAGGGCCTTCTCGACCGGCGTCCCCACCAGGTCGTCCACCACCCACCAGGACACCTCGGCATCGACGTCGTCGACGACGGTCGGCTCGATGTACACACAGCCCAGCAACGCCGTCTCGTGCTGGTCGAACAACGCGTAGTTGAACGACTCATGCCTCTCGATCTCAGCCGCATGATGTGCCAGGTCCTCACGGTCCTGCTCCACAGTCATGGTGGACGGCGGCCACCCCCACGCCTCCCCGTAGATCGACCACAGCCGCTCCCGCGACCCCATGACGGCGGGATAGTCCAGGTCGACGTCCTCCTCCCGGATCGGGCGCAGGCGATGTCCTGTCGGCAGCTCGACTCGCACCGGATGCACGAAGTCGTCCGGTAGCCACGAGGCCCGAGGCGTCGTGTCGTTCATCGTGACATCGTGACGCCGGCTCGGTGTGGCGGCAACGGCATGAACGTGCGCCTCGGGTCAGTGGCGCCCGTATACGTCGCGACGGTGCTCGACGCGCAGCAGTGCCCGGACCGCATCTGCTCCGCGGACCACGTCTCCTGCCTGGTAGGCGAGGTCGGCTTCGCGGATGTCGGCCAGCGCCGCAGGGTCACTGGGGCCTCTCTTCGAGACGAGGTCGCCTAAGCTAAGAAGTCCGGACAACGGCATGAGCGTCAGATACCAGAGTGATACCATGAGTGGATGGCGATGACTCTGCGACTGTCCCCGGAGGATGAGCGAGCCTTGGCGGCCCTGGCCGAGGCCGAGGGTGTGAGCAAGCAGGAGGCGACGGTGCGGGCGATCCGGGAAGCTGCCGCGCGGCGTGGGCACGAGGAGCGTGTGCGCGAGCTGTCCGCACGTGGACGGGAGCGGTACGCCGACCTGCTCGAGCGTCTCGGACGCTGACCCTTGGAGTACCTGACCACCGAGGACCTGCTCGCGCTGGCAGCGGACCTGCGCGTAGGCCCCGTCCAGGACCTTGGCCTGTTGGACTCCGCCGCCCACCGTCCCAGCGCCAACGTCTTCGGACGAGACGCCTACCCCGACATCGACTCCAAGGCGGGTGCGCTGCTGGAGTCCATCGTCGTCAACCACCCGCTGGTTGATGGCAACAAGCGACTGGGGTGGCTCGCTGTCGTGGTGTTCTACGGCATCAACGGCGTCGATCTTGACGCACCTGACGACGGCGCGTACGACCTGGTCATCGCTGTCGCCAGCGGCACGACCGACCACCATGTGGCAGCTCGCCACTTGGCCACATGGCACTAGTTCCAGTGATCGGCTCGCGGCCGATGAGTGCGCGCCCTGACGGCGCGGTGCCCCCGAAGAAACACCGTCTGACCTGCGGCGATCTCACGGTGGGCCCCGTGGGACTCGAACCCACAACCTACGGATTAAAAGGCAGATGCACTGCGGTACAAGGCATGTGGGCCCTGCTGCAGTCGGTGCAAACCCAGGTTCTTGACGCAACCAGTGGCGGTCGGGGCAATGCTGTGGTGGCCAAATGGTGGCCACGGCCGACCCCGTCCTGGAACTCCTCTCCGGGAGAGGGACAAGTGCATCCGCCCACGATGCCAGTGCGGGCGAGACTCGCCACTGAACCCCTCACGCGACCCGCCGCAGGCTGGACCGGGAGGCGCGGCTGAGCCACGTTGGACCCACGGCCGGTGGCGCTCCTCATCGCCAGGGTTTCGGCGTAGCAGGGGTGGGGCCACCACGGTTTGGTGGCCACACCAACGCGTTCATGGTTATGGGAGTGGGTCCGGGTCGGCGCCCGTGTTGTCGAGCGACACCGTGGACGACTACCGGCCGGTGGCAGCATCCTGGCCGAGGACTCGAGGACCATCCCAGGCTTGGCGCCCGGGGGCAGCCACCCTGCACCTCAGGTCGCAACCCTGAACCTGGGTGCCCACACACCGCGGTGCGTGACAGCACGACTCCGCTTGATATGTGGGTGATCTTCGGATCACCGGCGCCTGTACTTTGCAGGTGTCCGTCTCGCTGAGGAGGCGCTGTATGTCAGCTCTGTCGTTGAGGTTCGTGCCGGTCGATGAGCGGTTGCCGGGGTCGCCAGCGGCCAGGTTCGACGAACCGTTGCTGGATGACTTCCTGGACTTCCTCGCGTCCAGGTCGCGGCCGAACTCTGTGCTCGCCGCGATCTATGACCTGAAGGTCTTCTTCACCGTGGTGGACAAGCCGGTCGCGGAGGTCACGAGCCGGGACGTGCTGGCGTTCATCACCGCCCAGCGTGCCGGGCTGAGGAGGCTGCCGAGGATCGGGCCGGTGCTGCCGGTGGTCGGGCTCGACGGCTCGCCCGCCCCGGGCGGGGTGTCCTTGCGGACGGTCCGGCGGCGCCTGTCGACGATCAGCGGGCTGTACGCCTTCCTGAGCGTGCGCGGCGATGTGGCCCGCAACCCGGTGCCACGGGGGCTGCCGACCCGGCGCGAACGCAACCGCCCCCGTCAAGGGGTGCCGCTGGTGCGTGCGCCTCGGACGCTGCCGCGGATCCTGGCACCGGCGGAGGTCGACGCGCTGGTCGCGGCGCTGCGTACCCACCGGGACCGGGCCATGGTCGCGGCGATGCTGCTGGGCGGGCTGCGGCGCTGCGAGGTCCTGGGCCTGCGCCTGGAGGACCTGCGACCCGGTGAGCGGCGTGTGTTCGTCGCTGACGGCAAGGGCGGGCACCAGCGGTACGTGCCGATCGCGCCCGCGTTCTTCGTCCACCTCGCCGCCTACCTGAACACCGAACGGCCCGCCGAGGCCGGCACGGGCCAGGACGACGGCGGCACCGACCGCGTCTTCGTCTGCCTCAAACGGCCCCGGCGCGGACACCCGTTGAGCGCGGACGGCCTGGACGAGGTCCTCGAGGGCGCCCGGCGCCGTGCCGGGCTGGACCGGGCGACCTGTCACCAGCTGCGCCACACCTGCCTGACCCGGCTGCGGACCGCGGGCATGCCGCTGGAAGCGGTGCAGGCACAGGCCGGGCACGCCTCGATCGAGTCCACCCGGATCTACCTGCACCTGGGCGAGGACTGGCTCGCCACCCAGTACCGCACCGCCTCGGAGGTCATCGATGCGCAGGTCTTCGCCATCGACCCACCGCTGTCACCACCACCGACCCCGGCCCGGGTCTTCACCAGCATCTCCGGCCGTCCCGGACCTGCGCTGCCCGGGGGGTCCTCATGAGGCGCGGACGCCGGCGGCTGCGCCCGCCCAACCCGTACGCGGCGATCCCGTTCGCGACCTGGGAGCAGCTGACCGAGGCCGTCCCGGACATCGTCGACGTCATGGTCCGCTACCTCGAGCAGATCGCCTGCATCCTGCGCCCGGGCAGCGTGCACAACACCGACCAGTGCTTGCGGGCCTTCGCGACCTACCTGATCCAGTGCCACCCGCAGGTGCGCACGGTCGCGGCGATCGGCCGTCCCCAGATCGAAGGCTACAAACCCTGGCTGCTGGCCCGCCCGGGACAGAACAAACCGACCCTGGCCCCGGCCACCAGCGCCCAGCGGCTCGGGGTGCTGCGGATGTTCTTCATGCGCATCGACGAGTGGGGATGGCCCGAGGCCCCGTCCCGGGTGCCGATGTTCCACGGCGACATCCCCGTCCAGGACCACGCCCTGCCCAAGGCCCTGGACGACCCCTCCGCCTCCGCGCTGCTGCGCGCCGCCCAGGCCGACAGACGCCAGCTCATCGGCCTGACCGTGGAGGTCCTGCTGCGCACCGGCCTGCGCGTCGGGGAGTACTGCTCCCTGAGGTCCGACGCCGTCGTCCTCATCGGTGACACCTACTGGCTCCACGTGCCGGTCGGCAAGCTGCACGAGGACCGATACCTGCCCCTGCACCCCCACCTGGTCGAGCTCATCGGCGCCTACCGGGCCGCGCACGTCACCCCTGGGCACGAGCTGCTCATCCCCTACGAGAACGGCCGCCAGCTCGACCGGCACGCCGTCACCCGGTTCATCAACAAGGCCGGCGCGGCCGCCGGGCTGGGCCACATCAACCCGCACCGGCTGCGGCACACCCTGGCCACCCAGGCCATCAACCGAGGCATGTCGCTGGAGGCGATCGCCGCGATGCTCGGCCACAAGTCCCTGGACATGACCCTGGTCTACGCCAAGATCGCCAACCGCACCGTCGCCCAGGAGTACTTCGCCGTCGCCGCCAAGGTCGACGCCCTCTACACGGCACCTGCGAAACTGCCCGCCGAGGACCTCGGACCCAACATGGCCCGCCTCAACCGCGAGCACCACCGCCTCCTGGGCAACGGCTACTGCACCAGGCCCAAGGTCATGGACTGCGAGTACGAGAGCATCTGCGAGTCCTGCACCTTCTTCCAGACCACCATCGTGTTCCGTCCAGCGCTGCTCGCCCAGCGCGCCGACGCCTGCGCCAAGGGACAGACCCGCCGCGCGGCGATCTACGACGAGCTCATCACCGGCCTCGACACCACCGAGGCCTCTTGACAACGATCACCCACATAACGCCGAGAGTCGGGCGTCGACCGAGCGCGCGTTCTGCTGCTCGACGCGTGCCTCGCCGCGAGGGGCGATACATCGCTGTACCGCCGATGTCCGGATGCCCGCACCAGCCACTCGGAAGCCGCCGAACGCGCGAGACTCGATGTCCGTGTATGAACCTCCGGGCAGTTCCGCAGCAGCGCTTTCGCCTGACCGCGACTGCAAACGGCAGGCAGAGCCGCCCACCGCGTCTCGGATTATCGCCGCAGTTGGGCGGCCTGAGGGCAACTCAGGTGCTTGCACAAGGGGACGCGCGGCGGTGGCGAGGTAGGCTGCGGTTATGCGCGAGTTCTTCACTGATTCCGGCGAAGCGGAACTGCCACATCATCTGGCTCACTACACCAGTGGAGCGGGCTTGCTTTCCATCCTTAGCAGTCACACGCTATGGGGAAGTTCAATCTCATATATGAATGACTCACAAGAATATCACTACGTTTTCGCCCAAGCCAAGCACTACCTGTCGATAGGCTGGCAGGAGTTGGGCCCTCTAAGGGCCGCGCACCCAGAAACAGCTGCGCTCTTCGAGCAGGGCCTCGGCTGGCCCTATTCCAATGCTCCGGCTGTTTACATCATCGCCCTGACCGACGATGACGACGACCTTAACCTTTGGCGCGCCTACACGAATCCTGGGGACGGATATTCAATCGCCCTTCACCCTCAGCAACTGAGGGATCAAGCAGAACAGGAGGGCTGGAGGCTAGCACCCGTCCTCTATGGAATTGGCTGCCTCCCATACGTAGTGGACATCCTGAGCAGGGCCTTCGCGGTTGCCCAGTCTGGCCCCGGGCCCGCCACGGCGCTGCGGGGAGCAAACGACGATTTGCAAGCGATTGCCCCATTTTTCAAGCACGAAGCGTTTGCCGGCGAACGTGAGTGGCGCCTGATGAAAAGGCAAGGGGATCTCCGTCAACCAGGTATGAAATTCCGCGCTGGGCGGAGTTTCCTCGTTCCATACCAGGAGTTCGACTTCGGCGAGCCCTCGACGCGACCCCTGTACTCAGTACGCTGCGGCCCAGGCCCGAACCAGAAACTTGCCTTTGATGCCATGGATTGGTTGGTTGATACGCTCGACTACAATCCGGCCCGAGGTATGTCGAATGTGCCCTATCGGGGCTCTTCACAGTTGAGGGTGTAGAGGGCGCTGGCGCGTCGGTCACGGGGTAGACGTCGAGGTCTTCCGATGATGGAGGTTCCTACGCCGCCCATCCGAAAGACCTCGACATGTCCGACGCTACCTTCACGCGCCCCGACCTGACTACCTTCGCCGGCCTGGACGACCTGGGTCTGGTGGTCACCGGCCAGCTGCTCAAGCCTGACCGTGCGGTGCTGGCCTGCCGGGTCCTCGAGCCGGACGACTGGTGCAAGCGGTGCGGCTGCCATGGCGTTCCGCGGGACACCGTGACCCGACAGCTGGCGCACGAGCCGTTCGGGTGGCGTCCCACCACACTGTTGCTCACCATCCGACGCTACCGGTGCACCGAGTGCAGCCACGTGTGGCGTCAGGACACCACGGCCGCGGCCGAGCCACGGGCGAAGATCTCCCGCGCCGGGCTGCGGTGGGGCCTGGTCGCGATCGTGGTCGGCCACCTGTCGATGTCCCGGGTCGCCGAGGGCCTGGCGGTGTCGTGGAACACCGCCAACGACGCGGTCCTGGCCGAAGGACAGCGGCTGCTCATCGCCGACCCGACCCGGCTGGATGGCGTCCGTGTCTTAGGCGTGGATGAGCACGTCTGGCGGCACACTCGGCGTGGTGACAAGTACGTCACCGTGATCATCGACCTCACCCCGGTCCGCGACGGCACCGGCCCCTCCCGCCTGCTGGACGTCGTCGAGGGGAGGTCCAAGGCAGCGTTCAAGGACTGGCTCGCGCAGCGGGACCAGGCCTGGCGCGACGGGATCGAGGCCGTGGCCATGGATGGGTTCGCCGGCTTCAAAACCGCCACCACCGAGGAGCTGCCCGAGGCTGTGACGGTCATGGATCCATTTCACGTCATCCGGTTGGCCGGTGACGCCCTCGATGAGTGCCGCCGTCGCGTGCAGCAGGAGCTGCACGGGCACCGCGGCCGCAAGGGCGACCCCCTCTACTCCGCCCGTCGGACTCTGCACACCGGCGCCGACCTGCTCACCGACCGTCAGCACGAGCGTCTCGACAGGCTCTTCGCCGGCGATGAGCACGTGCAGGTCGAGGTGACCTGGGGCATCTACCAGCGGATGATCCACGCCTACCGCGACCCCGACCGCGCCGGCGGCCGGACCGAGATGAGGTCCGTGATCGACGCCCTGACCGAGGGCGTCCCGGGGCCGCTGGTCGAGCTGCGCAAGCTCGGCCGCACCCTGGCCCGACGAGCCAGCGACGTTCTGGCCTACTTCGACCGGCCCCGCACCAGCAACGGCCCTACCGAAGCCGTAAATGGACGGCTCGAGCACCTGCGCGGACTGGCCCTCGGGTTCCGCAACATCACCCACTACATCGCCAGAGCTCTCCTGGAAGCCGGCGGCTTCAGACCCCAACTACACCCTGGATTGTGAAGAGCCCCTATCGGCCTTGGTGACCGTATCTAAGACGCCAGCGCATTCCGCTGCCATGGGCGCGTTAGCGGTGCATCGCACGCGCTGTCGGGCACATCTGCAGACAGAATCACAGCGCCTATCGTGACCATTGCTCGAGAGGCCCCCGTCGCGCTTGCTGTCGGAATCGTCCTGCACCTATTGCCGCCGGTGGGCCGGTGGCTTCAAACGGTGCGCGCCAGGGAGACTCCTGGCCGATCCGCGTCCACCCCCAAGTTTCGCAGGCCATGGCAACTCGGCCGAGGAAGAGGTTGATGCGATGGCGCCCGCGCTCACTCCTGGCTTTGGGCGGACTCACGCCGGGCCAGCATGTCGTTCAGTTGCTGGCAAGCCGTAGCTTTCCCGGCGTTGCTCAGCAGTGCCAGTGTGAGGGCCACGGCTGGGCCGATGAAAGCTGCGGCAGCGCCGATGTGGGGCGCAATTGCAGTACAAACCACGCCAACTATCATCAACTGTCCAGTACCGCTCGCCTTCTGTAACTGGCTTCGCTCTTCTACATATGCATCTGGATCGCAGAACAATCTCTGCAACTCACGGAGGAGATTTTCGTAGAAACTCGCCCCTGCGGCCTTCACGCCGCCATAGGGCGCGGTGTCGCTGGGCCCTAAACTGCCAAGCCAACTAGCGGCCACATCCTCAGGGGTGCCATGTTCCAGCATAGCCTGAACATGCCTTCGTTGGTATGCTGGCAGTGCGTTTAGCCACTCATCCAGCCCACCCTCGAAAATGTGCTGCAGGTTCGGCGACGCCGGCTCTGTGGCTGTCACAGCATCTCCCGCAGGTACTCGGCCGAGATTGCATGAGTCGTTTGATGCAAAGTAGCTGGGTCGACTCCGCCGAGGCTGATTCCCCCGCCACCGCCAGGCGCATAACTGCCAATCAATACGGCGACGACGCTGTTTGATGACGGGTCCAGGACGGGGCCTCCAGACTGCCCTTCGCGCGCCTGTGTGTTCAAAACGATATGCTTGCTCTTTGCGCCAGCACTTTCGATGAGGATGCGAGCGCCCACATGCGCTTGTTGTTGTGTGAGCACCAAGCGTCCAGAATTGGCGTGCGGGAATCCCCATGTTACAACTGGAGTCCCAGGGGGTACAGAGTCGGTTCCGTCGAGTGAGTAGGGAAAACTCATGCGGTATTGCTCTACCTCCAGAATGCACAGATCACGCACTGGATCTGGAGCGGCCATTCTGGCAGAAACGGCGCGTAGTTGGCGGTCAGACGTATCCTGGTACTGGGAAAGGTTCTGGTACCTCGGTAGCGCAACAACGAGATTCTCATCGCTCGGACCCACTACGTGAAAAGCTGTTGCGATCCTCGTGGTCGAGACGGCGAAGCCCGTGCCAAGCAGTTGAACCCCCTCAGGCCCTTGCCGACCGATTGCGCAAACAACTTGACTCATGTCCATGACTCTTCCCCCTTATCGCGGAGCGGCGTCGGAGGCGACTACTTGCCGGCAGAGCAGCAGACGCCAGACTCCGCAGAGCATAGCGCTGGACGCCAGGTTCGGGGCGCTTACTGCGTGAGGAGCCAGCCAGTTGGTCGCGAAACGGCTTGTTTCGGCAGATTCTTCGCGCCCGTGGCTAAGCCTGGATCCACCGATCGGGTGAGCCGGTGAAGCGGCGTGGGAAAGCGAGAAATGCCCTTCTGACCTGGGAAGATACGACTTGTCTAGAGCACGTATCACCCAAACCGGAAGGGCATCTCGTAGATGCAACTCTCTCACACCCTCCCCGTGGTCTCCGCGACGTTCGATGACCCCAACCTCGTGTCTGCCGCCGGGCTTGTCCCGCTGATGACGCTGGCCGAAGAAGCCGGCCTGCACGCCCTGGGCGATGAGCACCTGAGCCTGCCGACCGACAAGGGCGCCAACGCCGGCGCCAAGCTGGCCGCCCTGGTGGCGGGTATGGCCGCCGGCGCGGACAGCATCGAGGATATGGGGCTCTTGCGCCACGGCGCGATGGGCAAGCTGTTCGAACGGCCCTATGCCCCCTCCACGCTCGGTTCGTTCCTGCGCACGTTCACCTTCGGCCACGTCCGCCAGGGCGACGCGGTCGCCTCCCGCTTCACCCTCGCCCTGGCCGGGCGCACCGGGCTGCTGGGCCGGGCCGGCGACACCGGGACGGTGCTGCTCGACCTGGACGACACCATCGTGGAGGTCCACGGCTACGCCAAGCAGGGCGCCGGGTTCGGCTACAGCGGGGTCCGAGGGTTGAACGCGCTGCTGGCGACCGTGTCCACCGAGCAGACCGCCCCGGTCATCGCCGCCCAACGCCTGCGCAAGGGTTCCGTGGGTTCCTCCCGTGGCGCGGCCCGGTTGACCACCGATGCCCTGGCGCTGGTCCGGCGCAGCCACCTGGCCGGGCGACCGGTGCTCCTGCGCGCCGATTCCGCGTTCTACTCCGCCGCCCTGGTGGGCGCCGCCGACAGGGCCGGTGCACAGGTCTCGATCACCGTGCGGCTGGACCCGGCGGTCAAGCGCGCCATCGCCGCGATCGCCGAGGACGCGTGGACCACGATCAGGTATACCGACGCGATCTACGACCAGGCCACCGGCAGGTGGGTCTCGCGGGCCGAGGTCGCCGAGATCGACTACACCGCGTTCACCTCGGCCAAGAAGTCCGAGCAGGTCACTGGCCGGCTGGTGGTGCGCCGCGTCCCGGACCTGAACCCCAGGGCCAAGGACGGGCAGGAGTCGATGTTCGACACCTGGCGCTTCCACGCGTTCTTCACCACCACGCCCGCCACCGAGCGGGACACCGTGGCCGCCGACCAGGTCCACCGGGGCCACGCGGTCATCGAGAACGTCCACGCCGACCTGAAAGCCTCGGCCCTGGCGCACCTGCCCTCGGGCAAGTTCGCTGCCAACGCCGCCTGGCTCATCGCCGCGGTCATGGCGTTCAACCTCACCCGCGCCGCGGCCACCCTGACCGGCAGCACCCGCCTGGCGCGGGCGACGACGCCCACGATCCGCCGCAAGCTGGTCAACCTGCCAGCCCGGGTCGCCTCCTCCGCCCGCCGCCTGCACCTGCACCTACCCCGAGACTGGCCCTGGGAGCACGCCTGGACCGTCCTCTACGACGCGCTCCGCCCCGGCCGGGCCGCAGCACCCGCCTGACCCCAGCCCCCGTCCCTACCAGCAGGAACCCAGTGGAAAAGCCGGGCAGACCGGCAGTTCACGCGCGCCCTCACGACCCTCGCCCCGTCACAGACCTGACCCCGTCCTACAGCGGCCCATCCACCTGCCCATCGGTGGATCGAGGCTAAGACGGTGGCAACGACTCCTGGCGGCTGTTGGTGTCGACATCACAGCACCGCGTGACGACCCCTACTTGCGGAGTAGCAGGAACCCATCCGCTTCTGCCGCGGGTCGGACGTCCCGAGGCGCACACAGCGCCGCCGCCAGTGAACGCACGCATCCGCCGCGATCGGTAGCGTTCCGCGTGCGGCCGAGTAGCCAGCAAGGCACAGACGTCGTCACGAGACAGTTGAGACGGGCTGCAAGTAGACACACGCGGGCGCGTCGAAATCCACCCGCGATGGTGGTGCGCAGTGCGGTGACCCGCTCAGTATTGCGGTAAGTGGGCGACGTAGGGTGCTCACGTGAATGTAGAAATCGTCAGCGATCAGGGTCGCCCCGAGCCGCCGTCCATGGCTAACGAGGCCGGCACGCTGTTGGGGTTCCTGGACTTCTTGCGTGCGACGATCGAACGGAAGACGGATGGGCTCAGCGATGATCAACTGCACGCCAAACCATTGCCATCGAGCATGTCGCTGGGCGGGCTGTTGCAGCACCTCGCCTACGTCGAGGACTTCTGGTTCGGCTGCGTCCTCAACGGTGAAGCACCCTCCGCTCCCTGGGACACCATCGACTGGAAACAGACACCGGACTGGGAGTGGGACACTGCCCTCAGCACTTCCGGTGATGCCCTACGCGATTCCTGGGATCGATCCATCGAGTCCTCGCGAGGCCACTGGGTCAGGCTCAGCACCCTCGCGGGATTCGAACTAGGAGACCCGGCAGTCCTCCCGGGCAGCAGTGAGTCGGTGTCCGTGCGGTGGGTCCTCACGCACATGGTCGAGGAGTACGGACGCCACTGCGGTCACGCAGATCTCCTCCGAGAGGCTATCGACGGAGCCACTGGCGAATAGCCTAAACACCCTCATTTGCCGCCTTGCGCGACGTCCGGTGAGTCCGCAACTGCTTTGGGCCGCGCAACGCCTGGCCCGGGTGCTGCGGATCGCTGCCTGCGTCAGTACCCCGGACTGGATGGCCTAGCTTCGCTGGCGCGCAATTCTTCAAGGCGACGCAGGTCTGCGACGGGTACACCAGGCAAGGGGACGGTTGTACCGTCTGTGAGCCTGGCCTCAACGGAGGTTGCCCACCGGCTCGCGGCGTTGGGGCGAAGTTCTTCGACGACGGACCATGCGAATCGTCTCGTTCGGAGCTGCGTGACTTCGATGCCTCGGTGATCGGCCGACGACCCGATACGGGCCATCACCATAAAGCACACCCCAGCGATAAAGTTGCCCACAGCCGATAAGAGCGTGCCCCAGTGGATGTCCTCGATGAAAAACACCGCGATCAAGAAGATGCCCGTGAATGGCAACCAGACCCGGGCGAAGGTCCGCCACGTCTTGCCCTGCTGGCGCCAGACGGTTCGTTGACCGACATCTTCCCGCAAGTCGCACTCCCTCGGCCTAGTCGGCGCCACCTTACGCGAGATCCGGACTGCACGCATCTGCCGCATCTGGCATCGTATGCCAAGCAGCGAACCTAGGGTCGGGTGCCGCTCCAGTACGAGTGCTCTCCGGGTGGCAGATCTATGAACTCGTCTTGGGTCTCTTCAGCCATGGCAGTATCGCTGAAGGGAGCTGGCCGAGGCCGCCGGGGAACTGCGCTGCCGGAGCTACCTCCGCGTCCGGGGTAAACGTGCAAGCCGAACACAGCGTCTGGGACGGCGTCCAGTGCAGCAAGTACTGCCGGAAGCTCCCGGAAGGCCTCCCGCGCGAGCTCATCCGCGAACTCCAGTTCTAGGATGACGCCCCACCGAGGCGTGTGCCAGACCCAATCGCTAGCCCCGTTGGTAACCGCCGCTTCGAGAAGCTGCTCGCCATGGGCACGACGCCACCCATCGGCGGAGACGTCGCCGTCCTGGACCTCGATGGTGAGCCATGCGCTCATGGCCACAGACTAGCCCCAGGCATGCTGCCGACGGGGCTCTTGAGCCGACTGATCAAGACGCCGGAGCCATACTCATTTGCCGCTGTGGTCGCGTAGCGTCCGACCATGCCGCAGGTCGTGACTTGGCGGCCGTCTCGATGGGTGAACGTCGTCGCACAGGGGCCTTATACGGGATCGGGTGTGAAGCTGCGGAGTCCCTCGCCCGACCGGACAGACCGTTTCTGCGGAACGGTCCGGGTGGGCGTCCCGTCGAACTGCCATGATGCGAACCATGAGAACTGCTGCCGCGCTCGTGGGGATCGGCTCGGCGCTGTTCCTCGCAGCGTGCGGGAACCAGCCCGCACCGACCGGGGACGGTTCGGCCGTAACGGAGACGGCAAGGAACACTTCCCCCGCGCCACAGGCGGCCACCGGTCACGAGCCCGAGATTGTGGACCTGTCGAATGAGATAGTCCTGGCCGGCAGTCCCTATCAGCGCTCGGTGCAGGACCCGGTGGTTCTCTGCTTCGGCCCCCAAACAGCCATCTATCCACCTGACTGCGTCGGGCCAGAACTGAAGGGGGCGTTCTCCTGGGCCGACCACGACGTCCAGCAGGAGAACGGCATCACCTGGACAGACGACACCGTCTACGCCATCGGGCACTACGCCCCGGAGGCCGGCGAGCAGGGGACGTTCACCCTGACCCGGCCACTGGACCCTGAGCCTCCTCCGGGTTACGACACGACCGACTGGCTCGACACGGATTTCTCCGCACTTTGCAAGGACCCCACGGCCGACGTAGCCGGCGTCGACCAGGCTGGCCGCACCCAAGGACCGGCCGGGATGGACGAGGAGCAGGCACTCCTTACTCTGCTGAGGCAGGACCTGGCCGGCTACGCGACGTCCTGGCTCTCAGACGGCGGGGTGATGAACGTGCTGCTCACCGAGGGCACCGACCTGGGTGCCTCCCGTGCCGCGATCCGCGACGTCTACACCGGGCCCCTTTGCCTCGAGAATCGGAACGTCCCCTCCGATCAGGACCTGCGGGCCGCGCAGGACGCCGTGGCCGACCGATCGGACCTGAGATTCCACAGTGTCGGGAGCGGCGGGACCGATGCCCGTTTGTACGTCGAGGTCGTGGTCGCCGACCAGGCGACCGTCGACGCCATCTACGAGACCGCCGCACCATGGCTCGCGCCCGATCAGATCGTCATCGTGAGCGCGGTCCAAGCGCTCCAGCCCTAAGTACGCGCAGCTGCCGCCCTCCTGCACGGCGTGACTCGGTGGCGGAGGACCGGACCGGGCCAAACAGCCAGGCAACTAGAGCAGCACCGTCATGGAGAGCGTGCCCGAAGGACGCCGAAACACGTCTGTGACGTCGACCCGGCCGCGCGCTCTCGGACGCACTACTTTGCCGCCTCGGCTTGGACCGGTTAGCGGCATCTCACGGACCTGCGATCTGGGGCCAGAGCATCTGCTGTGGCCGTGGGACTGGTTCAAGCAGGACCCTCGGATGGGTGTGGTCGGGCTGATGATCGTGGCCGGCCTGTCGCTGTCGAGACGGCCGCGCTGGTTGGCGACAGCGGCTGCCCTGCCGCTGGTGCTAGAGGGGGTGCAGTACGCCCTTCCTGAGTTGGCGCGCGCATGCTCTGCTCCTGACGTGCTGCACGCCTGGATGGGACTAGCTGTCGGAACTGTCATCGGTGCGGTGCTCCTGCACGTCGATCGTCTCCTTCACGGCAACACCCTCCTGCGCGTGACCGCCGCGTCCATCGTGCTCGGGCTAGCCGTGACCTCCGTGGCGGGGTGGAGCGCAGACCCGGCCCCGGTGGACCCACACACCCGAGTGGGGCTGCGCGGTGAGCTGGTTCACTACCCCTACTGGGACGTGCCAGGTGCTGAGGACAAGGCGTGGATCGAGGCGGGTACCCTGCCCGGCGCCGGGACCTCGTACGAGGAGATGTCGCGAACGGCGTTGTGGGACCTGAAGAACCTCTCCGAGAACCTGGCGACCGATGCCGGCTTCCCGCCGGCCGGGCCAGCGGAGAACTGGGGATACTTCTGGCCGCGAGACGGCGCCTTCCTAGCCGTTGCCCTGGCACGCACGGGTCACGCCGACCTGTCCGTGGAACTGATGACCCGGACCAGCGAGCTGTACCTGGACCCGATGTACGGGTTCGACGCCCGATACCTGCTCTCCGGCGGCCGGATCTATCTCGACCCCCGCCGCGCCCAGGTCGACGGCTGCGGGTGGGTCCTGTGGGCGATCCACGAGACAACCCAGGTGGCCAGCGTTCCGTCAGTCGTGGACGACCTGCGCGACCGGTGCACCGACCAGCTGCTGCGCGCCACAGGCGGCGGCAGCCACCTACCGGCACCAGGGCAGGACTACTGGGAGCAGACCACCTACGACCACCTGCTAGGAGCCAGCGCCCCCGTGGCCGCCGGACTGAGGTTTGCTGCGGCCGACTACCGCACCCTCGGAGACGACCAGCGCGCCGACCAGGTCCAGCAGGCGGCAGCCGGGGTGCGGTCCGAGATCGGGGAGTTCTTCGGACCCGACTACCTGCGAGCTGGCACCCACGGGGGTCTTGATGCAGCGACAGCGATGCTCATGCCCCCGTTCGACCCCGACCCTCTCCCAGGTGTGCACGAGGCGTGGCTGGGTTACCAGCAGGAAGCAGCCCGCGCCGGCGGAGGTCTGGCACCAGGCTCGCAGTGGAAGAACGACGGCATCTCCTGGACCCCCGAGGTCGCCCTGGTCGCCTACGCGGCCGCAGCGTCTGGGCAGGACGAACTTGCCCACCACTGGCTCGACTGGCTCGACCAGCACCGAGCACCGTGGGGGTCATTGCCAGAGAAGGTCGACTCACAGGGCCGTCCCGGCGGTCCCGCCCCGCTGGGCTGGACCAGCGCCCTCGTCATACTCACTTTGGACGCCCTCGCCTAAGGAAAGGGGCTGGGCGAGCTCGTCCCGGCCGGCCTGACCCGGTGGGCGGTGGAGCAGCACGGCGTCTGCACGCTCGGCATGTTCTCCGACAACGACGTGGCGCGGCGCCTCTGCCGCCGGTGGGCTACCGCACCGCCCGCGCGTGGCACTCCGACAGCTGGCCAGCTGACGGCATACCCTCACGCATGAGCGCGGTGGGCAGGGGGGTGCGGCTGGCCGTGGCCGCCGCGATCCTCGGCATCGTGCTCGCGGCGCAGCTGGACCGGCACGACGACTGGTTCCCGCTGGGGATGCTGGGCCAGTATGCGGTGGCCCGCGACCCGGACGGCGAGGTCGTCAACACCTACCTGGTCGGCGTGGACGCGAAGGGCCGGCAGGTGCCGATCACGCTGCGCGCCGAGACCGCCGGGCTGACCCGCGTCGAGCTCGAGCTCGCCCTCGGCAGGGGCCTGCGTGAGGACCCGGCACCGCTGGGCGCCGTGGCCCGAACCTACGAGGACAACCACCCCGGCACCGACCTGGTCGCGCTAGAGGTGCGTCAGCGGGTGGACACCCTGCGCGGGGGCAGCCGGGTGGGGCCACCGACGGACCGGCTGGTGCTGCGCTGGGAGGACACGCCATGAGCCCCTCGTCCAGGAACCGCCCGGCATGAGCACCGCCACCGCGGCATACCCTGCCCGGAGCGGGGTGACCCGGATCCTCGACTGGTGGTCTCCGCTGGTCCCCCGGGCCAGGGTGGCCTGGGTGCGGGTGCTGATTGGCACGGTGGCCCTGGTCGACGCGCTCTTCCTGCTCCGCTCGCCGCGCGACCGCGTGGGGACCCCCGAGTTCTACGACCCGGTCGTGCTCGCCCAGCTGCTGCGCCTGCCGCCGCCGGGCCAGGCCACCTCCCTGCTCGTCCTGGCCGGTGTCGCGGTGGGGCTGCTGGGGCTGGCCGCCGGCGGGACCGCTCGCGCCCCGGCGTGGGTCCAGCACGTCGGGGGTGGTCTGCTGGCGGGGTGCTACCTCGTCTGGTGCCTGTGGGGCATGAGTTTCGGGTATGTCGCGCACGACCACATGGCGATCGTCGTCGGCCTCCTGCTGCTCCCGACCGCGGGGACCTGCCGGTATGCCGACCGCTCACCCTCGGAGTCCGCCGGCTGGGCGCTGCGGATGATCCAGATCCTCACCGTCTTCACCTACACCGGGTCGGTGCTGGCCAAGATGGTCCTGAACGAGTGGGATCTGCTGCGCTGGGCGAACTCGGGGACGCTGGTGTGGGCCTTCCTGCGTCGCCCCAACCCGGTCAACGACCTGCTCGTCGAGCAGGCTGCTGCTGCGTGCCGGGCAGTGGGGGCGCTGGCACTCGAGCTGGCCGCGCCGCTGGTCTTCGTCGTGCGCGAGCACTGGCGCTGGATGGTCGTGCTCGTCTTCATCGGCTTCCACCTCAGCACCTTCGTGCTGCTCGGCATCCACTTCTTGCCGACCGCGGTCTGCTGGAGTGCCTTCCTGCCCTGGGAGCGCTGGCTCGGCCCGTGGCCCAGGCCGCGGCGGCTCACCACCTCCTGACCGAAGCGCCGCAGCGTCCGCGAGCACGCTGGCCCCGAACGGTGTGTCACATCGGCGGGGTGTGGGGCCAGATGCCACCTACTGCTGCGGCCATGCCCGCAGCATCCGGGCCCTCCGAACCAACCCACGGCGCCGGACGCACTACTTGGCCGCGATGAGACTGGCGACATTCGATCGCCTGGCTGGAGTCGGTCAGGGCCCTGGAGGAGCACCCAGTTCACACGCCTCGGCCTCACGAGGTTCCGCGACGGCGCGTAGGTCGACATGCAGTTGCACGACCGCGGGCCCGGCCGGGAAGTCTTCTGGCCGGATCGCACCGTTGTGGGCGTAGACCTCAATGCTGTGGTCATTCAGACGCCACCACCAGCTGGGCCCGTGGCCCGTGGTCTCCTCGGTGCTCTCCTCAGGTGCCCCGTGAACGTCTGTGATGGCCTGAGCGAGGTCAGCCGCAGCGCCCCGCACATCGTCCCAGCCATGGTCGTCCCACAGGAACCAGAAGACATCCGCGAACTGCTCACGGTACGTGCTCCACCCTGCCCGAGCCGCACCCCATCCGGGCACCGAGGCCATTCCCCAGGACCGACCACTGCCCTCCGAAGGTGTCTCCTCCGCAGTGTCTGTCGAGATGCCCATGGAGCGCAGCCATGAGACACCGTCATCGATGCCTTCCGGCCAAGGCGATCGAAGAATGCTTGTCAGCTGGGACGCGACTTCCTGCGGCGACGGCCTCATGACGGAACCCTAGCGAGACAGGGCCTGACATCGCACTGGTCGAACGCACTACTTTGCCGCGCGGAGCGCGCCACTTCAGACCGTCGGCGGTGCGACGGTTAGTCCGGTGGGGATGTCTGGAGCGCCTGACGCACACGAGTCATGAGTTCCTCGGTCGTTACCCCGTCATCCACGTCGACGGCCGGCAACCCCCGCGCGTCGGCCTCCGTTCTCAGTTGCTCGGTGAACAGCCGGTCCCGTTCCAGCAGGTTCGCCAACGCCAGCTCCGGATTGCTGGTCCTGCCGGCGATCTGCCACAGCGACCCTCGGGCTGCGAAGGCGTTTCGGCGGAACTGCGGAGTGGGCAGGAGCCAGACCCTTCGGCCGGCAGCTGACAGGGGCGCGACTAGACGAGGCAGGAGTCGGAAGCCCTCGACGACGACAGGCTCACGCGGCATCGCCAGCAGGTCCTCGACGATCAGGTCGAAGCCCTCACCAGCGAACCAATGAAACGTCTGCAGCATCTGCTCAGACGGTATGACGTAGCTGCGGCATCGAGGTCGTGGTTGCGGGCCGGGGCCTTCCTGACACAGATTCGTGGGTTAACCGGGTAGGAGCGGCCTGCTCGGGTACCACATGTGTAGGAGGGCCCCGGTGTTCACGGAGCGTACAAGTATCGGGATGGACGTGCACGCACGATCGGTGCGGGCGGCAGCGCTGGACACGGTTACCGGGGAGGTGATCGAGGCTACGGTCGGGCCGGCGGTCCCCCTGGTAGTGGACTGGGTCCGGCAGCTGGTCGAGGCCGGGCACGGTCCGGTCGCGGTGACCTACGAGGCCGGCCCGACGGGGTACGGGCTGGCGCGGGCGCTGGCCTCGGCCGGGATCCGGTGCGAGGTGGCCGCGCCGTCCAAACTGATCCGGCCCAGCGGGGACAAGGTCAAGACGGACAAACGCGATGCGCTGCTGCTGGCCCGGCTGCTGCGGATGGAGGAGATCATCAGCGTGCGGGTCCCCACACTGACCGAGGAGGCCGCACGCGACCTGGTGCGGGCGCGGGCCGACGTTCGGGGGGACCTGATGAGCGCCCGGCACCGCCTGGGCAAGCTGCTGCTGCGCCACGGGCACGTGTACAACGGTGGGGAGGCGTGGACGGGCAAGCACGACGCCTGGCTGCGTCAGCTGCGCTTCGACCTGGCCGGCACGGCCGCGGCGTTCGACCTGTACTACGCCCGGACCACCGACCTGGTCACGGCGCGTAAGAGGTTGGACGGACAGATCGCGGTCCTGGCCGCCGACAGCGAGTTCACCCCCGTGACCCGTCGGCTGGCCTGCCTGCGTGGGATCTCAACACTGACCGCGTTCTCCCTGGCCGTCGAGCTCGGTGACTGGCACCGATTCACCGGATCGACGATCGCCGCCTACCTGGGACTGGTGCCCTCCGAGCACTCCTCCGGGCAGTCCAAGAACCGGGGAGCGATCACCAAGGCCGGCAACCCCCACGCGCGCCGCCTGCTGATCGAGGCCGCCTGGCACCACAAGGCCCAGTACAAGCCCGGCAAGACGATGCAGGACCGGTGGGCACTGGCCCCTGCCGCCGCGGCCGAACGCGGTGACGCCGGCAACCGTCGGCTGCACAGACGCTGGCAGGCCCTGACCGAGCACAAGAAGAAGCACACCGTGGCCAACACCGCGATCGCCCGCGAGCTAGCCGGCTGGTGCTGGTCCCTGGCCGTGCTGGAGACCACCACGACCTGACCCCCCAAGACCCGTTCTCGCCGTCCGCCCCACACGCATGCAGCGCGAGGAACGACTCCCGATTCGACTGTGAGCAACCGCCACAAGCGGCCACGCTCGACCTCAGACGCGGAGACCCGTTCCGGCCGGAGAGCCGTCCTGCGGTAACCAACCCGCCCATATCAGACTGACACGCGTCGACGAACACGCCGCAGCAAAGGGACAAGGACCCCCCGAGAACGAGACGAGGCGCCGCCGAGCAAGCTAGCCCGGCGGCGCCTCACCCTGCCCACTTGACACGGCACCCCTACATATCAGTCGAGCGGTGACACCAGCGTTGGTCCATGTCCATCGTCATGAACGCGGCCAGGAGCGGAGCCTGGGCCGGGCCCAGCCGGTCAGCGTGCCTGCCCATCGCCTCGTCGGTGGAGTACAGATGCAACCCGTCCTGCTCAGCCAGTCGACGAGCCACCGTGGACTTGCCCGAGCCGGAACCGCCACCAATCCATAAGACATGCTCCAGCCGCGCCTGCAGAGCAGTAGTGTCCACGGTTCCCAGTATCGCGAACGGACCCGGCGCTGGCCCGTCAGTCGCCGAAGGAAACGCCCGACTCTGCCGCACTCCGGCAGGCCGCTGTTTGTTGCTGCTCGCTTGGATTGGGATGATGCGCCGGTGAAACATCGGGCGAGAGGCGCAAGGGGGCCTGTCCGCCGGTTCCTCGGGTGGGTTCTGGTCCGGTCCCCGGCGCAGTTCTACTTGAAGGGCGAGGAGACCGGCGGCCGGGTCCCTTGGAGCTTCATCCTCGTGCTTTTCGGCGCGGCCGCAGCAGGAAGCGGCATGGGCGCACTCGCGGCGCTTGCTGCCAGGGCACCCGTAGAAGAATGGGCGACGGGCGGGGCCCTGGTCGGGATGGGCGCCGTGGCGGCGTGGTCTGTTTACAGGCTCTTCCCAGTTGCGGTGGGGGTCATAGGTTGAGCCCTCCGCCGATGAGGAGCATGCGGAGCCTGTAGTTGGATCGGTTCTTGAAGCCTCGAGCCAGGCGACGGTGCAGCTCGACCAGTCCATTGATGGCCTCCGTCCCGCCATTCGTGGCCCCGGTGGTGAAGTAGGCCAGGAACGCCTCTCTCCACTTGCGCAGGGTGCGGCCGAGCCGGGCGACCTCGGGAATCGGGCAGGAGGGGAACGAGGCGATGATGCGCTCGGCGAGCTTGCGGCCCTCGGCCTTCTCGGTCTGCTTGTACGCGGCGCGCAACTGCTGGGCGCACTGCCAGGTCAGGTCGACCACCTCGTGGGCCTCGTTGGCGGCGAACGCCCGCTCGATCCGGGCGCGCTGCTTGTCGGTGAGATTCTCCTCGCCGGCGCGCAGGATGTTCTGGATGCCGTACAGCGGGTCGCCCTTGCGGCCGCGGTGACCGGTGGTCGCCTGCTGCACCCGCCGTCTGACCTCGTCCACGCACTTCGTCCCCAGGGCGACGACATGGAAGACGTCGAGCACAGCGGTCGCCTCGGCCAACTCGTCGTCGATGGCGGCCTTGTACCCGTGGAACGGGTCGAGCGTGGCGACCTTGACGCTGGCGGTGAAGGCGTGGCCCCGTGCGGTGAGCCAGTCGGCGTACGCCTTCTTCGAGCGGCCCGGTACCAGGTCCAGCAGACGTGCCCTGACCTGCCCGTTCTCATCGGTCGTCAGGTCCACCATCCCGGTCAGCTCCTTCGGTCCGCGTCCACCGTCCTCGGGCGCCTTCGTCGAGACGTGGTGCCACACGTGCTCATCCACGCCTAAGGTCTGCACGCCCGCGAAGCGGGTCTCGTCGGCTGCTGCGGCCGTCAGGATCGGCTCGATCCCGGACCAGACGGTGTCCCACCCCAGGCCCAGCTGGCGGGCCAGGCCGTGCACGGTGGCGTGCTCACGGCGCAGCTGCCCGACCGCCCAGGACCTCGCCCTGGTCGTCCACGTCGAGCGTGGTGGAGCCAAGGTCTCGTCGGTCTCGGTGAACGAGCGCCTCGGGCACGACGCCTCCCGGCAGGCCCAGGTCCGCTTCGCCCAGACCAGCCGCACCGGCGTCCCGAACGCCGGGATGTCGACCAACCGGTGCTCGCGCCGACCTCGCGAGGCCGCGCGCACTCCGCAGTCCGGGCACCCGACCGGACCCGGCGGTGACTCCACCCTCACCACCAGCCCGTCCGGGCCGCGCGCCACGTCCAGGACGTGATAGCCGTCCAGGCCCACCAGCAGGTCGCAGTTGTCGCAGTACGCGCTGTGTGCGCCGAGCGCAGCGCAGCACGACGTAGGGTTGTCCATCGTCGAGGTCCTCGAGGTCTTCGGAGTGCTTGGTCGCCTCCGATCTTGAGGGCCTCGACCCTTCTCAGCCCGGCACCTGCCTCGCCCGGCGCGTCACACCCCTACCCCCACCGCAACTGGGAAGAGCCTGTTTACAGTTTGTTGGCCCTGCTGGTCATGTGGCTGATCGGCACGTCACCTGAGCATGTCGCTCGCGGAGGCACACCGACGACTTGCGCCGCGGACGACCAAGCGATCGTCGTTGAAGAGCCGCGGGTGGCCTGGCGGGCGAAGGGCGAGGCGACGGTGCCTCCGGCCCTCGTAGCGTTCTTTCTGTTCATCGCGGCTTGCTTCGGTGTGCTGGAGTGGGGCGTGAATTCCTGGTCGCTGTCCCGGATCTCGGCTGAGGACCGGGTGGAAGTGACCGCGATCGTCAGGGAATATCGAGAGCCGGCGTGGTGGCATCCGGTGGGCTCCCCTCAGTTTGTCGTAGAGACTCCGGCCGGGACACCGCTCCAGGGACTTTCCCGCAGTATCGAAGTCCCTGCTGAAACGGACCGCGCAGTTGATGTCGGGGACGAGGTCCCCCTCGAGGTGCATCGCAGTCGTCCCGAGCTGGCTCGTCTCGTGTGGACGGCCGAGGTGTGGCGCGACGATCGCGACTTCGGGCGGGTCTCAACCTTCGTATGTCTCGGCCTAGCGGCTCTGAGCGCCCTCGCCCTCCTGTTCGAGCAGGCGGTACTGCGACGCTCGGCGTGAGACTGCTACCTGCGGAAGACCGATATGCGGGTTCACTGTATTGCCGCGTGGAGGACGGCTACGCTCGTCCGATTTTTTGCCGCACCCCCTAGGCGCAACGGCGGCCAACTTACCGTCCGTCGGATAGGGTCATGGCGTGACTGACGTGATGACTCGTGTGGAACGAAAGCGACTCTTTCGGACGCAGTTCGTGATGCTTCGCGTCCGCGGACGCACGCTCCTACAGCTTGGAGGGACGGGTCGCAAGGGCTGGATGACCCGAAGCGTCGCCGACAACGAGGACAAGGCACTGGAGGCGAAAGACCTCATGGTGGCGGACTACCGTCAGGACGGGTACGAAGAGGTGCCCTGGGATGAGTCCGCATGGCCGCCGGTGCCCGATGAACTATTCGACCCTAAGTACGACGAGGCCTAGAGACACGCGCGCTGTGTGGAGAGGGTGACACGAGCATCCGCTTCTGCCGCGAGCAGAGCTTGTGTCGACCGCGGGCTTGTTAACCTCAGAACCGATGACTACGAGACCTCCCGCGGTGCTCCGCCACGTCCTGCCGAGCGACGACGAAGCGATCCTCGAAGCCTTCAAGGCGGAGGACATGTCGCGACAAGGTGACGTCCGCGATCTCGCCTCTGCCGCCACCTATGCGCGGCATCTCTCCGAGAACCCCTTCGCCTTCGCCTTGGATGCCGACGGCTCGCTCCTTGGGGTCGTGGCGCTCAATGTCGACCACGAAAACCGACTGGGCTGGTTCTGGTATTGGACTCACGATTCGCACCGCCATCGCGGCCTGACCAAGCGCGCCGCGGCGACCGTGGCCAACTGGGCGCTGCGCGACGGAGGTATCGAGCGTCTCGAGCTGGGGCATCGCGCCAACAATCCCGCCTCCGGGGCCGTTGCGCGCGCCGCAGGGTTCGTGCAGGAGGGCATCGAGCGGGAGAAGTTCCTCGTCGGTGGTGAGCGCGTAGATGTGCTGACGTATGGACGCCTGCGCAGTGACCCTCGGCCGAGCACCCCAGAGCTTCCCCTGACGGCCTCGTAGACCATCCCAGACTCATCCGGACATGCCGCCGGTCGCGAGTCATGAGCCGCGCCTCAACCCCATCTCGCTACCGACATAGCATCCAGTCATGGACCACGCCCCTGACCCGAGCGACGACGTGCCCACGCCCGACGTGGAGAGCTATGCGTTGCTCTCTTGGTCTGGCGCACCGCACCTCACTATGGCTGCCATCGTCGAGGTCATCGCTGAGGGCGCGAGGCTGAACATGGCCCCACTGGGCCTTTGTGAGACCTGGCCGGCAGCCGACCTGCTGCGACTGGGCGCAGCCGACCAGCGGCCTCACGTCGGGGTCGCCGCCGGGGCCGGGACCGGCCGGCTGCTGTTCACCTTCCCGCCCGGGCCCGGCATCACTACCCCCCTGCTGGACCTGCTGCGGGCGGCGGCCGAGGAGGTCGCCGAGGTCTGGTGGAGCCAGATGCTGTGCGCCGCGCGCTGGTCCTGCTGGTCCCACGGCCACCCCCTGCGGGTCGTCGATCTCGGCTTCGAGGAACAACGCATCGCCCAGGGTGACCCATTGCCTTTCGAGACCGGCCTGTGGGACGACCGCCTCCTCGCGCCCGAGGAAGAGGAGCCGCTGGTCCTCCGCCCGGCCGCAGAGTGGATCAACGAGGCAGACCTCATCGCCGCCCACCCACCCGGATCGGTCCTCACCAGATCGGGCCGGCGAATGCTGTTCAGCCAGGCACCCGAATGGCAAGAAGACGGTGCCCTGCACCAGCGGCTCCCCCCAGAGTCCGGCTGGGCCACCGAACTGCCACACCCGCACGTGCTCATCAACCTCGACCACCTCAACCTCCAATACCCCACGGCACCGCACCATCAGGTCGACCCCGACACCCTCCCCCGGCTCCTGCAGTCCGCCCTGCACCACCTCACCGACCTCCCCGCCACCCCCTGGACTGGGACTGGCCCTGCTACCCCTTCACCCTCCAACGGCCCCAGCGGTGGTCACCTGCTCGAAGTGAAACTGGGTGACACCCGACCTGTCGGGGCGAAGGCATAAGTGGCTGTTCACGGTCTAACCCCTCTCCCCACCCTCCGAGCGCTCGTCTCGGGCTCGACGCATCCATCCGCCTTTGCCGCGCCGAGGACGGCTGGTGCTTTGACTGACCGTCATCCCGACGGTCGACGCGCATTCGCCCACACGTCAGTCCCTGACGACCTTCCACATACCGAGCATCTCCTGCTCTCCCCACCCCAGCTTCCGATAGAGCGTCTCTGCGGCCGGTGTGGCAAAGAGGCCGACAAAACAGTGGCCCGGCGCCTGCTGCCTGATCTGGTCCACGAGCTCGTCCACGATGGTCCGTCCTACCCCGCAGCCTTGATAGTCCGGATGCACCACCACGTCCTGGATGTAGAAGTAGAAGGCACCGTCTCCCACCACCCGCCCCATCCCCACGAGCTCACCGCCGTCCTGATGGACCACCACACCGCAGGTAGAGCCGGCCAAGGACGCGGGCATCGCCTCCCACCAGAAGGCGTCGGCCCAGCCGACGGACTCAGACAATCGACGGTGCTCCTCGACGGTGGGCTTGCGCCGCGCGACGGTGTAGGACATGAGGCCAGAATCTAGCTGCTCCTCTACCTCATCCTGGGTCCAGGCGCGACCGGCGGCGAGCGTGTTGTCACCGGGTGGTGCACTCTTCTGCTTGTTATGCACGTGATCTTCCGGGAGATTTCGACCAGCCGGTGTGGCTGATGGTCGAGGGACCGGGAGGTCGTGACATGTCGGGTCTGGATCCGTGTCTGGTCAGGTCGCGAGGGCCCTCGGGCGAGGTGGTGCTGCGGGTCGGGGTCGCCTGCGCGGACGACTACCTGGACTTCCTGTCCGGGCGGTGCCGGCCGAACACGGTCCTGGCCGCGGCGTATGACCTGAGGATCTTCCTGTCGGTGCTCGGCAAGGACCCGGCCGAGGTGGTCCCGGCCGACGTGCTCGCCTTCATCCTGAGTTTGGTCATTTCGTTAGTGCGTGACCTCACCGGTGATGGAGGGCGTCGAGGAGGGCCTGCTTGTCGGCGGGGATCTGGGGCGGGAAGGTCTGCCGGCTGGCGTTGATCGCGATGGTGGCCGAGCGCAGCGGCCGGAGCTGGCGGATCACGTTGCGGATGGCCAGGCCGGTTCGGTTCTGGATCTCGCGTGAGATGGCCAGGGCGGTGAAGACGATGGTCAGGTGGGCCTCGATCGCGTCGCGTTTTCTGGCGAACAGTGGGCGGGCGCGAAGGTCTGTCTTGGACATCCGAAGGAGGTCTCGACCTGCCAGAGGTCGTGGTAGGAGGATGACCTCGCGGGCGGGCATGATGCTGGCCGGGATGTTGGTGACATAGCCCTTCAGACCGACCAGGCGGCGGGCCCTGGCCAGGGCCGCCTCGTCCAGCCTGGGGGCGCCCTGGCCCTTCTTCACGAACCGCGGGGTGCGGGCGGCTTTCTCGCCGGCGACGACGGCTTTGGCCTTGTTCTCCTGGAGGGTCAGGGTCTTCGTATCCCGGGCAGCCCGTTTGGCCGAGTAGGCCCACACGGCCCGCCAGGAGACCTCGTGCTCGGCGGGTCCCACACCGGCTCGGCCGCTTCTTGACGTCGTTAACGGCCCGAGCGCGCGTGGTGGACACCCGCGGGGTGATGGTGTCGATGACCTGGCCATCGGTGAACGCATCGCCGTGCCAGCGGAAGTGGGAGGCCAGGTCGATCGGTGCCTTGGTCATCCTCGAGCCGACGATGAACCGCAGGTTGGCCGCGTCCAGTTCTTTGAGGTTGTCCGCAGAGAGCATCCCGGCGTCGGCGACGACGACCATGTCGGCCACGGAGTGCCGGGCCTGGAAGGCCTTGACGATCGGCACGATCGTGGCCGTTTCTGCCTTGTCTCCCTCGAAGCAGCCGATCTCCAGCGGGAACCCACCCCGTCGACCAGCAGGCCGACCACGATCTGTGGGTCCACCCTGCGTTCCTTGGAGTAGCCGACCTTGCGCAGGTCGTCCTCCTTCTCGGCCTCGAAGTACAGGGTCGTGACGTCGTACATGATCAGCGAGACGTCCCCGGTGCTGACCGCGTGCTCGAAGCAGGCCCCGGCGACCAGGTCGCGGTACCCGCGTTCCTGCGCGCGGGCCAGGGTGCGCCCCATCGTCTTGTAGCTCGCCGCTTCTTGGCCCAGGTCGCCCAGCACCCGCGCGACATCCAGCAGCGAGGTCGCTCCACCACCCGGGCGATCACCAGATCGGCGAACACCTCATCACCGACCACGTCGAACCCCAGCTGGCGTACACCGCGGTCAGAGCCTCGAAGAGCACCCGGCTGTCCGTGCCGACCACCCGGCCAGAAGCATCCCGGACCTTCGGCGACGCTGGGGCGGGCGTGTCGAACAGCGCCGGTTCAGGAGCCGGTCGCACCAGCGACGCCGCCACCGGCGCTGGTTCCACGTCCAGCTCCAGAGTGCCCTGCGCAGGGTTCTCGAGTAGCTCCCGGGCCCGGGCCAGCAGCACCCCAAGCTCGGCCTCGGTGTGCGCAGACCCAAGGTCTTGACGATCCGCTGCCGCCCTGGGCGTACTCGGCGATCTGCACGCCGTCGCCCCCGACTTGGTCGGCACCCGCCTGATGAACGCCACACCAGGAGGCTAGACGCATCCGATTAGTGCGTGAACACCACCACCCGAAACACAACACCGCAGGTCAGCAGCCCGAGGCCCTGCGAGGACGCACTACCTGTCCAAACTCAGGCCGGGCGGTGCCGGCCGAACACGGTCCTGGCCGCGGCGTATGACCTGAGGATCTTCCTGTCGGTGCTCGGCAAGGACCCGGCCGAGGTGGTCCCGGCCGACGTGCTCGCCTTCATCACTGCCCAGCGCACCGGCCGTCCTGCCGGCGTGGTCCAGGGTCTGCCCACCGACGGCGGAGGCGGGGTGGGGCCGGCCACGATCGCCCGGCGGGTATCCACGATCTCCGGGTTCTACGCCTTCTTGCAGGTTCGCGGGGACGTGGTCACCAACCCGGTGCCCCGGGGGCTGCCGACCCGCCGGGAGAGATCCCGCCCCTCCCAGGGCGTGCCGTTGACCAGGCGGGTCCGGTCCCTGCCGCGGATCCTGGCCCCAGCCGAGGTCGACGCCCTCACCGGCGCCCTGCGCACCCACCGGGACCGGGCCATGGTCGCGGCGATGGTGCTCGGCGGGCTGCGCCGCTGCGAGGTCCTGGGCCTGCGCCTGCAGGACCTGCGGGCCGCCGAACGGCGGGTGTTCATCGCCGAGGGCAAGGGCGGACGGCAACGCATCGTGCCCGTATCGGCCAGGTTCTTCACCGCGGTCGCCGACTACCTGGCCATCGAGCGAACCGCCGACGCCGCGACCGACCGGTTGTTCGTCGTGCTCAAGGGACCCACCCGCGGGCAGCCGCTGACCGTGCGCGGTATCGATCAGGTCCTGGCCGGTGCCCGGGCCCGTGCGGGCCTGTCCCACGGCACCTGCCACGAGCTGCGGCACACCTGCCTGACCCGGCTGCGGGAGGCCGGGATGGCCCTGGAGGCCGTCCAGGCACAGGCCGGGCACGCCTCGATCGAGTCCACCCGGATCTACCTGCACCTGGCCGACGACTGGCTGGCCTCCCAGTACCGCAAGGCCGCCGAGGTCATCGACGCCCAGGTCTTCGCCGGCGTCCCCGGCGTGCACGCGACACCGCCGCCGGGCGCCGGTGAACGGCCGGCGCTGCCGGGGTTCCGGAGGCTGCGATGAGCACCACCCTGCCGGTCCGGTTCGACCCCGCCCAGGACCAGCGCGGCGGCGCCGCGCCGGTCGCGACCTGGGACCAGGTCGCCGCCGAGCTGCCTCAGGTCGCGGCCACCATGCGGGCCTACCTGGCCCAGATCGCCTGCGTGCTGCGCCCGGGCAGCGTCAACGGCGCCGACCAGTCGCTGCGCTGCTTCGCCACCTACCTGCTCACCCACACCCCGACCCTGACCTGCGTGGCCGACATCGACAGGTCCACCATCGAGGCCTACAAGCCGTGGCTGGCCGCCCGCCCCGGCCGCGGCGGGACCCCGCTGGGCCTGGCCACCATCGCCGGCCGGCTCGGCACGCTACGGATGTTCTTCATCCGGATCGGCGAGTGGGACTGGGACGACGCCCCGGCCCGGGTGCCGATGTTCTCCGGGGACCTGCCCCGCCAGGACCGGCCCCTGCCCAAAGCACTGGATGACCCGAGCGCCGCCCGGCTGCTACGCGCCGCCCAGGCCCAGCCCCGGATGCTGCTTCGCGTGACCGTGGAGGTGCTGCTGCGCACCGGTCTGCGGGTCAGCGAGTACACCGCCCTGCCCGCCGACGCGCTCGTGCACATCGGCGCCGGACCCTGGCTGCACGTCCCGGTCGGCAAGCTGCACCAGGACCGATACCTGCCCCTGCACCCGCACGTGCTCACCCTCATCCAGGACTACCGGGCCACCCACGTCGACCCCACCCACCCGCTGCTGCTCCCGAGAGAGAACGGCCGGGCGCTGGACCGGCACACCGTCACCCGGATGATCAACAAGGCCGGCGCCGCCGCCGGGCTGCCCCACATTCACCCCCACCAGCTGCGCCACACCCTGGCCACCCAGGCCATCAACCGCGGCATGTCCCTGGAAGCCATCGCCGCGATGCTAGGCCACTCCTCGATGGACATGACCCTGCGCTACGCCCGCATCGCCAACCGCACCGTCGCCGAGGAGTACTTCGCCGTCACCGACAAGGTCGACGCCCTCTACACCGACCCCGCCCACCTGCCCGCCGACGCCCTCGGACCCAACATGGCCCGCCTCCGTCGCGAGCACTCCCGAATGCTCGGCAACGGCCACTGCACCAGACCCCCCGAGCTCGACTGCGCCTTCGAGTCCATCTGCGAGACCTGCACCTTCTTCCAGACCACCATCGCCTTCCGCCCCACCCTCCAGGCCCAGCACGACGACGCCCACGCCAAGGGCCAGACCCACCGAGCCCAGCTCTTCGGCAAACTCCTCAACAACCTCGAGAACGGCGAAGCATCATGAACCGCCCCCACCCCCATCACGTGCATAATGCCGCGCTGAGGACGGCTACGCTCGTCCGATCATCAGCGTGAGGCGTTCTACGTGGGTCTGTCCGATGAACGGTGTTTCTGGCGTTCATCTCAGAGGTTCTCCGCGGCCGGCATGCGGTCGGCGAAGGTGACGGCGAAAGCGTTGAGCGCGGGCTTCCACCGCATGGTCCATCGTGCCTGCCCCGTGCCCTTGGGGTCCAGCCCGCGGGTCACCAGGTAGAGGCACTTCAGGGCGGCCTGCTCGGTCGGGAAGTGCCCGCGCACGGTGACCGCGCGCCGGTACCTGGCGTGCAGGGACTCGATGGCGTTGGTGGAGAACAGCACGCGGCGGATCTCCACGTCGTAGGCCAGGAAGGGGATGAACTCCTCCCACGCTGCTCTCCACATCTTGGGGATGGCTGGGTAGGGCTTGCCCCATTTTTCCTCGAGCTCCTCGAACGCCGCCCACGCCGCCTCGACCGAGGGGGCGGTGTAGATGCGGCGCAGGTCCTTGGACAGCTGGTCCCAGTACTTCCGGCTGGCGTAGCGCAGCGTCGCCCGGATGAGGTGGATCACGCAGGCCTGCACGATCGCCTGCGGGAAGACGGCGTTGACGCTGTCGGGCAGTCCTTTGAGGCCGTCGCAGACGATGAAGAACACGTCGGCCACGCCGCGGTTCTTCAGGTCGGCCAGCACATTCATCCAGAACTTCGCCGACTCACCACCGCCCTGCCCTGCCCACAGCCCGAGGACGTCTCGCCGGCCGTTCAGGTCGACACCGATCGCGGCGTAGAAGGGCTGGTTGCCGACCTGCCCGTCGCGCACCTTGACGTAGATCGCATCGATGAAGATGGCCGCGTACACCGGTTGCAGCGGACGGGAGGACCAGGCGGCCATCTCCTCCAGCACCTTGTCCGTGATCCTCGAGACCGTGTCCTTGCTGATACTGGCGCCGTACACCTCGTGGAAGTGCGCGCTGATCTCACCGGTGGTCAGGCCCTTGGCGAACAGGCTGATCGCGACCGCGTCCACGTCCGAAAGCCGCCGTTGTCGCTTCTTGACGATGACCGGCTCGAACGTGCCGGCCCGGTCCCGCGGGACGGCGATCGTCACCTCCCCGGCGGCGTCAGTGAGGACCGTCTTGGGGCGGGTGCCGTTGCGGATGTTGCCGTTCCCGGCGGTGGGCACCTGGTGCTTCTCGTGGCCGAGGTGCTCGGTCAGCTCCTCCTCCAGCGCGGTCTCCAGGACGGTGGCGGTGATCGACTTGAGCAGCCCGTCCGGGCCGGTCAGGTCCTCACCGCGGGCCCGGGCGGCCTTGACCAGCTCCCGGACCGCCGCCTGTTCTGCCTCGCTGCGCGAGGTCGTCTTCTTCACCTTCTTGGGCATCGAGCTCATGCTCGAGATCTTCTCGGTCATCTCATGACCTTCCCCGCCAGCTGAGCCGGCGCGTCGGGCCAGAAACACCGTTTAGCGGACAGTCCCTTCTACGTCAAGGGGTCCGGGTGCCCTGGGCCCGTCGTCGTCCCTGCATAGCGGTAATGGAGCTTGGTGGCTCGACAGCGTGTGATCGGGTTCGTTGACGACGGGCCGGGGCGGCCCTTGATGACCGTGGAGATACCGGTGAGGGTTCTCAATGCCGCGGAAGGCTCGCCCCGGCCCTGCTGGTGACGCGCGAACACCTCGCGCGAGGTCGGTGGGTCAGGCGGCCACGAGCGGCCCCTGGGTCTTGGTGGTGCCGGTGGCCCGGGCGGGGTCCCAGGCTTGGCGGTGGACGACGACGGCGTGCAGCTGGCGCAGGATCGCGGCAGCGATGATCGTCTGGGCTTGGGTCGCCGTGAGCTTGTTCTTCTCGCGGGTGGTCAGATGCCGGTAGCGGGCGGCGTAGACCTTGTTCGTCTGCAGGCAGCCCCATACCGCCCGCCATGCCGCAGTGCGCAGGCCGGGTCGGCCGGCGCCGGTCAGGCGGGCCTTGCCGGTGAACGTGCCGGACATCCGCTCCCGCGGGGCGAGGCCGGCGTGCTTGACCACGGCACGGGCGGAGGTGAACCGGGTCAGGTCGCCGGTCTCGGCCAGGATCGCGGCGGCGCCGACCGCGGACAGGCCGGGGATGGTGGTCACCAGGTCGGTGAGCTCAAGCTCGTCGAGGACGGTGACCATGCGGGTCTCGACGTCGACCTGCTGGGCCCGGGCGGTGTCCCAGTCGGTCAGCACCCACTCAGCCCGCTCCAGTGCACCGGCACGGTGGTCCAGGACACCGGCACGGTCGGCCAAGGCGATGTAGACCTTGCGCACGATCCGCAGGCACGGGCGGGCCTTCCCGCGGCGGGTCATCTCGGTGCGGACGAGGCGTTCGAACCGGGCCGCGCCGAGGCGGCGGGTACGGTTCAGGTCACCGCCGTCGCGGCGCAGGATCACGCTAAGCGCGGCGACCCAGGTGGTGGACTTGAACGGTTGCGCGGCGGCGGTCAGGACGGCGGGCCAGACGCACTCGAGCAGGTCACGCAACTGCTGCACGCACGCGACGTGCTCGTCCAGGAGCTGTTCGCGGCGGGTGCCCAGGTGCCGCAGCCGGCCCCAGGTCTCATCGACCGGTTCGGGAAGGTAGCAACGCAGCTGCCCGACCAGCCGGGCGATGAGGACGGCGTCCTTGTCGTCGGTCTTGTCGAAGGTCAGGTCCTCGGACTTCCGCGCCCAGGAGGAGATCGTCGGTTGCACGCACACGCAGCTCATGCCCCGGTTAGCAGCGAGCTGGCCCAGGATCCGCCACCGGTGTCCGGTCGGCTCGCACGCGACGGTCACCCCGGCGAACCCGTGCCGCGCGGCGTGGCCGGCCGCCCAGTCCAGAGCGGAGCCGAGGTCCCAGGCCTTGCACCGGAAGGTGCGCCGCGCCAGTACCCGGGAGTCGTGGTCGCACACGACGACCATCTGCTTGCGGTCGGCCAGGTCGATCCCCACGATCGCGTGACCGACTGGGACTGCTTCCCTGAGGCGGGCCAGCCGGGCGTTCCGGTTCCGGTCACCACGCGAGACACCACTACGGTTAGACATTGGGACGTCCTCCTGAAGGCGATGGGATACCAAGCCCGACAAGCGCATCAGGAGGACGTTCCTCACGTCCAGACCCCAGCGCTACAACGCCTTCCTATGCCGCATGGAGCGGGGGCGGCGCAGAGGTGCATCGGGAGAAAGCAGCTCAGGGCGGAGAATGGACGGACTATGCCTGCGTTACAGCGGGTCCAGCCCGAACAGGTGGCTACGCGCGTGCTGGGATGCCTCATCGTCGAGCCACTCCACGTCGAGAACTTCGCCAACGTAGCGCAAGCGATTCTGCGACCAGTCGGCAAGATCACGCGTGAGCTCGTCACGGTCCATGAGCCAGTCGGTGAACTCGCCGTCGACGAACAACATGTAGCCGTGAGGGACCTCGTACGGCTCCGACCACCGCCGCCACCACAGGTGCCCACTCGTGGACGTCCACCACGTCTTCACGCGGACAAAGAGCATCGCGTCCCTGCCACTGCGGCTAGTGAGTTTGGCGGCTCGTTCTCGATAGGGATCAAGGCGTGGGTCGCGCTGAACCTCTTCGTCCCCTTGGGAAGGTCTCCACGCCACGCCTCAGATGTTCTCACGGCGCTCGTGGCGAACGCCCGCAACTGCCGCTGGTCGCTTCTGGTGGCCGGGCTTCGTCCTTGCCCTGCGGTCCTAGCGGAATCGCTCCGACGAGTTCTGTTCACGTAGCGCTTGTAGCTCCTCGTCGAGGAATCGACCAAGGACAGCGACCCGTTGATCCACATAGCCCAGCCGTTCGTAGAACTTGATGACGGCAGTGTTGTCAGCACGCACCATGAGCTGCAGCTTTGGTATGCCCTGCTCGCGTAGCCATGACTCAGCAGCGTTCATCAGGGCACGCCCAATCCCGGCTTCACGATGGCCGGGCTGGACGGCCAGGTAGTACACCCAGCCACGATGACCGTCCTGCCCCGCCATCACCGTGCCGAGAAGCTGCCCGTCCGTCACCGCCGCGAGAACCGTGGACGACGGGCCCTCGAGGGCACGCCCCAGATCGGCGCCTGGATCGTTCCACGGACGGGTCAGTCCGCAGTCGCGCCACAGCTGTACCGCATCGTGTTCCAGCTCGGACGGGAGAGGAGTGATCAGCATGCGGTTGAGTCTCTCTTACAGGCCGAGTCGCGAACGCGCGGTACTGCCGCGCTGAGGACGACTACGCTCGTCCGATCATGCCGCGACGGGGGATCCGGGCTCAGCGCGAGTTGGGAGGGCTGCCCGTCGCGCGCTCGATTGCCGTCTCGATGTCCGGTGCCAGGCCTGTGAGTCTGCCTAGGAGGCTGGAGAGTCCGGGCTCTTCTATGGGGAAGTGGCCGCAGCCACGCAGCCTGACCAGTTCGGTCGGACCTGCAATTCTTTGGAACCATCGGATGCTCACCTCCAGGGGCGTCCAGGCATCCTTGTCCGGGTGCGCGAGAATGACGGGGGTGCGCATCTGCTCGGGCTGGACGTGTTGGTACGTCATGTAGGAGGCGAGAAAGCCAAGAGGCACGTGTGCCCCTCCGCCCCGGGGGTCGCTGGCGCAGAGCTTCGACAGTCCGGCGTTGCGGCTCATCTTGTCCAGCGCGGCTACCCACGACATGGGCACCCGCAGCCCCGACAGCCTGTCAGGAAGCCGCCTCGCTAAAGGCCCGGCGAGCACACCTGCAGGGCCGAACCTGGTCAGCACCCGCTGGACACGCCGGTCGCGAGGGTCGAGCAGGCATGTGGCCACGACGACCGCAACACGCCCGCAGCGTGCGGCGACCTCATAGGCGAGCATGCCTCCCACGCTGGCGCCCAGAAGGAGCAGCGGTCTCCCGTCGTCCTCAGCAGCCACGAAGTCACAGAGCATGTCGACCCAGTGCTGGTACCGCACCGAGGACGGGTCCGGCGATACCGTCTTGCCGTACAGGGGCAGATCCACGGCTGACAGGTCGAACTGCTCCGGCGGCAGTAGAGAGGCAATGGGCCACAAGGCGCTGCTGTTTCCTCCGGCACCATGCACGACGATGACCCGGACCCGCGCTTCGGGGCTGCGGCGGCGGTAGACGTGAACGTCGTGGCCGTGCCATTCCCACCGGTCCTGCTCGGGAGCGTAATCCACCCGCTCACCCCAAGCGGCGGGCAGGAAGGCGGCATAGTCCACAACCTCAGGAACTCGCACGCCTAGCACCATACTTACCGACGGCCAACGGCTGACCCCCAAGGCCGCACCCGTCTCACTCTCATGCCGCTGGCCGCGCGGGCTATCGGACCTCTCGGGCCGATCCTTCTCTATGGCTGTGAAAGCTGGCGAGCCCCCTAGCGCTTACGGTGGTCCCATGAGCATTCGAGAGTATCTCGGACTGACCCGAGCTGAGTTGAAGTCTGGGTACAGTCGCAATGACAGAGGCAGCATGCCCGTGTGCCAGCAGTGCGGCGCCCTCGTTGCCTACGAGTCCCAGTCACGACACACCGCTTGGCATCAGGGCATCTCAGACGGACACTCGACGCACTGAACTGCCGCGTGGAGGACGGCTACGCTCGTCCGGTCTTGCCGCGCATCGGGACGGTGACGGGCCAAGGTGATGGTCACGCTCGACCTCCCGGGAGGGTGAGAAGGAGCACCGCAATGGCAGACCCACAGCCAGATCTCCTGGCCTGCCCGTGCCGGCTACAACTCGTCCCGCATTGCTTCCTGGTACTTGCCTAGAGCCGCCCGAGCCTGCTGGATCGCGATGGCATCGTCCTCGGGAGGGCCCTTCAGCTCGCTGAGATACCGATACAGAGCAGCTGACGCGTCCTTCAGGCTGCGGGCGACCTTGATCCCCGTGACGGTCCCGATGATCTCGACCGTTGCTACGGCTTGGCGGAGATCAAACATCGCTGCACGCACTTTCGCAATCTGCGCTTCCAGGTCTGGCTCTGCCGAGTCACGACCGATTTCGTCTCCACGCCAGAGCACCGTTCGCGCGGCCAAGTTGACGTCTGAGTAGGCCTCGAACCGACGCTCTCTCAACCACTGACGGTGCTCTCGGCGTCCCGACAGGGTTGCCCCCAGGACTACCCCCAACAGGGCAGCTGCGGGGGCGATCAGCCCCTCTGCTGCTGCAACAAGGTCATCCATGGGAGCTCCTAGTGGTTTCGTCAGCCCGGGCCGTCGTCCCATCATTCCTGACGGATTGCTCCGTACCCGTGATTTCTGCGAGAGGTTAGCGACGGGCCAGCAGCACCCTGCGGCAACCCGTCCGGTCCGCCGCACCGCGGCCGGCGCTGCGTACGCCTAGGACTCCTCAGCTTCGCGCAGCGCCGCGCGAACGCGTGCCACTGCCCACAACAGGTCCTGGGGCATGTCCATCGCGAGCTCCTCCATCCCGGCGTCCGTGCGGTTCCCATACGCCGTGCATAAAGCGTTCAACGCCTCAGGGCGACGGATGCAGTGTGGACGAGATGCGTCAGCAAGTGGCCGGAAGATCTCGACCGGGAGGACTGTCTCGAGATGCTTGCGTTCGTCGTCCGACAGGCGATCCCAGGAGGCGGTGAGTTGACTCAGCGCCTTGTCCCGAGCGCGGCGTCGACGGTCGCGATCCTCCCGCGCGACTTCTTCGGTGTACCGCCGCAGGTCGGCTCGGGACACCCTCCATGTTGCCGCCCCAGCGGGCATCAGGACCGCTTTGAGCCTGCCTTTGCTGATCAGGCTGCGCACTCGCGTGAAGGGCATGCCCAGTTCGGTCCCGACCTGCTTGACAGTCAGCAGCTCGTCCTCGCGCACACCCTCACACTACTCAGGCACGGAAGTCGTATTCCTCGACTCCGTAGCGGCGCTCTGACCCGCACGCTCACGGAGCCGGACGACGGCCTCCCACGTGGGTACGGTGTTGGGCAAGATGGATGGGTGCGCGCAGGGATCGACCCGGATTTGGACTTCGCGAGCTACTACGAGGGTGGCGGGGACCCAGACCAGACATGTGAACGGCTCTACCTGTGGCATCAGGCTCTCTGCACCCGCCCCGTTGAGGGTGTGGGACCGTTCGAGATCGCGGTGACCTACGACTACGCGTACGGCATCAGACTGCGCACAGCGGACGGGACCGCGTTCAGGCTGGGTAGCGACGGGATCATCCCGACCTGGTCGACAGCCGGGTGGACATCCCGCTTCACGCCGGACCTCGTGGCCGAGATCGAGCAGGACACCGACGGATTCTTCCGACTCGCTTCCACGCTCGGCGGGTATGTCCTGTTCCCTCGTAACGACGAGGGACAGACGGGTCAGACCATCAACCAGGCCCGCGGGGTGCACCGGCAGATCGCCGACCGGTTCGACCTCACCCTGGAGTGCATCCGCCGACACTACGTCGACCCCGGGCTCGACAGCCCGCTGGCGCACCGGCTCAACTACTACGGCGACTTCTTCCCCCTGTTCGGCGACTTCGACACATACGTCAGGTTCTTCCTGCTCGACGACCTCGTTACCCCGGACCGTGGCGGCGTCTGGTCATTGCTGAACGGACGTCGTCACCGACTTTCCCCTCCCCGCCTACGCCGCGACCCCTCTGGAGTACGCAACTTTCCGTGCGAACAGCATCAGATTCGTGCGCGCGCGGAACGAGCGCATTCTGCAGCTCGGCCTCTAGACCGAAGCCGCCCCGCCAACTCGAACGCACTACTTTGCCGCGAGTCGGACCTATTTGCGGCGCCCATCCTGGGCGCGTCCCATCTCTTCCAGAACCTCGGACGTGACGCCAGCGATATCCATTCGGTCCACCGCGGAGGCGGGGAGCGTCGTCAGCTGCGTTCCCGCCTCGAAGGCGATCATGAGTCGCCCGTTGCGGATCCCGACGACTTGAGCTCGTTCGAAGGTCTCGAAGACACTCGGATCCTGACCTACAAGGCCGACTTCAATGCTGCGTAGATTCATGAGCCCAGTCAACACTGGAACCGACTCTCCGCGCTCAGCCACGCAGGTCTGGGCGATGCGGCATGTCAACGCAAGGCGTGACACGCACTCTTCTGCCGCGGGTCGTACGGACCCTGGTACACGGGAAGGGAGACTTCTCCTATGAAGAACTCCTCCCGGATGACCGCCGCCGAGGTGGTGCAGATCGTCGCCTGGCTTCACGCCAACGGGGTGGTCTATCAGGTCAACGGCGGATGGGGTGTCGATGCGTTGGTCGGACGACAGACTCGCTCCCACCAAGATCTCGACGTGTTCATCGACGAAGATCACGAGGCCGAGTTCATGGCCTGGCTCACCTCCCGCGGCTATCGGGTCACCGAGGATTGGCGACCAGTCCGCGTGCAGCTATCGAGTCACTCAGGGCAAGTAGACGTCCATGCAATGCGCTTGGACCCGGCCGGCAACGGAGTCCAGCAAGGTCTGGACGGCGAGGTGTACCTCCACCCTTCTGAGCAGAGAGTTACCGGCCTAATCGACGGCCAAGCGGTCGTCGTGGCCAGTGCCGGGCGAGCCCGCGAGCTTCGAAGGGGCTATCCCATGCGTGCCGTAGACCTCCACGACCTTGCCGTACTCGACGAGCTGTAGGCATCCTGTTCTGGCGCATGGAGTTTGCGTCCTTTCGTGCCTTTCAGAGCGTGGCCGCAGCTTTGCAGCGACAGGGAGACGCGGAAGGCCTCGGTCGGAGGCGACCACTTCGACGGGTTCAGGGGCAGGTGTTGCCCTGGGGAAGCCGCACGAAGATCCAGTCCATGTGCTGCGTAGAGGCGATGATCTGGTCGTCCTCGCCGCCGAGCGGGTAGAGGGTGAGCTCCTCGCCGTTCTCCACGTCCCAGGGCGCCTCCCGGTCGGCCAGCCGCCAGACTGAGCCGTCGAGCGGGCCGAGGGTGGGGACTTCGCACCCAGGATCGTGGCGGTAGACGTAGCGCACCGCCTCGTCACCCTGAAGCGCGTCGCCGTCCGTGACGAGCGGGGGCTCGGCAGGTCTGACCAACGTCGGGTCCAGGTGCAGCTGCTCGTCAGTAGCGGTGCTGCCGGAAGCGGACAGGTCCACGTCGACGACGGTGCGCTCCTCCGCGGTGCCGGGATAGGGATCGCGGGCCTCGAGCTGCACCCGGAAGGGCCCTTCCGGCAGCAGCTGCCGCTCCACCGCCACGACGAAGGCGTGCGGGTTGGCATCACCGTTGCAGCCGTACACCGCGTTCGGTACCACCAGGTCAGCGTGCAGTAGGTCGCCCTCGACGACAACGCCGTCCATCCGGACCGGGCACCCGCTCCCGTAGACCGCGCCGAACCACACGGCGACCTCGCTGTCCCAGTCGACGGCCGCGGGCTCGCCCTCAAGGCCGGCCAGCGCCCACAGCCGGTCCAGCTGAGCATCCGTCGTCGCGACCCCCGAGCGGTAGGCCTCGCCTGTCTCATCCTCCCCGAGCAGACGCCAGCCCTCACCAGCGCGCGGCTGATCCTTCTCCTCCGGTGCCTCATCGGCGGGGATGCCCTCGACGCAGAGGGGGCGTCCGGCGAACTGGGCCAGGACCTCCTTGGCCTCCGGTGTGATCACCCCGAGACCGATCTCGGCCACACCATGGTGCGGCATCAGCGCGGTGCCGCCGGTGCGCACACCGGCCTGCTCCAAGGCAGCGTTCACCTCGGTGATGAGCGACTGCAGCTCGCCGACGGTCCAGGGGACCTCCACGACCACGATCCCCTCACCGGGCCAGCGTTCGGCGATCTGCTCGGACATCGCCTCGACGTCGGCGTCCTTGACCCAGACCGTGACCCACCCGTTGCGTTCCCGGTCCAGCCCGAGCTCGACGAATCCAGTCTGCCCGGCCGCCCACTCGTGAACGTCCTGGACCAGGTCGTCTGCGTTGCCGTAGACCGGCTCGTCCCGGTAGAGCGACTCGTCAGCCCGTATCCGGGGCACGTCGGCGCACGCCGGGAAGCCGGCAATGCCCCCCGTCGTGGGGGCGGCGGTACCGCCTGGTGAGTCCGGCCCTGCCCCCGTCTGCGTCCCACAGGCGCTCACCAGCAGCAAGCCAGACAGAAGCGACCCAGCCCCCACCCGACCAGGTGTCCGCCACCCACGACGTGCTGACCATGTCCGTCGCACCGCGCACCTCCCTGTGGAGTCCAGTGTGCTGCGCAGAGCCACCCCGTGGGTCACGACCTGGTCACGGTTTGCGCACGCGGCCCAACGGCCTGTCCGTGTCGCGCGCCGCCTGAAATGAGGCGAGATGGTTGGAAGTCCCCTCCCAGTATCCCGAAACAGAAGGCACTGACCCCCGTGGGCGCAACTATGACAAAGGCTTGGTCGACAGGCCACAACGACGCATGCGTCGAAATCACCGCCGAGACGCCCAGCAACAGCATCCGGTCATGCCGCGCTGCGGGTGACATGGCGAATTCTCGATCCCTGGACTGGTTGCCACCGGGGCGCTCGTGCCAGTAGTCCCCTGGGGCAAGATCCCCCACCTGGCGGCTCGTTCCACCGGGGTTGTTGTCCTCGAAATCAGTTGGAAGCGTGGTAGGCGTCCTGGATCTCCTGGGGGATGCGGCCGCGGCTCGACACCTTGTAGCCGTTCTCGTTCGCCCACTCGCGGATCTTCCTCAGCTGCTCACGGTCTGAGGGAGCGTTGCCACGGCTGCTCCCCGACTGGCGACGGCCACCGACACGTCGGGCGGCGTCCGTGTACTTCTGCAAGACGGCGGCGAACTCGTCCGCCTCTTCCTGCGAAAGGTCGATCTCGTACTCGGCTCCGTGGAAGCTGAACTTGACGGTCTGGCCGTCCTCGCCCAGCTCCTTGCCAGTGAGGTCTGAGACAAGGATCGTTCGCACCTTCTGTGCCACAACAGCTCCTACATGTGGGGGATTGATGTTTGATCGTACGCGCCGAGTAGCTTCCGCCGGTAACAGACTTCTGGACCGGCACGTAGGGGGCGCAGCCTCCAAGTGTGTTGCTGCAAGACCGGCGCTGCATCCCTAGCGCTTCCTGGAGCGAGGTAGCAGGTTCCGCCGCCTACTCGCTGTGCCGCCGAACTGAAGGATCCCCATGAGCCGGTGGGTGCGCATCTATATTCGACGTGTGGGCGACTTGAGCGAGACCAATCACGTCCCGTACGCCCGCCCACGTGTTGAGCGTCAGTCTGGCTGACGACGTGGGGTTGGGGGTTCGTCGTCGGGGTTGCCGATGACTTCTCGGTGTCCTGCTCGTGGCTGGTCGTGGTGGTCGGCGTCGTCACTGTGCCGTTGATCGGGAGAATGCTTGGACGGGAGATAACGACCACGGCCCTCCCGCTGTAGTTGTCCGTTGGAAGACGTTGCGGGAGGGCCGTGCTGGATGCACGGAGGCATCGTTGATAACGGTAGAGGCTGATCAGGTTCGGGTCGAGTCGCGGTTGAGCAGCGGGGGCATCGGGTGCCCGGACTGCTCGACGGCACTGCGCTCGTGGGGTGGGCACGGACCCGCGTGGTCCACGGGGCTTACCTGGCCGGTTACGGCCGCGGCGGGCTCGGTGTCCGGGCTGTGGGGTCACGCACGTGCTGCTGCCGGTGACCGTGCTGTCGCGGCGGGCGTACGCGGTCAAGGTGATCGGTGCGGCGCTGGTCGCCCGCGCGGCCGGGTCCGGGCATCGGCCGATCGGGTCCGAGCTTGGTGTGCCGGCGTCCACGGTGCGGGGCTGGTTGCGAGCGGCTGCTACCCGGTTGGAGGCGGTGCGGGTGCATCTGCTGGCGGTCGCTGCCCGGGCCGGGGTGGACCGGCCGGTACCCACGGCGTTGGGCTGCCCGTGGCGGGACCTGCTGGCGGCCCTGGGCGCGGCCACGGTAGCGCTGAGGGAGCGGTTCGGCGGTGTCGGCGTGCTCGGCCCGGTGACGGCCTGGCAGGTCGCTTCGGCGTGCTCTGGCGCTCGGCTGCTGGCCCCGGGATGGCCACCGGTCGGGCCGCCCGGTGGCGCAACACCAGTTGCCCCTGACGCGGCAGGGTCAGCAGCGGGAATCCTCGGCAGGGTCATGACCTGACCTCTTCCTGGTCGGGTTTCCCCAGTCGAATCGAGGTATCACCGGTGAGCACACCCGAGCAGGACGACGTCAAGCGCAGGCAGCGGGCTCAGCAGGTGGCGCTGTTCCGCTACCAGTTGATCTGCCCTGCCCTGGACCCGGAGCTGTCGACCAAGGCCCGGGGCCGGATCGTGCGGGCGATCGCTGCCCGCTCCCACGCCGGCCCGTTCGGCGGGACCCACCAGTACTCCCGCGACAGCCTGGACCGGTGGATTCGCCGCTACCGGGCTGGCGGGTTCGATGCGTTGGTGCCTTCGATCCGCCAGCCCGGGTCTCGGATCGACACCGCGGTGCTGGAGCTGGCGGTCGCCCTGAAGCGGGAGAACCCGGCCCGGACGGCCGCGCAGGTTGCCCGGATCCTGCGCGCGTCCTCGGGCTACTCGCCCTCGGAGTCCACGTTGCTGCGGCTCTTCCACCGCCGCGAGCTGATGGGCCCGGCCACCGGCGCCACTGGGGAGGTGTTCGGCCGGTTCGAGGCGCCCGCACCGAACGAACGCTGGGTCGGTGATGCGCTGCACGGCCCGCGGGTTGGTGGCCGTAAGACCTACCTGTTCGCGTTTCTGGATGATCACTCCCGGTTGGTGACTGGTTACCGGTTCGGGTTCGCCGAGGACACCGTGCGGCTGGCTGCCGCGCTCGAACCGGCGCTGGCCGCCCGCGGCGTTCCTGGCTCGGTCTATGTCGACAACGGCTCCGCCTACGTCGACGCGTGGCTGCTGCGGGCCTGCGGCAAGCTCGGGATCCGGCTGACCCACTCCACCCCGCACCGCCCCCAGGGCCGCGGGAAGATCGAAAGGTTTTTCCGCACCGTCCGTGAGCAGTTCCTGGTTGAGGTGGCCGAGTCGAGCGCCGCCGACCTGGCCGAGCGTGGCTTGTCCCCGGCGGCCGCGCTGCTGGAGCTGAACGCGTTGTTCACTGCCTGGGTCGAGTCGGTCTACCACCACCAGGTGCACTCCGAGACCGGGCAGACGCCGTTGGCCCGCTGGAACGACGGGTGGCAGGCCGCCGGGCACGGACCATCCATGCCGGCAGCCGAGGCGTTGACCGAGGCGTTCTTGTGGTCTGAGCTGCGCACCGTCACCAAGACCGCGACCGTGTCCCTGCACGGCAACACCTATCAGGTCGAGGCCGCGCTGGTCGGACGCAAGGTCGAGCTGGTGTTCTCCCCGTTCAACCTTGAGGACATCGAGGTCCGCCATGGCGGGCGCTCCTACGGGCCCGCGGTGCCGCACGTGATCACCCGCCACGCCCACCCCAAAGTGCGTCCGGAGACGCCCGAGCCGGTCCCGGCCCCGGCCACCGGGATCGCCTACCTGCAGCTGGTCGCGCAGAGTCACCACGCCCAGGTCGCCGCCGACGAGAAGATCGGCTTCCACGCCCTCTACTCCACCGGACCCGAGGCCGCACCAGCGCAGCAGGTTCCCGGACAGATGTCCATCGACGATCTGACCGAGGAGGTCGAGCAGGACCAGGAGGTGAGCCGGTGAGCATCCAGCGCCTGCAGTCGCACTGGGGCTTCACGACCATGCCCTTCGGCCGGGCCCTGGCCCCCTCGATGCTGCACCGCCACGGCGGGCACGCCGAAGCCGTGGCCCGGATCGGCTGGTGCATCGACCAGCACGCCCTGGGCGTGATCACCGGCGAGGTCGGCGCCGGCAAGACCGTCGCCGTCCGCGCCGCGACCGCAGCGCTCGATGTCTCCCGACACGTGGTCATCTACCTGCCCAACCCCTCGGTCGGGGTCCGCGGCATGCTGCACCACGTCGTCTCCGCGCTCGGACAGGTCCCCAGCTTCTACACCGCGACCCTGGTCCCCCAGGCCGCCGACGCCCTGGCCGCCGAGCACGCCGAACGCGGCCGCACCCCGGTCGTCATCTTCGACGAGGCCCACCTGCTGGACAACGCCCAGATGGAAGCGGTGCGCATGCTGACGAACCACGACATGGACTCCGGCGCCCCGTTCGCCGCGCTCCTGGTCGGACAGCCCACCCTGCGCCAACGGCTCCGGCTCGGGGTGCTCGCCGCCCTGGACCAGCGGATCGGCGTCCGCTACGCCCTGGCCGGAATGGACGCCACAGAGACCGGGGAGTACATCACCCACCACCTCAAGCTCGCCGGACGCGCCGACACCCTGTTCAGCGCCGACGCGATCACCCTGGTCCACAACGCCTCACGTGGCTACCCCCGCGCGATCAACAACCTCGCCGTCAACGCCCTCACCGCCGCGTTCGCACGAGACAGCGCCATCGTCGACGAGAAGGCCGCTCGCATCGCGATCTCCGAAACCGGTGCCGACTGACCCAGTACCGCCGCCCGCGTCACCGCGCCGAGCACGCCGTCACTGAGACGACCACGGCCCCGCCCGCAACCAGCGAGCGGGGCCTTCTCAACCCCAGATCATCGGCAACACCGATGACGGCATCATCGGCAAGATCAGCGACGTTCAACATGCGACCCGAGTGATCACGCTCAGGTCGCTGTGTTCTACCATCGTCAGCGGATCTTCCCTGCCTCACGCCACGTTCGACACCAGCGACCGAGGAGACACATACCTTGCCTGTGGTCGCTCGATGGGCCGTAGTGGCCCTGGTCGTGGGGTTCGTCGTGGGCAGCGGTGCGCCGGCGGGCGCCCACCAGGAGTGGTTCGTCAGCAACCCGGAAGCCTATCCCTTGGACTTCGGCGCGCTGCTGCGCCCGGGCGTCGTCCTCGCGGTGGGCGTAGCCGTCGCGGTGACACTGCTGGTCCGGGCGGTCGCGGCGCGGCTACCGGGGCCCGAGCTGGCGACGATCAGGCCGGCCCGCCGGCTGGCGTCGTTCTTGCCGTGGGTGCCGCGGCTTCTCGCCGCGCATCTGGGTGTGAGCCTGCTCGTCTTGGCGTTCGACCGGGCGGTCCTCGACCCAGGCATCCGCGTCCCGGACGGCGCGGCAGGCACGTTGCTGCTCGTGCCGCAGGCCGTGGTGGGCGGGCTACTCATCGCCGGTGTCCTGGTACGTGCGGCGAGCGTGGCGATCATGCTCACCGGGCCGCTGCTCGTGGCTCTGCACGGTCCCGAGGCGCTCGTCACCCTGGCAGTGTTCGTCGGCATCGCGGTGTTTCTGTTCATGGTGCCGCCGCGGCTGAAGGATGGAGGGCGCACGGACCTTGACCAGGCGACGCTGCGCCGTGCGGCAGTGGGCCTCAAGCTCGGCGCGGGAGTAACCCTCATCTCCCTCGCGGTCGTGGAAAAGCTCGCGAATCCCGAGATGGCACGAGCGATGCTTGACCAGGTCCCGGCCCTCAATCTCCTTGCCCCGGCCGGGGTGAGCGCCGACGGTTTCGCGGTGGTTGCCGGGTCCGTCGAGCTCCTGTTCGGGCTGCTCCTCATCTCCGGCGCTCTGCCACAGGTGGTCGCGCTCCTGGCGGCCGTGCCGTTCACCGCGACGGTGGCGATCTTTGGGGCGACCGAGCTTCTCGGGCACCTTCCGTTCTACGGTGTCCTGCTCGCCTTTCTCGTGCTGGGGAGCCGGGAAGAGACATCCCTCGCCCTGTCAGGACTGAGACAACGGCCGCACGTACGTATCCGGTCCGACGAACCCGTCTGAGGGTACGCCGGCCACCGGCCGGCACCCGAGGAAGGTGACCCCGCACCAGAGGCCGGGGCAGACGGAACTTTGAACCGGTCCTAGGAGTTTGAGGCACGACGGGCGTCGGTCATCCGGCCCCGCATACGCAGACGATGGAAGGCGGAAACGCGACGATGCTGCTCGGAGTCAAGAGCACGAGGGAGGTTGTGCTGCGCCATCTCCTCGTCGGAGGGCTCGCTGGGTTGGCGGTGTACGGGGGCTGGGAGGCGAACGGCGAGTGGGACCCCGAGATGCGCCTGTGGAAGTCATTCGGCGTAGGCGCCGCCGCGCTCATCTGGTTCGTCGCGCTCGTGGGGCCGGCCGCGCGGCTGTGGCCGGCGTTGACACGGCTCGTCAGCTGGCGGCGGGAGGCCGGGGTCTGGTTCACCCTGGTGGTGCTCGTGCACTTCGTCCTCGTCTGGGACGGCTGGGCGCGGTGGTCCGTCCGGGAGCTGCTGGGGTTCCAGTACGTGCCCGAGCTGGACGCCTACCTGCGCTTCGAGCCAGGATTCGGGCTCGCCAACCTCATGGGTCTCGTAGCGCTGCTGTTCGCGCTCGTCCTGGCATCGACGTCGTTCGACCGGGCGGTCAGCTTCCTGGGGATCTCGTCATGGAAGTGGCTGCACAGCTTCTCGTACGTCATCTTCTACACCATGGCTCTGCACACCTTGTACTTCGCGTTCATGCACTACACGCCGTCCCCGTACCGAGTCCTGATGGGGTTGCCGACAGCCTACCCGGAGAACATCCTGCGCTTCGCCTACGTCGTGATGGTGCTGTCGGTCATGGGGGCGCAGGCCGCCGCCTTCGTGAAGACGGTCCGCCAGCGGCGCGCGGTGGGAAGGTAGCGGAGTGAGGCTGCGACGACGGCGGCGAGTCTTCACCACCGCGCTGACGGGCCGTAGACAGGTTGCGGAGAACACCCTGGAGGTGTCGTTCGCGCGGCCGGACGGTTTTGTCTTCGATGCCGGACAGCACGTGCAGGTCCGGGCGCCGAGGCTGCTGCACCGAGACGTCAGGGGAGGATCGCGCGTGTTCTCGATCGTCTCCTCGTCCTGGGATGAGGAGAAAGTCTCGATCGCTTTCCGGGAGACCGGCAGCGGGTTCAAGCGGACACTGCGCGAGCTCGACCTTGGGTCTGAGCTGCAGATCGAGGGGCCGCACGGGTTCTCCACGCTGCCACGCGACCCGGCGCGGCCGGTGGCGCTGTTGGCCGGAGGCATCGGTGTCACGCCCTTTGTCAGCATGCTGCGGTCCCTGGACAGCCGTGCCGACGGTGGGCCGCCGATCACTCTGCTGTACGCCAACAGGAACGCCCGGTCTGCCGCATTCCTCGGCGAGCTCGACGAGATGGCGCGCGGCAACGCCCGGCTGACGCTGTGCAAGCGGTTCGGTCTCCTCGACGAGTCATTCATCCGCAAGAAGGTCGATGACCTGGAGTGCACGTGGTACGTTGCCGGGCCGCCGATGATGGTCGACGCCGCCCGTAGCGCCCTGCACGTCCTGGGGGTGGACGCCTCCAGGGTGCACGTCGAGGAGTTCGTCGGGTACTGATCGCGCTCTGGGTCCAGCCGCCGCTGCTGCGCAGCAGAGGTGTGTGGGACATGAGCGGTGCGGTTTCGGTCGGGCTCAGCGTCGTTCTCGGTCATCCTCAGGGTCGGTCTGGGTCGGGCTCGGCCTCGGTGGCGGTGCGGGTCGGGCTCGGCGCTGATGGTCTGAGGGTGATTGGTCGGGGGTGAGTCCCTGTGTCCCGTTCCAGACTTCTTGGCAGACCGGTTATGAGGGCATGATCGGCGTGACCATGAAGGAGATGAGCCGTGGGACGACCACCTGTGATCCCGGCGGAGCAGAAGACTCGTATCGTGCTCAGCGTTCTGGCTGGCGAGGTCTCGATCGCCGAGGCGGCGCGCAAGGAGAAGGTGTCCGAGCAGTCGATCGGCCGTTGGAAGGCTGACTTCCTCGAAGCGGGACGGACCGCGCTGGCCTCGGGCCGGACCGGGCCCTCGACCCGGGAGGAGCAGCTGGAGGCGGAGGTCACCGAGCTGACCACCGCGCTGGGAGAGGCGCACCTGCAGGCGCGGGTGTGGAAGAAGAGCGCGGAGGGCCGGCTGGGCCCTTCGAGGACCTCGAGGTAATCCGCACCGAGGCGGGGATGCCGACCACGAGGTTCTGCAAGCTGATCGGCGTCCCCGAGCGGACCTACCGCCGCTGGCAGGCGCACGCCCGTGCCGGGCGCCCCGCGAGGGGTCCCTGGCCCCGGCCGGCACGCCAGGCGTCCTGGGAGGTGGTGACCGGACTGGCGGCCAAGCACGCCGCGTGGGGCCACCGCAAGGTCTGGGCGATGGCTCGTCACTCGGGCCACCGGGTGTCGATGTCGACCACGGCGCGGATCCTCGACGACGCCGGGCTGCTGCTCAAGGCCGACTACCAGCGGGAACGACGCCAGCTCGCCCAGCAGCGCAAGGCCGCGTTCGCCAGGTCCCCGACCGGACCGAACATGGTGTGGCAGTTCGACTTCTCCGAGTACGAGACCGCCGCTGGCGGGACCTGGCGCGTGGCCGGGATCGCGGACTACTGGTCCAAGTACGAGTTCGGGTGGCACTGGTCGCCGACTGCGAACCAGCACGACGCAATCGCCGCGGTGCAGCTGGCCCTGGCCGAGGCCGAGTCGATGCTGCCTGCGGGGTTGGACCTGCTGGAGTACCTCGCCGACCCCGACACCGGTGAGGTCGTGCCCATCACCCTGGTCACCGACAACGGGGGACCGTTCCGCTCGGCACGGTTCGCTGCCTTCATCGAGGCCACCCCGCAGCTGGACCACGTGCGGACCCGGGTGCGCACCCCGGGTCAGAACGGGGTCCGCGAACGAGCGTTCCAGTCGCTGAAGTACGAGCGGCTCTACCGCGAGCAGATCGACGACATGCACGACCTTGTCGCTCACGGTGAGGACTTCCGCGTCGAGTTCAACGCCGTCCGCCCGCACGAGGCCCTGTCCTGGAACCGGCCGCGCGAGGTGCACCTGCGCCTGTCCGACCCCGGAACACCCAACTTTCCCGAGCCGGAAAACCTGCCAAGAACTTGACACGGGACACGGAGGTTCTTTGTAGATCGAGGAAAGGTGCGCTGTGATGCAGAAGCAGACGGTGAGGCAGCTGGCGCGGGCGCGTGCTCGCCAGGCTCGGGCGAAGGTGGTCCAGGAGCAGGCGAAGCGGGAGCGGCGGCTGACGAAATGGGGCGAGGCGGTGGCCGTGGCGCTGGCCGAGCGGGACGCGGTGGCGCGCGACTGCGAGCAGCGAGCAGGGCGGGCGCTTCGGGCGTTGATCGAGGAGGAGGGGATGAGTACGCAGGAGGCGTTGGTGTGGTGCGGGGGCGGCACGCTGACGGGACGGGAGGTCTACCGGCTCATCCGGGGCGTCGATGACGAGGACAAGGGCGACGCTGGGGGTGATGGGGACAAGGGCGAGGAGCAGGACGGCGCTAGGGGCGGCGAGGAGCAGGGCGTGGAGTCGCCCGAGGTTGCGCCGGCCTCGACGGGGCCTGGCTGAGAGCATGCCGGGGTGAGTGCGGGTCGGTTGCCGGAGGCCGGCCCTAACCGCTGCCCGGTCGACGCGATCATCACCTGGTGCGAGCTGGCCGGGATACACGACGGCCCGCTGCTGCGGCCCGTGGCTAAGCCTGGATCCACCGATCGGGTGAGCCGGTGAAGCGGCGTGGGAAAGCGAGAAATGCCCTTCTGACCTGGGAAGATACGACTTGTCTAGAGCACGTATCACCCAAACCGGAAGGGCATCTCGTAGATGCAACTCTCTCACACCCTCCCCGTGGTCTCCGCGACGTTCGATGACCCCAACCTCGTGTCTGCCGCCGGGCTTGTCCCGCTGATGACGCTGGCCGAAGAAGCCGGCCTGCACGCCCTGGGCGATGAGCACCTGAGCCTGCCGACCGACAAGGGCGCCAACGCCGGCGCCAAGCTGGCCGCCCTGGTGGCGGGTATGGCCGCCGGCGCGGACAGCATCGAGGATATGGGGCTCTTGCGCCACGGCGCGATGGGCAAGCTGTTCGAACGGCCCTATGCCCCCTCCACGCTCGGTTCGTTCCTGCGCACGTTCACCTTCGGCCACGTCCGCCAGGGCGACGCGGTCGCCTCCCGCTTCACCCTCGCCCTGGCCGGGCGCACCGGGCTGCTGGGCCGGGCCGGCGACACCGGGACGGTGCTGCTCGACCTGGACGACACCATCGTGGAGGTCCACGGCTACGCCAAGCAGGGCGCCGGGTTCGGCTACAGCGGGGTCCGAGGGTTGAACGCGCTGCTGGCGACCGTGTCCACCGAGCAGACCGCCCCGGTCATCGCCGCCCAACGCCTGCGCAAGGGTTCCGTGGGTTCCTCCCGTGGCGCGGCCCGGTTGACCACCGATGCCCTGGCGCTGGTCCGGCGCAGCCACCTGGCCGGGCGACCGGTGCTCCTGCGCGCCGATTCCGCGTTCTACTCCGCCGCCCTGGTGGGCGCCGCCGACAGGGCCGGTGCACAGGTCTCGATCACCGTGCGGCTGGACCCGGCGGTCAAGCGCGCCATCGCCGCGATCGCCGAGGACGCGTGGACCACGATCAGGTATACCGACGCGATCTACGACCAGGCCACCGGCAGGTGGGTCTCGCGGGCCGAGGTCGCCGAGATCGACTACACCGCGTTCACCTCGGCCAAGAAGTCCGAGCAGGTCACTGGCCGGCTGGTGGTGCGCCGCGTCCCGGACCTGAACCCCAGGGCCAAGGACGGGCAGGAGTCGATGTTCGACACCTGGCGCTTCCACGCGTTCTTCACCACCACGCCCGCCACCGAGCGGGACACCGTGGCCGCCGACCAGGTCCACCGGGGCCACGCGGTCATCGAGAACGTCCACGCCGACCTGAAAGCCTCGGCCCTGGCGCACCTGCCCTCGGGCAAGTTCGCTGCCAACGCCGCCTGGCTCATCGCCGCGGTCATGGCGTTCAACCTCACCCGCGCCGCGGCCACCCTGACCGGCAGCACCCGCCTGGCGCGGGCGACGACGCCCACGATCCGCCGCAAGCTGGTCAACCTGCCAGCCCGGGTCGCCTCCTCCGCCCGCCGCCTGCACCTGCACCTACCCCGAGACTGGCCCTGGGAGCACGCCTGGACCGTCCTCTACGACGCGCTCCGCCCCGGCCGGGCCGCAGCACCCGCCTGACCCCAGCCCCCGTCCCTACCAGCAGGAACCCAGTGGAAAAGCCGGGCAGACCGGCAGTTCACGCGCGCCCTCACGACCCTCGCCCCGTCACAGACCTGACCCCGTCCTACAGCGGCCCATCCACCTGCCCATCGGTGGATCGAGGCTTAGGGTCCAACGCGCCCAGGTTGAGGTCTCGGGGCGCGTTGAGGTCAAGCCGCCCAAGTCTCGGTATGGGCGTCGGCGCGTCCCGATCCCATTGCGCCTGCTTGACGACATGCGCGACGTGGTCGCAGGTCGTGCCGCAAGCGAACTGCTGTTCACCTCACCCGATGGTGGCCGGCTGCGGGCGTCCAACTGGAAGCGGTGGGTCGCGTGGTCGCAGGCCGTTGAGTCGGTCGGTGTGGACATCCGGTTTCACGACCTCCGGCACACTTGCGCAAGCCTCCTGATCCAGGCCGGCGCGACACCGGTGGAGGTGCAGCGCATCCTGGGGCACAGCACGCCGGCGACGACGCTCAACCTCTATACCCATCTCCTGCCGGACGCCCTCGACGGCGCGGCCGCACGGCTCGATGATTACCTGGGTGCGGAAGCTGTGGTGGCCAAGCTGGTGGCCAAGCCCCCGACTACGTTGCAAGACGGAGCACCATGAAAACCGGGCTGTGGCGCTGTGACCAGCAGTTATGCGGGAGTGGGCCCCGTGGGACTCGAACCCACAACCTACGGATTAAAAGTCCGCAGCTCTAACCATTGAGCTAGAGGCCCTCACACCCGCGGTCGGTCGCTCCCGGGGACGCCTCGGCAGTCTACGTGGCCCTGGGCCAGCGGGCGGTCGGGCCGGCAGGCCTCAGCGCAGGCCCTTCCACCACTTCTTGGTGGGGGTCTCACCGACGGCGAGGGTGCGGACCCGCACGTCGCTCATCAGGCCGTAGTGGGTCACCCGCAGCCGCCACATCGTGGGGTCGACCTCGCCGGGGGGGTCGGCCTTCTCGTCGCTCAGCAGGGCCATGCCCCCACCCCACTCGACCTCGACCCCGGGGGGCACGATGATCTTGAGGGACGACATACCCCCGTAGAAGGTGACGTCCACGACCGGCGAGGTGACCACCGCCTCGCGCAGGTCGAGGGTCACGTCCCCCATGCCCTGGGTGACGGTGAGCGCAGCCGGCACCTGCCACCGCCCGGTGCGCTTGATGTCGCTCATGAAGCCGGTGATGCTCATCGCGGCGCGAGGGGCCGCCGGGGAGGCAGAGGTGTCGTACCGGGCCGGGGGCGGTGACCCCGGCTGCCAGGCCACGGAGTCCTCGGCGGCGGGCCCCGGGATGATCGTCATCGGGCCGGACGTCTCGTCCGCCGGTCCGGGGAGCGGGGGCCGGTCAGCGCCCGGCTCCTGCGCCCGTGCCTGCCCGTCGTCGTGCTGTTCCTGAGGCGTCCCCGTCATGTCCCCAACCTACGCCGCCTCAGCCCGCCGCGGGCCGTCCGGCGGATGGATCCCCGGTGGACCCCGGGTGTGCGAGAGTTTGCCCCATGAGCGACTCCGTGACGACGCGGCTCACCGAGACCGAGCGTGGCCTGATCGAGACCAACGGCATCGAGATCATCGAGGAGAGGGAGCGGACCGCCAGACCGTCGGACCTCTTCTGGCCGTGGTTCGCCGCGAACGTCTCGGTCTTCGGGATCTCGTGGGGGTCGTTCGTCCTCGGCTTCGGCATCTCCTTCTGGCAGGCGGTCGTCGTCACCGTCGTCGGCATCACCCTGTCCTTCCTCTTCTGCGGGATCATCGCCATCGCCGGCAAGCGGGGGTCGGCCCCCACGATGATCCTGTCGCGAGCCGCCTTCGGCGTGAACGGTCAGAAGGTCCCCGGCGTCTTCTCCTGGCTGATCTCGATGGGCTGGGAGACCTTCCTGGCGATCATGGCCGTCCTCGCCACCGCCACCGTCTTCGAGCAGCTGGGCTGGGGCGGGGGCACCGGCACCAAGGTCGTCGCCACCGGGGTCATCGCCGCCCTCATCGTGCTGGCCTCGGTCGCCGGCTACCACACCATCATGAAGATGCAGTCGGTGCTCACCTGGCTCACCGGCGCGGCGACCATCGCCTACATCGCCATGACCCTGGGCGACCTCGACCTGGGCGTGGTGATGGCTCGGGAGGCCGGCCCGCTCACCGCCGTCGTCGGCGCCCTCGTCATGCTGATGACCGGCTTCGGGCTGGGGTGGATCAACATCGCCGCCGACTGGTCCCGCTACCAGCGGCGGGACGCGTCCGGCGCGGCGATCGCCTTCTGGAACACCTTCGGGGGAGCGTCGCCCCGGTCGTCCTGGTGCTCTACGGCCTGATGCTGGTCGGCTCCCGCCCCGAGCTGGAGGAGGGCATCGTGAACGACCCCATCGGGACGCTGGCGACCATCCTGCCGATCTGGTTCCTCGTGCCCTTCCTCCTGGCCGCGGTGCTGGCCCTGGTCAGCGGTGCGGTGCTCGGCATCTACTCCTCCGGCCTGACCCTGCTCTCGCTCGGGGTGAACGTCCCCCGCCCGGCGGCGGCCGCGATCGACGGGACCATCCTCACGCTGGGCACGATCTGGGTCGTCTTCTTCGCCCAGAGCTTCCTCGGCCCGTTCCAGAGCTTCCTCATCACCCTCGGGGTGCCGATCGCGGTCTGGGCGGGGATCCTCATGGCCGACGTGGCCCTGCGCCGCCGGGACTACGACGAGCACGCGCTCTTCGACGCGGGCGGACGCTACGGCAACTGGAACGTCACCGCGATCGCCCTCATGGTCGTGGGCTCGCTCGTCGGCTGGGGCCTCGTCATCAACATGTTCGCCGACGACGCGTCGTGGAACAACTGGCAGGGCTACCTGCTCGGCCCCCTCGGGGGCAAGGAGGGCACCTGGGCCTGGGCCAACCTCGGGGTGCTCGTCGCCCTCGCCATCGGCTTCCTCGGCTGGCTGGCCCTCGGTCGATCGATCGTGCGCCGCCAGGAGTCGGGCATCGCCCCCACGGCCGACGCCCGGCCGGACCGGGTGGTGGGGCGATGACCCAGCACGCACCCTGGCTGGTCGTCATCGACGCCCAGCGCATCTTCGCCGACCCGGCGTCCGAGTGGTGCGCACCCCGTTTCCCGGAGACCGTCGGGCCGATCACCGAGCTGGTGGCCGAGCACGGGGACCGCGTGGTCCAGACGCGGTGGATCCCGCCCCCGGCCAAGCACGGCTCCTGGGTGCCCTACTTCGAGCGCTTCCCCTTCGCCGACCGCTCGCCGCACGACCCGCTCTTCGACATGGTCGACGAGATCGCCGAGCTGAGGTTGCCCCACACGGTCTCCGAGCCGACCTTCGGCAAGTGGGGTGAGCACCTGCGCGACACCGTCGGCCGTGACGCCCACCTCGTCCTGGCCGGGGTCGCGACCGACTGCTGCGTCCTGTCGACCGCCCTGGCCGCGGCGGACGCGGGCTGCTTCGTCGAGGTGGTCGCCGCCGCCTGCGCCGGGTCCACGGACGAGGCGCACGAGCGCGCGCTCGCGGCGATGGAGCTCTACGCGCCGCAGATTCAGGTCCGCCGCTGACCGGTATGCCGCTGACGGGCGAGACCGTTGCGGCCTCTCGGCCTCCCGCGCCAGACTGGATGAGGAGGTGCGGATGGTGGGGATCGCCCCGGACGCGTTGGAGATGCCCGAGTGGGTGTCCGTGGGGTCGGCACCCGACCCCGGCCCCCCGACGCCGCGCCCGCCGGGGGGTCGGCGGACCCAGGAGGTGGCGCTGCGTCAGCGGGTGACGGACGCGGCGCGCGGCGAGCTGACCAAGCACTACGGCCGCGGAGGCGCCACCCCCTACGGCCTCTGGTACGGCAAGGACTGGGAGCGGGCCTACTTCTGCGCCGCGGGCTGGTCCTGGTGCTGGTACCAGGCGCTCGGCGAGGACGAGGCCCGACGGGTGATCGGGCACCAGACCCACGGGGGAACCGCGCCTCACCGCCGGGGGTTCATCTGGACCGTCGCCATCCTCGAGCAGCACCGCTCTCGAGGGGTCCCGCTGCAGGAACTGAGGCCCGGGGACGCGCTGCTGTTCCGCTACGACAGCGGCGACCCGCGTCAGACCAACGAGGTCAACCACGTGGACCTCGTGGAGGGCAACGATCCCCGGGCACGGCACGTCGACGTCATCGGCTTCAACGTGCCCCAACCTGGCGCTCCGGCGGGGTCCGACCCCGGACGAGGGGGAGGGGTCTGGCGCCGGCGCATCCGCTACGACGACCGATGGATCGTCACCGGGCTCCAGATGCCCGTCAGTCAGCCCGAACCGCAGGTGCAGGAGGAGTGGTCCGCCGTCCAGGACCACCTGACCACCCTGGGCCTGGCCCGGCTCCGCGGGACCGGCCAGGTCGGCCCGGCCACCAGGGCCGGGATCACCGCCTACGCCCGTGCCTATGGCTACCCCGGGTCGCACGACGACCGCCACGCCCTGCTCAACCACCTGGAGGCCACCATGTCCAGCATCCACGAGGAGCTCGCCGCCCTGCGCCGCGAGGTGCGTGACCTGAGCCATGCTCTCGAGCAGCAGACCCGCACGCTCGGCACCGTCCAGGAGTCGGTGAGTCGGGCCTCGCTCGCCCGGGCCGTCTGGCAGTACCACCACGAGGGGCACGGGCCGTTCAACGCCTGGTGGTTCCTGCGCCGAGGGTTGGTGCTGAACCCAGATCACCCGCAGTATCCCGCCGACCCGGACAGCCCCGCCGACGTCGAGCGGCAGACCGCGGAGGCGGTGCTGGGACGGGAGATCCGGCCCTGCACCGGTGAGCGCCGGGATGGGGGGCCGGGGGAGGACTGACGTCGCTCAGTGCCGGTGGGCCAGCACCTCGAGCGTCGCCAGGCCGTAGGCCTCCTCGGCGTCCCGGTGCACGAAGGTCCGCGGGGCCCCGTCGACCAGCGCGACCACGGCATACCCCTCGTCCTGCAGGCCCAGACCGACGAAGTCGTGCCCGAGGACCGCCCGCAGCTGGTCCTCCCGCGGCAGCCACAGCGTCTCCTCCAGCGCCACCGAGTCCAGCGCCCACTCCGCGACGCCGTTGAAGCCGATCACGCTGCCGCCGACGAAGGTGTGGACCTCCACCGTCATGTCCGCGAGGTAGAACAGATCGTGCTCCATCCCGGGTCGGTCGACGACGAAGCGGTCGCCCGCCACCGGGGACCACACGAGGCCGGTGTCGAGCAGGCGGCGGGCCAGAGCGGGTGACAGCACCGCCCCAGTATGACGAAGGCCGGTCCCCTCCGAGGGGGACCGGCCGTTCGCAGGGCTGTGACTCAGGCGTCGACCCGACGACGGTCGGGGTCACCGACGGCGGCCGGGACCGCGCGCAGGCCCACGCCACCCAGGATGAAGGCCAGGCCGACACCCATCGCCATGGTGGCCACGCCGAAGGACACCACGGAGGTGAACAGCGAGGCGCGCAGGAAGGAGGCGTTCATCGCGGTGGCGCGCAGCGGGTCCTCGCGGTCCAGCTCGGCGTAGGTCTTGCCGCCCGTCGACTCCAGGGCGTGCTTGTCGATGATCATCGCCTGCGAGTAGGCGGAGAAGGGGCCGTCGACCGTGTCGCCGGCGAGGAAGTCGGCGTCGTCCGCGACGGTGACGTTGGCGTTCTTCAGCTCCTGGCTCACCATGACGTAAGTGGCGCCGCCGGCGATGATGAAGATCAGGCCGAGGACGATGAGGAGTGTGCCCATGGTGCGGCTGGTGCGCATGATGTGGAACCTTTCTGCCGTGGTGGAGTAGCCAAATCCCACATGACGTAGGAGATGGGTCGGGCCACGTCGCTCCCGATGTCGTCGTCATACCGGACAATGGGGCTTCCATGACTGCCGACGCACCGACCGCCATCCAGCCCACCCTCGTCGACGCCCTCCCGCCGGGGGCGGGGGACGACCCCGACCGGCTGCACCGTGTCTTCACCGAGTGGGCCGCCGGCCGGGGGACCTCCCTCTACCCGCACCAGGAGGAGGCGCTGCTGCACCTGCTGTCCGGCAGCAACGTCGTGCTGGCCACCCCCACCGGCAGCGGCAAGTCCCTCGTCGCCACCGCCGCCTGCTTCCTGGCGCTGGCCCGCGACCAGGTCGCCTTCCTCACGGCGCCGATCAAGGCCCTGGTCAGCGAGAAGTTCTTCGACGCGTGCCGCACCTTCGGTGCCGAGAACGTCGGCATGCTCACCGGCGACGCCGCGGTCAACGCCGACGCGCCCATCATCGTGTGCACCGCCGAGGTGCTGGCCAACATCGCCCTGCGGGAGGGCGAGGGGGCCGACATCGGGATGGTCGTCATGGACGAGTTCCACTTCTACGGCGAGCCCGACCGCGGCTGGGCCTGGCAGGTGCCCCTCCTCACCCTTCCCCAGGCGCAGTTCCTCCTCATGTCCGCGACGCTGGGCGACACCACGCGGTTCGAGCGTGACCTCACGCGTCGCACCGGCCGGGAGACCGCCCTCGTGGCGGGGGCCGAGCGTCCCGTCCCGCTGCACTTCCGGGACGAGCTGGCCTTGACGCCGATCTCCGACACGATCACCGAGCTGCTGGAGGAGCGGCAGGCCCCCGTCTACGTCGTGCACTTCACCCAGCGGGAGGCCCTGGAGCGGGCGCAGTCCCTGCTGTCCCTGCCACGGCTCGTGACCGCCGAGGAGAAGGAGGCGATCCGAGCGCGGATCGGCGCCTTCCGCTTCACCGCCGGCTTCGGCCGGACGTTGTCTCAGCTGGTGCGCGCCGGGATCGGCGTGCACCACGCGGGGATGCTGCCCCGCTACCGCCGCCTGGTGGAGCAGCTGGCCCAGGACGGGCTGCTCAAGGTGATCTGCGGCACCGACACCCTCGGCGTCGGCATCAACGTGCCGATCCGCACCGTGCTGTTCACCGGGCTGGCCAAGTACGACGGCTCCCGGCAGCGCATCCTGCGCGCCCGCGAGTTCCACCAGATCGCGGGGCGTGCCGGGCGTGCGGGCTACGACACCGCCGGGTATGTCGTGGTGCAGGCGCCCGAGCACACGATCGAGAACGCGCGCGCCCTGGCCAAGGCCGGGGACGACCCCAAGAAGCAGAAGAAGGTCCAGCGGCGCAAGCCTCCGGAGGGCTTCGTGTCCTGGAGCCAGCAGACCTACGAGAAGCTGGTCGGGGCCGAGCCGGAGCAGCTGACCTCCCGGATGAAGGTCGACCACTCCACCATCCTCAACGTCGTCGCACGCCAGGGGGATCCGGTCCGCAACCTCGCCTCCCTGCTGCGCGACAACCACGAGACGCCGGCCATGCAGGCCAGGCTGGCCCGGCGGGCGATCGCCCTGGGCCGGTCCCTGCTGGACACCGGGGTGCTGACCCGCCGGGCGGTGCCCGGGGCGGACGGGCGCAGCGTCGACCTCGCGGACGGGGTGGCCGAGAACTTCGCGCTCAACCAGCCGCTGGCCCCCTTCGCGCTCGCGGCCCTCGAGCTCTTCGACAGGGAGGCCCCGACCTACTCCCTGGACGTCCTGTCCGTCGTCGAGGCGGTGCTGGACGACCCCATGCCGATCCTGCTCGCCCAGCGCTACCGCGCCAGGGGGGAGGCGGTCGCCCGGATGAAGGCCGACGGGGTGGAGTACGACGACCGGATGGCCCAGCTGGAGGACGTGACCTGGCCGCGCCCGCTCGCCGAGCTGCTCGAGGGGACGTTGACCATCTACCGGCAGTCGCACCCGTGGGTGCGTGAGGACGCGCTCTCGCCCAAGTCCGTGGTCCGGGACATGTGGGAGCGGGCGATGAGCTTCACCGAGCTCGTCGGCTACTACCAGCTCGCCCGGTCCGAGGGCGTCGTGCTGCGCTACCTCACCGACGCCTACCGGACGCTGCGGCAGACGGTGCCCGAGACGGCCTACACCACCGAGCTGCACGACCTGGTCCACTGGCTGGGCGAGACGATCCGCCAGACCGACTCCTCGCTGCTGGAGGAGTGGGAGGCGCTCACCGACCCCGAGCTGGTCGCCGCGGCCGCCGCGCGCGAGGCCGCGGGGGCGCCGCCCGTCCCGGTCCGGCCGATCACGGGCAACGAGCGGGCCTTCCGGGTCATGGTGCGCAACGCCATGTGGCGCAGGGTGGAGCTGCTCGCCGAGGACGCGTGGGAGGCGCTGGGCGACCTCGAGGCCCAGGTGGCGCTGCTCCCGGAGCCGCCCCACGAGCCGCTCATGGGGCGCGAGGACTGGGACCGGGCCGTCGGCGACTACTACGACGAGCACGACCAGGTCGTCCTGGACGCCGACGCGCGCGGCCCCCAGCACCTGCGCATCGAGCAGGTGGCGGGGGAGCGGGCCCGGATCGCCAGCGGGCGGGCGGTCCGGGTATGGCGTGTCGAGCAGACCGTCACCGACCCCGAGGGCGACCTGGACTGGGTCGTGGAGGCCGAGTGCGACCTCGACGCCTCGGACGCCGTGGGCGAGCCGGTGCTGCTCGCCACCGCCCTGCGCAGGCTCTGAGCGCGAGGCCTCGGCGAGCGGTCCGCGGTGCGGCAGCGGTACGGTGTGGTCCCCCCGCCGTCGACCGCAGGAGACCTCGTGCGCCGTCCGCTGCCGCACGCCGTGTCGCTCGTCGCGCTCGTGCTGGCCGGGTGTGCCACCCCGGCCGTCGAGCCGCCGACGGCCGACGTGGGCGACTGCCTCCTGCTCGCCGAGCTCGCGGGGGCACCTCCGCCGGGTGAGGAGGGGCAGGTCGAGCAGATCCCGACGGTGGCGTGCGACCAGCCGCACGACGCGGAGGTGCTGCTGGCCTACGAGCTGCCCGAGGGGCCCTTCCCCGGCCAGGACGTCATCGACGGCGTCGTCGACACGCAGTGCCTCCCCCAGTTCCGGACCTACGTCGGGGTGGGCTACGAGGAGTCCGAGCGGTTCCAGATCCTCACCGTCTACCCCACCGAGGACAGCTGGTCGGTCGGCGACCGCGAGGTCCTGTGCATCGTCCACACCGCGGACGGCGCCACCGTCACCGGCACCTTCGAGGACGCCGAGCGCACCGGCTGACCGCTCCTGCCCGACCGGGCGGGTCGCGCTGGTGTGGGGTCAGGCCGGGGGTGGCCCGTCGACCTGGCCCAGGCCGATGGCCTCCCGCAGGGCCGGGACGGCCTCGACGGTGCGCTCCCGCACCCGCGGCGGGCGGTCCAGCGGCGCCCAGTAGCGCAGGTGCGAGCGGAGGGGGAGCAGCCGGTGCCACCACCGCCGGTGCCGACCCGAGTGGTGCACCGCGACGTCCCGGATGCCGGTGCCGAAGACCTCCCGCAGGGGCCCGCCGACCGGGTCCCCCCACACCGCCGCGCACGCCGGGACGTAGAGGTTCGTCCAGCGGGTCGGCCCGAAGAGGGCACCGTGGTTGCCGACGAGGGCCACCCGCTCCTGCCCTCCCTTGCGCAGCACGGTGGGGTAGAAGGTGGCCTCGCGGTCGTCCCCCTCGTCGGGGTCGAGCGAGGGCATCGGAGGGCAGGTCGGCAGCTCCAGGTCGTCCTGCCGCCGGGTCAGGGTCGCCGAGGGCGTCTCCAGGAGCAGCCGACCGTGGGCCAGCGGTGAGCCCAGCGTGACGAAGTCGGTCACCAGCCACGGCACGCCGCGCGAACGCTGCTCCTGCCAGAGCCGGTGCTGGACCCGTTGGTAGATCTCCACCTGGCCCCTCCGCAGCGACAGCGGGTCGCCGTGCTCCAGCACGAAGCGCTCGGCCTCCGGCTGCGGGCCGGCCCGCTCGAAGGTCGGCCACCGCGCCTCGTCCCAGAAGAGCCGCAGCACGTCATACCCGATGACCGAGCCGAGCGAGTGGCCGACGACGACGACCCGGTCGTAGATCCCCACCTCGTGCAGCCGGCGCAGCAGCGTCAGGCCCTCGGTGCGGATCGCCGTGCGGGCGGCGATGTTGCCCGGGTCGGGGGTGAGGTAACGCTCGGCGTCGGCGAGGCGTCGGGTGAGGACCGGCTGTGCCAGGAACTGCACGGCTGCCACGGTCAGGGCCGCCCAGAAGGGAGGCGCGGTCAGCCACGCGGCAACCCCCTCGCGCCGTGCCGTCGTCAGCGCCAGCACGACGGCGATGACCAGCGCCGCGGCACCGAGGACCGTCAGCACGTTGAGCGCAGGGGAGGCGGGGCCGCCCGACCAGGCCGAGCGTCGGGTCAGCAACCGCGCCAGCCAGCCGAGGACCTGCCGGGGGGAGGAGGGGGCGGCGTGGTGGGCCCAGTAGAGCTCGTAGAGGTCGGTGGCCGGCGCGCCGTGCCGGTAGACCGACATCCGCCGCAGCTCGAGGTTGTCGCTGACCCGGTCGGGCTTGCTCCACGCCGGACCGAGGTCCAGCCCGTCCACGAAGCCCCGCAGCGTCCCGGTCGGGCGCTGCTCCCCGATCCCGTGGATGAGCACCACGGCCCGCCGGCTGCGGCCGTCCCCCTCACCCGCGACCGGGCGCCCCGTGATCGTCATACCGCCATCGTGGCACCGGCCACCGACGGACCCGGTCGGCTCAGAGGAGCCCGTCGAGGTAGTCGGCGACGGAGGTGCGCACCGGCATGAGGTAGACGTGATGGCCACGCTCGCGGGCGAAGTCCACGGCCCGGCGGGCGAAGGTGCGCTGCCAGTCCAGGGTGAGGTCGAAGTCGGTCGGGAAGGCCACCAGGTTGCGCCGTCGCCAGTAGCCCAGCGCCCCCGGCGTGGTGACGGTCGTCGCGCCCCACCACACCGGCAGGTCGTCGGGCAGCACCCCCGCCCACGCGGCCATCAGCGCGGTGTCGAAGAAGGGCTGGGTGAAGATGCCGGCGGCCCCGGCGGACAGCTTGCGCTCCAGGTAGCGCATCTCCTGGGCGATGCCCTGCCGGTAGGGGTCGAGCCCGGCGTAGACCCTGACCTCGGGCAGCTCGGCCCGGAAGCGCCGGATGACGTCGACGGCGTCGACCGGGTAGGTGCGGTGGGTGAAGTAGTCGGCGTCGTCGCCGGACACGACCAGCACCTCCTGCACTCCGTGCTCCCGGAGAGCCCCGGCCATGGGCAGCGGGGCGTCGGGGTCGACGTCCGCGGCGCGCACGTGCGGGATGACGGGGTATGCGGTGCCGTCGGGCCGGGCGGTCGCCCCGCGGACGACCCCGCACGCGTCCCAGCTGCGCAGGTCGAACTTGAGCAGGTCCGGCACGTTGATGGTGTCGACCCACGGCAGCCCGGCCACGACGTCCCGCACCTCGCCGGCGAGGGACTCGGCGCTGCGGGGCACCAACTCGACGGAGACGCGGGACTGGGTGGAGGTCATCGGACCCCAGTGTCTCAGGAGGACGGGTGTCGGCCGGTCGCGGGCCGGGCGCCGGCCCCAGCGACCGGTGGTACCTTCCCGGCAGGTGGCGACCTGTCGCTGCCGACCAGGAAGGGCCGTCATCCTGCAGCGCTCCCACCCCCGCCCGTCCACGGCGGGCACCGGATGACCGACGCGGACCTGCGCGCCCGCTACCGGCGCATCGTGCTCTTCTTCGCGCGGGTGACGGTCTCCTTCATCTGGTGGGAGATCGTGCTGCGTCGGCTCGGTCTGGGACGCCTCGCGGCGCGCACGCGCACCGAGCGGGGACGGCGCGCCGCCCTGCGCTTCCGCGGCCTCGCCGTCTCCATGGGTGGGCTGATGATCAAGGTGGGCCAGTTCCTCTCGGCCCGCCTGGACGTGCTGCCCCCGGAGATCACGCGGGAGCTCGCCGGGCTCCAGGACGAGGTGCCGCCGGAGGACCTCGAGGAGGTCCGGGCGGTGGCGGAGTCGGGGCTCGGCGTGCCGCTGGAGGAGCACTTCGCGTGGTTCGACACCACCCCCCTGGCCGCCGCGTCGTTGGGGCAGGTGCACCGGGCACGACTCCGCCCGGCCGACGCCGCGCAGGAGGGCTTCGCCGACGTCGTGGTCAAGGTGCAACGGCCTCACATCCAGCGCGTCATCGAGGTCGACCTCTCGGCGCTGCGTCGGGTCGGCGGCTGGATGGAGCGCTACCGCCCCATCCGTGAGCGCGCCGACGTGCGGGCCCTGCTCGAGGAGTTCGCGGCCACGACACTGCAGGAGGTCGACTACCTGGCCGAGGGCGCCAACGCCGAGACCTTCGCGCGCAACTTCGCCGACGACCCCCACGTCCGCGTCCCGCGGGTCGTGTGGGAGCTGAGCGGGCGCCGTCTGCTCACCCTCGAGGACGTCTCGGCCGTCAAGCTCGCCGACCACGCGGCGATCACCGCGGCCGGCATCCACCGCGCCGAGGTGGCCCAGCTGCTCGCCGACACCTTCCTCCAGCAGATCTTCACCGACGGCTTCTTCCACGCCGACCCGCACCCGGGCAACCTCTTCGTCAGCCCGTCCCCGGACGCCGCGGACGACGAGCCCGGCTGGACCCTCACCTACATCGACTTCGGCATGATGGGAGAGGTGCCGGACGAGCTGCGCACCGGGCTGCGGGACCTCGTCATCGCCGCCGGTCTGCGCGACAGCGCCCGCCTGGTCTCGGGGCTCACGCGGCTCGGGGTGCTGCTGCCGACCGCCGACCTGGCCTCGATCGAGGCCGCCGTCGAGCAGGTCTTCGACCGGTTCGGCGGGCTGCGGATGGACGAGCTGCAGCAGATCGACCCCGAGGAGCTGATCCGCTTCGGCCTGCAGTTCCGGGAGCTGCTGCTGGAGCTGCCGTTCCAGGTGCCTGAGAACCTCCTGCTGCTCGGCCGGTCCCTCGGGATCCTGTCGGGCATCTGCACCGGGCTCGACCCGGAGTTCGACGTCTGGGCCACCATCACCCCCTACGCCGGGCAGCTCCTGGACGACGAGCGCCAGGGGCTCCCGCAGACCGTCCTGTCCGAGGCCATGGCGCTGGCCCGCCTCGCGCTCGTCCTGCCGCGTCGGGCCGACCGGGTGCTGACGCTGGCCGAGCGGGGCGAGCTCAGGATCGCCACGCCCCTCCTGTCGTCCCAGGTGAGGCGCCTGGAGCGCACGGTGTCCCGCACGAACGGCGTGCTGGTCTTCGCCGCGCTGCTCCTCGCCGGCGCCATCCTCACGGCGTCGGACCCGGGGACGGGACGTCTGCTCATGTTCGCGTCCGTCCTGCCGCTGGTCTGGGTGCTCGCGGCAGGTCTGCGCCGCGGCCCCTGAGCCGTCGCCGCGCATACCCCTGAGCCGTCGCCGCACCCCTGGACCGTTGCCGCACACCCCTGCGGGGTGGTCGAATCGGCCATGGGACTCCGCGACCTGCTCGACACCGTCCGCGCCACGCTCCGCCTTCCGTCTCTGCCGCCGCTGCCGTTGCTGCCGGGCCGTATGCGGCGGGAGGAGCCGGTCCCCGCGGGCCAGTTGCCGGACGTCGCGTCCGTCGTCGCCGCGCTGCGCGCCCTCGACACCGAGCTGGACCGGGGGGACGGCGTGTGGCACTTCAACCGGATGTACCTGCAGGTGACCGAGCTCGTCGAGCAACGGCTCCACGAGGGCTACTTCGCCGACGACCGGTTCATGGAGCGGCTCGACGTCGTCTTCGCCCAGCTCTACCTCGACGCCGTCCACGGTGACCGGGTCGGTCTGGTCCCGCCCCCCTGCTGGGAGCCGGTCCTCGCGAGCCGGCGCACGGCCCTGGCACCGATCCAGTTCGCCGTCGCCGGCATGAACGCCCACATCAACCACGACCTGCCGGTCGCGGTCGTCACCACCTGCCGCCAGCTCGGCATCGACCCGACCACGCGGCAGGTGCGCTCGGACTACGACAAGGTCAGCGCGGTGCTGGCGGAGGTCCACGAGCAGGTGCGCCAGTCCTTCCTCGACGGGATCGCCCTCGAGGTGGACCGGGAGCTGACGCCGCTGCTGACGCTCGTCGGGTCGTGGAGCGTCGCCCGGGCGCGGGAGGCCGCCTGGGTCAACAGCGAGGTGCTGTGGGCCCTGCGCGCGGCACCGCTGCTCCAGGAGGAGTTCCGCGCCAGTCTGAGCCGCACGGTCGGCCTGGTCGGCCGAACGCTCCTGGTGCAGGTTGCCGAGCCGGTATGACGTGACGCCGTGCTGGTCGGCCCCGGCGTCGGGACGCGAGACGCCCCCGCCGACCGGGATCGACGGGGGCGCGCGGTGGTGCGGGAGAGGCGAGCCTCAGGTCAGCTGGCGGTGGGCAGCTCCGGCAGGGCGTCGGGGTTCTCCTCGATCCAGGCCTCGACCGCCTCGGCCTCCCGGCCCTCGCCGTACTCGTTGACGACCAGGTCCTCCAGGGAGCCGTACTGGTCGTCGTCCAGGCTCAGCTGGCCGATCCACTCGGCGGCCTCGGGGAACTCCTCGGCGAAGCCCTCCCGGCCCAGGAAGTGCAGGGCCTCCGGCTCGCCCAGGGCGCCCTCGGGGTCCTCCAGGTCCTTGACCGGGAACTCGGCGTTGGCCCAGAAGGGGCGCCACAGGGTGACGACGATGTCCTCCTCGTTCTCCACCGCGTTGCGCAGCTCGGTGAGCATCGCGGTCGTGGAGGACGTGACCAGCTCGAACTCCGCGTCCAGCCCGTAGGTCGGGAAGACGCTCTCGTTGGTGACGCGGGTCAGGCCCGCCCCCGGCTCGATGCCGATGACCTGACCGTCGAAGCGGTCTGCGTTGTCGGCCAGCTCCTCCAGGGAGTCGATGTCGACGTACTCCGGCACGGCGATGGTCAGCACCGCGCTGTCGTAGTAGCTGCCCAGGTCCTCGATGCTGTCGCCGTACTCCTCCATGTAGTCGGCGTGGGTGACCTCCGACCAGGCCGAGGGGTACATGTCGACGTCGCCGTTGGCCAGGCCCGCGTAGAGCGGGGCCGGCTCGGTGAGCGTCTCCATCTCGACGGTGTAGCCCATCTGCTCCAGCTGGTTCTCCAGCAGGTAGGCCGTGGACAGGCCGTCGGTCCAGGACGGGAGGAAGCCCAGGGTGATCGTGCCGGACGGGCCCTCGGCACCGGGGTCGTCGCCGGCGGGCTCGGCGTCGCCCCCGCAGGCGGCGAGCAGCAGGCTGCCGGCGGACAGGGCCGCCACGAGCCCCGTCGTGCGGGTGGTGCGGCGGGTGCGGTCGGTCGTGGTCCTCATCTGATCTGTTCCTCTCGATCGGGTTCGGGTGGTCGGGTATGGGGTGGGGTGCTCAGACGGTGGAGCGGTCGGCGACGGTGCTCGTGCCCGCGGGGTCCGTCGCGGACGGCTGCCGCCCGGAGCGGTCGCCGGCGCGGCGGGACCGCGCGAGGGCCAGCAGGGACCGGGGGTGCTTGCCGGGGTCGCCCAGGGCGGCGGTGACGCGGTCGAGGAAGATGGCGAGGATCACCACGCCGACACCGGCCTCGACGCCGAGCGGCGTGTTGAGCCGGGCGATGGACTCCACGACGAGCTTGCCGAGCCCGTCGGCCCCGGTGAAGCCGGCGATGACGGCCATCGACAGGGCCAGCATGATGACCTGGTTCACCCCGGCCAGGATGGTGGGCACGGCCAGCGGCAGCTGGATCCCGCGGAGGATCTGGCCGGAGGAGGCGCCGAAGGCGTGCCCGGCCTCGACCGTCTCCCGGTCGACCTGCCGGATGCCGAGCTCGGTGAGCCGGACCCCGGGCGGCAGGGCGAAGATGATGGTCGCGAAGATGCCGGGCACCAGGCCGATGGAGAAGAAGGTCACCGCGGGGATGAGGTAGACGAAGCCGGGCATCGTCTGCATGAAGTCCAGCACGGGGCGGACGAGCGCGCTCACGGTGTCGTTCCGCGCGGCGAGGACCCCCAGGGGCACGGCGATCGCGATCGCCACGAGGGTGGCCACGATCACCAGCGCCAGCGTCTGCATCGCGGGCAGCCAGATGCCCATCGAGATGATCAGCGCGAAGCCGAGGGCGGTCCCCAGGGCCAGGCGCCAGGACGCGACCAGCCAGGCGACGAGGGCGAGGACGGCGACCATCACCAGGGCCGGCGGCCACATGAGGAGGTCGACGAGGCCGTTGACGACCCAGGTCATCACGTCCCGGAAGAGCTGCAGCAGGACGCTGAGGTTGTCGTCGATCCAGTCGAAGAGGCCGTCGACCCAGGCGCCGATCGGGACGCGGGGCAGCAGGCTGTCGTCGGTCGTGCTCATCGGGCCACCACCTCGGTGTCGTCGGTCAGGGGGTCGGTCGAGCTGGGCGGGCCACCGGCCGGGGTCGGGAGCGGGTCGACCTGCTCGTGGGAGAGGGCGGCCAGGAGGGTGACCTGGGGGATGAGCCCGGCGAGGCGGCCGGCGTCGTCGACGACGAGCAACGGGCTCTCGCGGCGTGCGGCGTCGGCGAGCAGGTCGCCCAGGGGTGTGTCGAGCCCGACCGTGGTCGCGCTGCGTTCGGTGAGCGGCAGCCGGTCGCGGCCCTCCCGGACGGCGGCCGCGATCTCACCCGGCAGGACGACACCGACCGGGGTCCGGTCGCGCCGGACGACGGGGAGCGCGCCCAGCTGGTGCTCACGGATGAGCCGGTGCGCCTGGCGCGGCCCCTGCTCGGCGCCGATGACCACGGCCGGAGGCTCCATCACCGCACCGGCGGTCAGCACCTTGGCGCGGTCCACGTCCTGGACGAACTGCGCCACGTAGTCGTTCTTCGGGTCGTTGAGGATCTGCTCGGCGGTCCCGACCTGCTCGATCCGACCGTCGCGCATCATCGCGACCCGGTCGCCCAGCCGCATCGCCTCGTTGAGGTCGTGGGTGATGAAGACGATCGTCTTGTCCAGCCGCTGCTGGAGGTCCACCAGCTGGTCCTGCATCTCGCGGCGGATGAGCGGGTCCAGGGCGCTGAACGCCTCGTCCATGAGCATGATGTCGGTCTCGGCCGCCAGCGCACGGGCCAGGCCGACCCGCTGCTGCATACCCCCGGACAGCTCGGCGGGCATCGACCCGCCCCAACCGGCCAGCCCGACCATCTCCAGGGCCCGGGCCGCCCGGGCCTCCCGGTCGGCCCGGTTGACCCCCTGCACGGTGAGCGCGTAGGCGGCGTTCTCCCCGACGGTGCGGTGCGGCAGCAGAGCGAAGTGCTGGAAGACCATGGAGATCTTCTCCCGCCGCACCCGGCGCAGGTCGTCCCCCTTGAGCGCGGCGAGGTTCTCCCCCTCGATGACCACCTCGCCGGCCGTGGCCGGGTGCAGACCGTTGATCATCCGGATGAGCGTCGACTTGCCCGAGCCGGACAGCCCCATCACCACGAAGATCTCACCGGCCGCGACCTCGAAGGACGCGTCGACGACCGCAGCTGTCAGGCCGTGGGCGCGCAGCTCCTCGCGGTCGGCGCCGCGCCGCAGGGCGTCCACCCCGCGATGGGGTCGACGACCGAAGATCTTGAACAGGTGCTCCGCAGCAAGAATGTTCACGAGATCGAGTTCCTCCGGTGTCAGGGGTCGCTCAGGACAGGGCTCTTCGGCAGCGGGTGCGGGCGTGGCACGGGTCGTCAGAGGGGCCGCCACAGGGGTGCCGGGGAAAAGAACCGCTTTTCGACGTTAGGACGGTCGCGGCCCGAAAATCCAACTGAGAGCCGTTCTGTGATCAGATCGTGATCGCTTCTTTGCCCGATCGTGATTCCGCGACGGACACCGGCCGGCGTGCCCGGCCGACGCGGTCCCCTCCTCGACCCGGCAGGGGCGCCGGCCCGGGAGGAGGATCAGCGCAGGAGCGGGCCGAGCCAGCGCTCGGCCTCCGCCACCGACCAGCCCTTGCGGGCGGCGTAGTCCTCGAGCTGGTCGCGGTCGATCCGGCCGACGGCGAAGTAGCGGGACTCCGGGTGTCCCAGGAGCAGACCGGAGACCGCGCTCGTGGGCCACATGGCCCCGTGCTCGGTGAGCCGCATCCCGGCCGCCCGCTCGGCGTCCAGCAGCTCCCACAGGGTGACCTTCTCGGTGTGGTCCGGCTGCGCGGGGTAGCCGGGCGCGGGGCGGATGCCGTCGTAGCGCTCCTTGACCAGGTCCTCGACCGGGAGGTCCTCGTCCGGCGCGTAGCCCCACAGTCGCGTGCGCACCTCGCGGTGGGTCCACTCGGCGAAGGCCTCCGCCAGCCGGTCGGCGAGCACCTGCACCATGATCGCGCCGTAGTCGTCGTGCTCCTCCCGCAGCTGGGCGGCCAGCTCGTCGGCGCCGTGGACCGAGACGGCGAAGGCACCCACGTGGTCGTCCTGCGGGGCGACGAAGTCGGCGAGAGCGGCATACCCGCCCTGGGTGCGCTCGCGCTGCTGCCGGAGGGTGTGCAGCCGCACCGGCTCGCCGTCCACGTCCAGCACGATGTCGTCACCGTCCCGCGCCGCGGGCCACAGGCCGACCACCCCGCGCGCGGTGAGCAGGCCCTCGTCGATGATCCGCCGCAGCCAGCCCTGGCCGTCGGCCCACGTGGTCCGGGCCTGCTCACCCACCTTCGGGTCCTGCAGGATCCGGGGGTAGGAGCCGCGGAGCTCCCAGGCGGTGAAGAAGGGGGTCCAGTCCACGACCTCGACCAGCTCCTCGAGGGACGGCTCGAGCACCCGGACCCCCGGGCTGGAGGGGGCCACCGGCACCGGCGCGGAGACCGCGCGGGTGCTCGCCCGGGCCTGCTCCAGCGGCACCAGCCGGACGTCCTTGGCGGCGTGCCGGTCGCGCAGCTCGGCGTAGGTGAGCGCGACGCGGTCGCGGAGCTTCTCCTCGTGGCCGATCGCGTCGGCAACCACGCCGACGGCCCGGGAGGCGTCGACCACGTGGACGACGGTGCCCTCGTAGGCGGGGTCGATCTTGACCGCGGTGTGCGCGGCGGAGGTGGTCGCGCCGCCGATGAGCAGGGGCGTGCTCAGCCCGCGGCGCTGCATCTCGGTGGCCAGCGAGACCATCTCGTCCAGGCTCGGGGTGATGAGGCCGGACACCCCGACGACGTCGGCGCCGAGCTCGTCCGCGGCCGCGAGGATCTGCTCGGCCGGCACCATGACGCCCAGGTCGGTGACCTCGTAGCCGTTGCAGCCCAGCACGACCCCCACGATGTTCTTGCCGATGTCGTGGACGTCGCCCTTGACCGTGGCCAGCACGACGCGGCCCTTGGTGCGTCCTCCGGTCTCCGCCGCCGCGGCCTCCAGGTAGGGGGTGAGGTGCGCGACCGCCTTCTTCATCACCCGGGCCGACTTGACCACCTGGGGCAGGAACATCTTGCCCGCGCCGAAGAGGTCGCCGACGACGTCCATGCCGGCCATGAGCGGGCCCTCGATGACCTGCAGACCCGATCCGAGCTGCTGGTAGGCCTCCTCGGCGTCCTCGACGACGTAGGTGTCGATGCCGTGCACCAGGGCGTGCCGGAGCCGCTCGGTCACGTCGGCGTCGCGCCAGGCCAGCCTGGCCGTGGCGGCCGCCGACGGGCCGCCCCCGCCCGGTCCGGCCGCCTCGACCTCCGCCCTGACCCGCTCGGCCAGCTCGAGGAGCCGCTCGGTCGCGTCGGGCCGGCGGGCCAGGATCACGTCCTCGACGTGCTCGCGCAGCACGGGGTCGAGGTCCTCGTAGACGCCGAGCATCCCGGCGTTGACGATGCCCATGTCCAGGCCGGCCCGGATGGCGTGGAAGAGGAAGACCGAGTGCATCGCCTCGCGCACGGTGTTGTTGCCGCGGAAGGAGAAGGACACGTTGGAGATGCCGCCGGAGACCAGGGCGCCTCGGAGGTTCTGCTTGATCCAGCGGGTCGCCTCGATGAAGTCCAGGGCGTAGCGGTCGTGCTCCTCCATGCCGGTGGCCACCGTCAGCACGTTGGGGTCGAAGATGACGTCGTGGGCCGGGAACGGGTCGGCGAGACCGCTGCCGGGCTCGGTGAGGAGCCGGAAGGCCCTCTCGCACACCGCGATCCGCCGCTCGAAGGTGTCCGCCTGCCCGTGCTCGTCGAAGGCCATGACGACGACCGCGGCACCGTAGCGGCGCACGACCGCCGCGCGCCGGAGGAACTCCTCCTCACCGTCCTTGAGGGACAACGAGTTGACCACCCCCTTGCCCTGCAGGCAGCGCAGCCCGGCCTCCAGCACCTCCCACCGCGAGGAGTCGACCATGACGGGGACGCGGGCGACGTCCGGCTCGCCGGCGAGCAGGTTGAGGAAGTGGGTCATCGTCGCCGGGCCGTCGAGCATGCCCTCGTCGACGTTGACGTCGATGAGCTGCGCGCCGGCCTCCACCTGCTGGCGGGCCACGGCCACCGCGGCGTCCCAGTCGCCCTCCTGGACGTGCCGGGCGAACCTCGGGCTGCCGGTGATGTTGGTGCGCTCGCCGACGTTGACGAAGTTGACGTCCGGGGTGAGCGTGAAGGCCTCCAGGCCGGAGGTGCGCAGGTATGGCGTGCCCTCCGGCGGGGTGCGGGGGGCCACCGCGGCCACGGCCCCGGCGATCGCCCTGATGTGGTCGGGGGTGGTGCCGCAGCAGCCGCCGACGATGTTGAGCAGCCCCTCCCGGGCCATCGCCCCGAGGACCTCGGCCATCTCCTCGGGGGTGTCGTCATACCCTCCGAAGGCGTTGGGCAGACCCGCGTTGGGGTGCACCGAGGTGAGGGCGCCGGTCGCGCGCGCCACGTCGCGCAGGTGCGGTCGCATCGCCTCGGCGCCCAGGGCGCAGTTGAGCCCGACCGAGAGCAGGTCCACGTGCTCGGTGGCCACGACGAAGGCCTCCGGCGTCTGGCCCGACAGGGTCCGGCCCGAGGCGTCGGTGATGGTGCCGGACAGCAGGACGGGGACGGGACGGTCGGCGGCCCCCGCGGCGACCCGCGCCGCCTGGACGTCGGCGATCGCGTGCAGCGCAGCCTTGGCGTTGAGGGTGTCGAAGACGGTCTCGACGAGCAGCAGGTCGACGCCACCGTCCAGGAGCGCGGCGGCCTGCTCGCCGTAGGCCTCCCGCAGCTGGTCGTAGGTGATCGAGCGGAACTCGGGGCGCTCCACGTCGGGGGAGAGGGAGGCCGTGCGGTTGGTCGGCCCCAGGGAGCCGGCCACCCAGCGCGGACGGCCGTCCTCGGCCTGCACCTCGTCGGCGACCCGGCGCGCGACCCGGGCGGCGGCGGCGTTCATGTCGGGCACCAGGTCCTGGGTGCCGTAGTCGGCCTGCGCGACGGTGGTGGCGCTGAAGGTGTTGGTGGTGAGGATGTCGGCCCCGGCCCGCAGGTAGGAGCGGTGCACCTCGGCGAGCACGTCCGGCCGGGTCAGCCCCAGGAGGTCGAAGTTGCCGCGCAGCGTGGTGCCGGCGTGGGCCGCCCAGGCCGGGCCGGCGCCGTGGAAGTCGTCCTCGGTGAGCGGGACCTGCTGGAGCATCGACCCGTAGCCACCGTCGAGGACGAGGATCCGGCGACGCGCCTCGGCACGCAGGGGGTGCTCGGGGGAGGACGCGTGGGCGGAGGGGGGCGTCGGCACCTTCTCACTGTAGGCGGCGGACCCGAGCGCCCCGCGCCGTGTCAGCGGGCGTCCCCCTCGTGCTCTGTGCCCCCGTCCGGTCCCGGCGCCTCGGGCAGCTCGCTCGCGCGGATGAGCCGCAGGCTCGTGACGAAGACGAGGCCGCCCAGCATGTCGAGCGGGACGACGTACCAGAACCACCCCAGCCAGTCGGCGTAGCTCACCGGGGCCCCGCGTGGATCGCCCCGAAGATGAGGATGGAGTCCAGCACCGAGTGGAACAGGCTCAGACCGGCCAGGAGGAAGCCGGCGGAGAAGGCGGCCACCACCTTGACGCCGTCGGAGTCGGTGCCCTGCTGCATGCGCGTCAGGACGGTGATGACGAAGCCGCCGAGGAGGGACAGCGCGACCGCCCGGAGGTCCAGCGGGGCGTCGACGAAGTGTCGTGCGGTCTCGGTCAGCACCTCGGTGAACTCGGGGAAGGCCAGTACGACCAGCCAGCCGGCCAGGTTGGTCAGCAGGGTCACCCCCCACAGCCGCAGCAGCTGCGGCGCGGTCCCCCGACCGGCGAAGAGGGCCATGATCGGCAGCAGGAAGCCCTCGGTGAACAGCTCGCTGTGGGCGAGGTAGAGCGCGACGAAGCCGATCCCGAACGCCAGCCCGGCGAGCAGGTGGTCGCCGGTCCCGTGCAGCACCGCCAGGTAGGCCAGGATGCCCAGACCGATCTCGAGGCCGCCGAAGAAGCCGGTGGTCAGCAGCGCCCGCCAGGTGCGGTGCAGGCGGTCCGCCCCCGTCTCGACGCTGCCCTGGAAGGAGTCGACGACCTCCGGCTCGGGACGGTCCGCGGCCGGGTCCACGCGCCCCTGCCCGTCCTCGGCCAACGCATCGTCGGTGGGGCGGCTGTCCTGGCTCATGAGGGCTCCTGGTGGATGAGGCTCCCGTGCTAGGGCCGACAGGCCGGGGATCCCCGCCCGACCGGTCGAAAACACGACCGGTCGGCCACCGCGGAGCAGCTCTCGTTTGCCAGACCCCTGGGGACCTGGGACAGGGTGGAGCGTCCGAGGGACGGGGCGCACCCACCACCTGGCGGTGGTCGGTCGCGGCCGTCCGGACCGGCCCACCGCCGGTCATCGCACCGACGACAAGGAGAACTTCATGCTGACCGTCACCGAGAACGCCCAGGCCGTCGTCAAGGGCCTGACCTCCGAGCAGGGCCTGCCCGAGACCGCGGGGCTGCGGCTGTCGCTGGCCGCGGACCAGACCCAGCTCCAGGTGGCGCTCGTGCCGCAGCCCGAGCCGACCGACCAGGCCGTGCCCAGCACCGAGGCCCCGGTCTACGTGGCCGAGGACACCGTCCCCGCGCTGGCCGACCAGACCCTGGACGCGGCCCAGACCCCCGAGGGGGTCGGCTTCACCCTGCAGCCGCAGGACCCGACCGCCTGATCGGCCCGGTCCGACCCGGTGCCGCCCGCCCGGCGTGGGGCGGCACCGGAGATGCACGCTCCTGCACCGCATGCACGCCCGACGACCGTTCATGCGGTGCGGGAGCGTGCATACCCTCCATCCCATCCCGCCCGACCCGTCCTCGGCCCCAACCCGTCCTCGGCCCCGACCCGTCCTCCCGGAGTCCCACCGGAGCGGTGCGACGTCCGTCCCCCGGCGGGGAGCCTTCACCGGATGCGCCGCGCGCCGCTCCTGAGACACTGGAGCGGACATGACCACATCTGAGGCCCGCGAACGCCGCCCGCTCACCGCCACCTACCGCCTGCAGCTGCACGCCGGCTTCACCTGCGACGACGCTCTCGCCGCCCTGCCCTACGTGGAGGAGCTCGGCGCCAGCCACGTCTACCTCTCGCCGGTGCTGACCGCCGTCCCGGGCAGCGACCACGGCTACGACGTCCTGGACCACACCCGGGTCAACCCGGAGATCGGCGGTCGCGAGGGGCTCGAGCGGCTGGCCGCCGCGGTCCACGAGCGGGGCATGGGCGTCGTCGTGGACATCGTCCCCAACCACATGGCCCTGGTCTCGCCGTTCTGGCGCAACGCCCCGTTGTGGCAGGTCCTGCGGGAGGGCCCGGCCTCGGAGCGGGCCGGGTGGTTCGACGTGGACTGGGAGCACCTGGGCGGACGCTTCGGGCTTCCGCTGCTCGGCCAGTCCCTCGAGGAGGCCCTGGAGGCAGGGGAGATCGAGGTGTCCACCGGCCGGGACGACGAGGGCCCGGCGGTCGGGAGGCCGGTGGTGCGCTACTTCGAGCACGTCCTGCCGGTCGCCGAGGGCACCGAGCACCTGACCGACGACCTCCCGGCCCTCCTGGAGGCCCAGCACTGGGTGCTCGGCCACTGGCAGGACGCGGCCGAGGTCCTCAACTACCGGCGCTTCTTCGAGGTCGACGGTCTCATCGGGGTCCGGGTGGAGGACCCCGACGTCTTCGCGGCGACGCACGCGGAGCTGCTGGACCTGCACCACCGGGGCGTCATCGACGGCTTCCGGGTCGACCACCCGGACGGGCTCGCGGACCCGGGCGGCTACCTGGCGATGCTGCGCGAGCAGCTGCGCCCCGGCACCCCGGTCTGGGTCGAGAAGATCCTCGAGGGCGCCGAGCGCCTCCCCTCCGCCTGGGCGTGCGAGGGCACGACCGGGTATGACGCGAACGCCGCCGTGCTCGGGGCGCTGGTCGACCCCACCACCGCGGACGTGGTGAGCACCGCGTGGTTCGCCACCGGCGGCGAGCCGGACCTGGACGTCGAGGTGGAGCGGTGCAAGCGGCAGGCCGTCGAGGCCCTCCTGCAGCCCGAGGTGTCGCGGCTGGTGCGCCGGGCCCGGGAGGCGCTCCCGCACGCCGACGAGCACCGGTTGCGGGCCGCCCTCACCGAGCTGCTCGTGGACGTGCACGTCTACCGCGCCTACATCCGGCCCGGGGAGACCCCCGACCCGGACCTGGAGCGGCCGCTCCTGGACGCGGTGGAGCGGGCCCGGGCGAACCGGCCGGACCTGGAGGGCGAGCTCGTCGAGCTGGCCCAGCTGCTGCGCCGGCCGGACGTCAGCGTGGTCGACCCGGTCGCCGCCGCCGACCTGTGCGTGCGCTTCCAGCAGACGACCGGCCCGGTGATGGCCAAGGGGATCGAGGACACCGCGTTCTACCGCTGGCACCGGCTCGTCGCGCTCAACGAGGTCGGCGCCGACCCCCGGGCCGGGGAGACGCCGGAGGTCGCGACCCTGCACTCCTGGGCGGTGCACCAGGCGCAGCACTGGCCCCTGGGCATGACCACGCTGTCGACCCACGACACCAAGCGCAGCGAGGACGTGCGGGCTCGCATCCTCGCCGTCGCGGGGGACCCCGAGGCCTGGCGGGCCCTGTCCGCCGCCGGTGCGGCCGCCGCCCAGCGGCACGGTGTCGACGCGCCCACCGCCCACCTCGTCTGGCAGACCCTGGTGGGGGCGGGCCGGGTCGAGCCGCACCGCCTGCACGCCTACCTCACCAAGGCGGTGCGGGAGGCCAAGCTGCACAGCACCTGGGTGGAGCCGGACAACGACTACGAGGCGAGGGTGCTCGCGCTCGCCGACGAGATGGTCTCGCACGAGGGCGAGGTCAGCACCGCCATCGCCGCCGCGGTCCGTGACAACGAGCAGACGATCCGCACCCTGACCCTCACCCAGAAGCTGGTCCAGCTGACGCTGCCCGGGGTCCCCGACACCTACCAGGCGGCGGGGCTGGCGCTGGTGGACCCGGACAACCGCAGGCCGGTGGACTTCGACGAGCGGCTCGAGCGGCTGCGCCGGCTGGACGCCGAGGGCCGGCCGCACGACCTCGCCGACGAGGTGCTCTGGCTGCGCTCCCGGGTGCTGCGCCTGCGGTCCTGGCTGCCGCAGGCCTACGGCCCCGGTGCCGGCTACACCCCGGTGGACGCCGGGCCGCACGTGCTCGGCTTCGTGCGGGGCGGGGTGGCCGCCACGCTCACCATCCGTGCTCCGCGCGCCCTGGGCGCGGCCGGCGGGTTGGGGGACACCCGCATCCCCCTGCCGCCGGACCTGTGGCGGGACGCCCTGACCGGTGCGGAACACCACGTCGGGGAGGACGGCGCGGCAGCCGTCGACGTCTTCGCGACAGCACCCGTGGCCCTGCTGGTGCGGGCCCGTGACCTCGAGGAAGGACCCCGGTGAGCGACGACCTGCGACCCGACGACGACGTCCGCCCCGGCGGCGACCAGCGACCCGACCACCACCGACCTGACGACGGCCAGCGGCCGGGGGGCGCCGGGCACACCTACCGCCTGTGGGCCCCCGAGGCCTCCGAGGTCGAGCTGCGCCTGGGCGCGGACTCATCCGTCGCCGTCCCGATGACCCGGGCGGAGGAGGGCTGGTGGCAGGTCGAGGCCGAGCCCGGCGACGGGCGCTACGCCTTCCGCGTCGACGGGGGCGACCCCGTCCCGGACCCGCGCTCCCGGCGTCAGCCCGACGGGGTGCACGCCCCCAGCCAGCTGGTCGACCTCACCTCCTTCGCGTGGACCGACCAGGACTGGTCGGGGGTGCCGCTCGAGGGCGCCGCGGTCTACGAGCTGCACGTCGGCACCTTCACCCGGGAAGGCACCTTCGAGGCCGCCCTGGAGCGCCTGGACCACCTCGTCGACCTGGGGGTGAGCGTCGTCGAGGTGATGCCCGTCGCGCCCTTCCCCGGCCGGGTCGGCTGGGGCTACGACGGGGTGGCGCTCTACGGCGTGCACGAGGCCTTCGGCGGCCCGGACGGGCTGGCCCGTTTCGTCGACGCCGCCCACGCCAGGGGCCTGGCCGTCTGGCTCGACGTCGTCTACAACCACCTCGGCCCCAGCGGCAACTACCTGGGCCAGGTGGGCCCCTACTTCACCGACCGGCACCACACCCCCTGGGGCCAGGCGGTCAACCTCGACGGGCCGCACAGCGACGGGGTGCGGGACTTCGTCCTCGACAACGTGCGGATGTGGCTCGAGGACTACCACCTCGACGGGCTGCGGCTCGACGCGGTGCACGCGCTGCACGACGACCGGGCCCGGCACGTCCTGGAGGAGATGGCCGAGGTCGCCGACGAGATCGCCGCGCGCAGCGGCATACCCCGGACCCTGGTCGCCGAGTCCGACCGCAACGACCCCGCGACCGTGGCCCCCCGCGGCCCAGGCGGCAGCGGCGGGACGGGGTTGCACGGCCAGTGGGCGGACGACGTCCACCATGCCCTGCACGTGCTGCTGACCGGTGAGACGCAGGGCTACTACGCGGACTTCGCCGACGCGGACGTGCTGCCCCGGGTGCTGGCCCGCACGCCGTTCCGTCACGACGGGTCCTTCTCGACCTTCCGTGGTCGACGGCACGGGCGCCCGGTGGACCCGGAGGTCACCCCGGGGTGGCGGTTCGTCGCCTCGCTGCAGACCCACGACCAGGTCGGCAACCGCGCCGTCGGCGACCGGATCCACCACACGATCAGCCCGGGCCGCCACGCCATCGGCGCGGCCTTGCTGCTCACCTCGCCCTACACCCCGATGCTCTTCATGGGTGAGGAGTGGGGCGCCTCGACCCCGTGGCAGTACTTCACCGACCACGACGAGGAGTGGCTGGCGGAGTCGATCCGGACCGGTCGGCAGGCGGAGTTCGCCGAGCACGGGTGGTCCGGCCAGGTGCCGGACCCGCAGGACGCCGCGACCGTCGCCGCCTCGGTGCTCAACTGGGACGAGGTCGCCGATCCCGGCCACGCCGAGGTGCTCGCCTTCTACCGCGACCTGCTGCTCCTGCGCAGGTCCGAGCCTGGCCTGACCTCGACGCCGCTCGCCGGGGGGGAGGTCGACCGCGCCCCCGCGCCCGGCGGAGCAGGCGGGGAGGTCATCACCGTGGTCCGCGGCGACGTCCGGGTGATCTGCACCCTCGGGGGCAGCGGACGCACCCCTGTGGCGGTCGGGACCGGCGCGCGGGTGCTCACCACCTTCGGCGACGTCGACCAGGACGGTCCCACCGTGCTGCTGGGCCCCGACAGCGTGGCCGTCCTGCGCGGAGGTGACGCGGCATGAGCCGGGAGCCGGGTCGGAGGCCGTTCCACCGGCCCACCCTGCGCCCCTCCGAGGTGCTGGAGGACGTGGCCGGCGGCGTGGACCCCCTGGAGGCGGCGGAGGCCGCGCACCGCACGGCCGAGCTGGTCGTCGGGCGCGGGCGGGACGGCCGCGGCGACCCGCAGCTCACGGCGCGCCTGGTGAGCCTCGTCGAGGAGCTGGGGCTGGCCACGGTCGCGGAGATGTGGGCCGACCGCCCGGCCCGGACCCTGCCCGGGGCCCTGTGGCGGCTCTACCTGCTGCACGAGTGGGTGCGCCGGTCGCCGGGGGAGGTCGGCCGCCAGTTCACCGCCGGCGCGGCGCACACGGAGGTCTACCGCGCGATCGCGGGCGTGGCCGAGCCGCCCACGCCCTCGGCGCTGGGCCGGCTGACCGAGGAGATCCTCACCGGTGTCTTCACGGGGGACCTGGCGGTCGCGCTGGAGCGGGCCTCCGCCTTCTGCCACGTCATGGCCGTGGGTCTGGCCGACCCCGCCGCGGAGGGACAGGGGGACGACCGCGGCCGACGGGCGGCCCGGCTGCGGGACACCGCGGACGACCTCACCGCCTGCGCCAGGCTCTGGCGCAAGGGCGACCTGCACTGACGGCCCGCGCCCGCCACGCGGCGGGCGTCCGGCGGCCGGCGGCCGGCGTGGCGGCGTCGGTGTGGCGGCGGACACAGGAACGCTCAGGAACATCTCGGCGGGGAAGCGGGTTAGTCTCTACCGTGTGCCGGGCCGCGGCAGCCCCGGGCTCCAACATTCGCCGCCACGAGCGGCCCCGCGCCGAGAGGCGCTCCCGGCCCGGCACACACAATCCTCTGGCTGTGCGGTCGCCGCCGAGCTGAAGGGTCCCCCTCAGCCCTGCGCAGGCACGTAGAACGAGGTCGTCGCCTCCGCGCCGGCGTCGGCCGTCTCCGCGTCCGCCCCGGCCGCCCGGTGCGCAAGGCCCCACTGCCGTGCCGCGGCGACGTTGAACTCCATCACCGCTGGGTCGGCCGCGATCTCGTCCGGCGTCCCGCTGAGCCGCTCACCCGCCAGGTGCAGGGCCAGGCCGAGCAGCGCGCCGTCCCAGCCGACGCCGACCGCGCCCGGCCCGAACTGGTCCCACATCTCCGGCGGCACCTGCGCCCGGTGCTCTAGGTCCAACCGCGTGCCGGTGTCGCTCGCCGTGAGCCGGACCTCCACCAACGAGGTGTCCGCCGGCCCCGGCTCGCCCATCTCCCAGGTGACCACCAGCCGCGTCGGCCCCTCGCACTCCCGCACGACGCCGCCGGCGTTACCCTCGAACTGGTAGCGCCCACCCGGCCGCAGGTCACCGCTCACGGGCAGGAACCACCGCGATAGCCGCTCGGCGTCCGTCAGCGCGTCCCAGACCTCCTCGACGGTCGCGGCATATGTCCGCGAGAGGGAGATCACCCGGGCCGCCCCGGCCGGCACCTGCCCGTCCGCCACCCGCCGCTGCACCATCGTGAGCTCCTCCATCAGGTCCTTCATGCCATCCTCCTGGTCTCGTGCGCGGCGGACGCCGCGTCGTCTGTCGGTGGTCTCTGTCGAGCGGGTATGGCGTGCCGCGCGCCGCCCACGGGCCAGCTCGGTCCCGAGGGCGTCGAGCCGCTGCGACCAGAAGCCGCGCAGGTCGGCCAGCCAGCGCTCGGCCTCGGCGAGCGGCTCGCCGCGCAGGATGTAGATCCGCCGGGTGCCCTCGGTGCGCACGCTGACCAGGCCCGCGTCGCGCAGCACCCTCAGGTGCTGGGAGACCGCCGGCTGGCTGATCCCGAACTCCTCGCGCGCCAGGCTCACCAGGCCCCCGGCCGTCAGCTCGCCGCAGGAGGCCAGGTGCTCGAGCAGCCTCCGGCGGACCGGGTCGCCCAGCACGTCGAAGGTCTCCATGCCCGGCATCATGCCCAGCAGCCCTTAATAAGTCAATGCTTATATATGTCGTCGCCGGTCGGGCTACGCAGAGGTCTCCCGCCCCTCACCGCGAGGTCGGTGCCGCTCGACGGCCACGACGCGGGCGTCGGCGCCGGCACCGAGCATGGTGCACACGAGGATCTCCCCCTTGTCCATCGGTGCGTCCCGCAACCGCATGAGCATGCGACGGTCGCCGACGTCGAGATCCACGCCGGGGACCTCGCCCAACCGCTGGAGCAGCCGGGGCAGCAGGGGTCCGTGGGTGCAGATCACCGCCGGGTCACCCGCCGCCAGCACGCGGGCGAGATGCTTGTCGACCTTCGTCGGGTCGACCGCGAAACCCTCCTCCGACAGGCCCTTCTTGCACGCCACCGGCACCTGCGCGGGCTCGCTCCAGGGGCGCAGGGTGTCCGTGCACCGCACGGCCGGGCTGCTGAGCGCCGTGGTGGGGGCGTAGGCCTGGGTGAGCTGGCGCATGCGGCCCTCGGCGCGTCGCCGACCGGCGCGGCTGAGGGGACGCCGGGCGTCCGGTCCGTCCCAGTCCCCGCGGGGCACCGAGTGGGCGTGCCGCACCAGCAGCAGCGGCCAGCTGCGCAACCGCCCCGCGGTATGCAGCTCCACCACGGTGTCCAGCAGCGCCCGGTCGTGGTCGTAGCTGAGCCGGCGGGCGGCGAGCGTGGGCGAGAGCCAGGCGACCTCGTCGACCTCGTGCTCCAGCCGCCCGTGGCCCCCGACGACCTCCGCCACCCAGTAGCGCACCAGCTTGACCTGCCCGTTGCTCTGCAGCGGGTAGCGGACGTCCGGGAGCGGACGCCCGAGCCGGACCTGCAGGCCGGTCTCCTCGAACGTCTCCCGGACGGCGGCGACCGCGAAGTGCTCACCGTGGTCGAGCTTGCCCTTCGGCCAGGACCAGTCGTCGTACTTGGGCCGGTGGACGAGGGCGACCTGCAGCGCACCGTCGCGCCACCGCACGGGGACGACCCCGGCCGCCCGGACCATGCGATCGTCCGGGCTCACGCCTCCGCGGCTCCGGCGGCATACATGACGTCGATCGCCGACCGCTCGAAGCCGAGCCGGTGGTAGGTGGCGATGGCCGCCGGGTTGTCCCCGTCGACGTAGAGGTGCGCGGTGCTCACCCCGACGGCCCGCAGGTGCTGCAGGCCGAGCAGGGTGACGGCCGTGCCGAGGCCCCGGCCCTGGTAGTCCGGGTCGACGCCCACGACGTAGACCTCGCCGGTGGAGCGGTCGTCGGGTTCCACCTTGGTCCAGTGGAAGGCGGCGATCCGGGGGTTGCCGTCGACGTCGCGCCGGTGCGGTCCTCGACGATGAGGAAGCCGTGCGGGTCGAACCACGGCTCGGCCCGGCGCTCTGCGAGGTCCGTCAGCGTCATCCGTCCCTGCTCGGCGTGGCCGGCGAAGGCGCGGGCGTTGACGGCGAGCCAGGCCTCCTCGTCGTGGCCGACCCGGAAGGGGCGCACCGCCAGGCCCTCGGGCAGCTCCACGTCGTGGTCGGGCAGGTCGGCCCACTCGCCGGCCAGCGGCCGGACATCTGCCACAGCTCGCGGACCACGCTGAGCTGGCGCGAGGTGTAGAGGCGCCGTGCGTCCTGCAGGTCGCCGTGCGACCACAGCCGCACCCCGGGCCAGCGTCGGAGCACGTGGTCCAGGAGCATCCCCCCGACCCCCTGCCGGCGCCGGGAGGGGTCGACGACCAGCTCGGCGGACGGGGCGGAGGGGTCACTGGCGTCGACGTGGCCGTAGGCCAGCACCGGCCCGGTGGGGGCGGCCGCCGACCCGGGCAGGCCGGCCCCGGCGCCGGCGGGGTCCTCGGCGACGACGACCAGGTGGGTGCTGGTGCCCACCAGCTCCTCCTGCGGCAGCCGGCGCGCCTGCAGGACGGTCTGCTCGGACAGCGGTCGCACGCCGTCGTGCTGGGCGGCCCGGTGGGCCAGGGCCAGGACGTCGCCGGACAGCGCTCCGGGCAGCGCGGGGAGCTCCTCGATGACGGGCCTCGTGCCGGACATAGAGCGACAGTGTGGCACGGCCCTCAGCGGTCCGCGCCCCGTGGTCCGTCGAAGCGGTAGCCGACCCCCCGGATGGTCCCGATGAGCGACTCCCGCTCGGAGCCGAGCTTGGCCCGGAGCCGGCGGATGTGGACGTCGACGGTCCGGGTGCCGCCGTAGTAGTCGGAGCCCCACACCTCCTGCAGCAGGGTGTCGCGGGTCACCACCCGCCCCGGGTGGGCCACCAGGTAGCGCAGCAGCTCGAACTCCTTGTAGGTCAGGTCGAGCGTCCGACCTCCGGCCCGCACCGTCCAGCTGGCCTCGTCGACGACGACGTCGGCCACCCGGATCGTGCTCGGCTCCCGGACGGCGGGCGCCGGTGGTGGTGCGGGGGAGGACCGGGGGCCTCGCGTCAGGGCCAGGCGCAGACGGGCGGCCAGCTCCGCGGGGCCGGTGACGGTGAGCACGAGGTCGTCCATCGGCCAGTGCTCGTCCACCACACCCAGCCCTCCCTCGGCGAGCACCAGCAGCACGGGGCAGCCCAGGTCCATCGCCGCCAGCGTGCGCAGGATGCCGCGGGCCTGGACCAGGTCGCGGCTCGCGTCCACCAGGACCAGGTCGGGGGTGCGGGCGATCAGGGCGGCGGGGTCGAGCCCCAGGACGGTGACCCGGTGCGGCAGCAGGGCGAGGCCGGGCACGACCGAGCCCGCCGACGGGTCGGCGGGGTCGGGGGTCAGCAGCACCACGTCGGCCACGCCCACAGGATAGGAGAGTCGCGCCGGTCCCACGGCGGTGCGGCAGGATGGGGGGATGTCGAGCACCACCGGTCGGCCGCGGCGCAGCACCGCCCTGGCCGTGACCCTGGGCGTGTGGGGGGTGGCCCTGCTGCTCGGGGTCGCGGCGGCCGCCTCGCCGCTGGGCCTGGTGGCGGCGCTGACGCTGTGCGTCGGGGTGGTGTCGTGGGGCTGGGCCGGGATGCTCGCGCTGCCCACACCGCGCGGCACGGTGGGGGTCGTGCTGCTCGGGGGGCTGGCGCTCGTGCTCGCGGTGGCGGTGCAGGAGGACCGTCCGTGGCTGCTGTGGGTCCCCGTCGCCCTGTCCGCGGCCATGATCGCCGCGTTCGTCCACCAGGTCTTCCGCAAGGACGGCCGCCCGCGGGTGGTGGAGTCGGTCAGCTCGGTGGTGCTGGCGGTGGGCCTGCTCACGTGCGGGGTCCTCCTCGTCCCGGCCAGCCGCAGCGTGGAGGGTCTCGCCCTGGTCCTCACCGCCCTGGCCGCGGCCGTGGCCAGCGCCGGGACCGACCTGCTGGCAGCCGTGCCCCGGTTGCGGCCCTGGCTGACGCCGCTGGCGATGGCCTCCGGCGGCGTCGCGGCCCTGCTGCTCGCGGTGGTGATGGACGCGCCCCCGGCGACCTGGCTGCTGCTGGGCGTCGCGAGCGGCGGGTTGAGCCACGCCCTGCGCGCCGTCCTGGGGCCGCTGCCGACCCTGGCCCATCCGCGCCCCCGCCTGGTGACGGCCGTGGTGTCGGTCCTGGTCGTCGGAGTGGTGCCCTACCTGGTGGCGCTCGCCTTCCTGCCGGAGGCGCTGGGAGCCTGACCCCGTCCCCGTACGATGGGCCCGTGCCGCCTCTCGAGCTCGACCCGACCATGCACCCCGACTGCGCCCCCCTGGCCTGGATGCTCGGCTCCTGGGCCGGTGCCGGCGTCGTCGGCTACCCGTCCATCGAGTCCCGCAACTTCGGCCAGGAGATCGAAGTCACCCACGACGGTCGTCCTTTCCTCATGTGGTCCTCCCGCGCCTGGCTGCTGGACGAGCACGGCAACAAGGACAGGCTGGGGGCCGTCGAGACCGGTTTCTGGCGCCCGCAGCCCGGCGGGGACGTCGAGCTGCTGCTCACCCACCCGACGGGGATCGTGGAGATGTACTACGGCACCACCGGCCCCGCGAAGGTGGAGGTCCGCACCGACGGGGTCATCCGCAGCCCGCACGCGAAGGAGTACTCCGCCGCCCACCGGATGTACGGCTACGTCGGCGGCAACATGATGTGGGTGATGGACATGGCCGCCACCGGCCACCCTCTCCAGTCGCACGTGTCGGCCGAGCTCAAGCGGGTCTGAGCCCCCGGCGCTCAGCCGCCGAAGCCCACCCGGGGAGACACGTCGTCCACGTAGGACTCCATCGTGTCCGTCTGCAGGTGCTGGGCCAGACGCGCCATCTGCGCGTCGGCCATGAGCACGATCGACCCGGCCACCGGGTGCATGTCGATGCCGTTCCACGGACCCTGCCAGAAGTGGATGCCGTCGCCGCGCACGCCCCGCATCGAGAAGGCGAGGTCCCGCATGGCACCCACCTCCAGGTCCGCGTCGACCGTGAGGTTGGTGGACGCCGCGTCGACGAAGCTCGCCAGCCGGGCGGGGTTGGTGAGGGTCTCGCGGGACAGCGCCTTGTTCATCAGGCCCTTGATGAACTGCATCTGCCGCTCACCGCGGGAGATGTCGCCCTGGGACAGGGAGTAGCGCTCGCGGACGAAACGCAGCCCCTGCTCGCCGTTCATGTGCTGCAGGCCGGTCGAGAAACCGCCCCCGGCCTCGGTGACCATGACCTCGACGCCGCCGACGGCGTCGGTCATCGCCCGGAAGCTGTCGAAGTCGACGATGACGACGTGGTCGATCGGCACCCCGATGAGGGGCTGGAGGGTCTGCAGGAGCAGCGGCGCCCCGCCGTAGGAGTAGGCGGCGTTGATCTTGGAGGACCCGCCGGTGCCGGCGATCGGCACGAAGAGGTCGCGGGGGAAGTGGACGAGGTCGACCCGGTCGCGCTCGTCGCTGACGTGCATGAGCACGATGACGTCGGACCGGCCGCGCTCCACGGACAGGTCCCGGCTGTCGGTGCCGATGATGAGGAAGTTGAGGGCGTCGCCGGCCGACGGGCTGCGCTCGGGGTTGGTCGCGACCACCTCGACCCCGGCGACGTCCAGCTCCTGCCCGTCCGGACCCACGATCGGGGCGACCTCCTCCTCACCCTCGTCCCCGAGGTCCCCCTCGCCCTCGCCGACGCCCTCACCGTCGGAGGACGCGTCCCCCTCGCCGTTCCCCTGCTCGCCCCCTGAGGCGTCACCGGTCACCGTGGTCGGGTCGCCCGGCTGTCGCGCACCGTAGACGTCGGGGGAGATGGTGATCCGGGCGTTCTCGGTGGGCCGCAGGTCGGCCTGCTCGATGTTGCCCTCGACCGTGCGCTGGAGGTAGAAGAGGTAGCCGGCGATGGTCAGCACGCCCAGGAGGGCGAGCACCCCGACGGCTGCGGCGAGCGCGCGCAGCGGACGCCTCCGCCGCCGGCCGCCCCGGGCGTCGCGGCGGCGGTCCACGTCCTGCTCGTACCCCATACCGGGATCCTATGCGCCGGTCCTGACAGTCCGCTGACGTGCGGCACGTGGTCCGGAGGACCGGAGCGGGGCGGTTACGGTGGAGGGGCACCCGTCCACCACCGGAGGAGCCCGTCCCATGAGCGTCCTGCTGCAGCGTCCCGGCGCGGTCGAGGGCACCGGCCCGGACGCCGGGGTCGCCGCCCACTACGGCCACCCCTCCCGCGAGCAGCGGCTGCTGGCGGAGGGGCTGGCGGTCGTCGACCTCTCCCACCGGGGGGTGGTGACGGTCACCGGGCCGGACCGCCTGTCCTGGCTGCACTCCCTGACGACCCAGCACCTGCTCGCCCTGGCTCCCGGAGCCGGGGTAGAGACTCTCGTCCTGAGCCCCAAGGGGCACGTCGAGCACGCCCTGCACGTCGTCGACGACGGGGAGACCACGTGGGTGACGACCGAGCCGGGTGCGGCGGCCGCGGTCACCGGCTGGCTCGACTCCATGCGGTTCATGCTCCGGGTCGAGGTCACGGACGTCTCGCCGGAGCACGCCGTCCTCGGGGAGCCGGTCGCCCGGCCCGGGGCGGCCGGGGAGCCGCCGACCTGGGTCGACCCGTGGCCCGGTCCCGTGGGGGACACCTTCTGCTACGGCCCGCAGGGGCAGGACCACCCGGCCGCGGGTCGTGCCTGGCGCGAGCTGATCGTCCCGCGCGGCCGCCTCGAGGCCGCCGTCGGCGACCGTCCGCTGGCCGGCACCTGGGCCGCCGAGGCCTTGCGCGTGCACGCCTGGCGACCCCGCGCCGGGGTGGACACCGACCACCGGTCCATCCCCCACGAGCTGGACTGGCTGCGGACCGCCGTCCACCTGGACAAGGGCTGCTACCGCGGCCAGGAGACGGTCGCCAGGGTGAAGAACCTCGGTCGCCCGCCCCGTCGCGTCGTCTTCCTGCACCTCGACGGGTCCGGCCACGTCCTGCCCGAGCCGGGCACCGAGCTGGTGCCGGTGGACGGCGGTCGCCCGGTCGGCCGGCTGACCAGCGTCGCGCGCCACCACGAGGACGGCCCGATCGCGCTCGCTCTCGTCAAGTACACGACCGACCCTGGGGCCGTCCTGCTGGCCGGCGACGTCTCGGCCGCGCAGACGCCGATCGTCCCGCCGAGCACCGAGCGTCCCGCCGCGCGGCCACGGATCCCCCGGGCCTGACCCTCCGCCGAGGGCGGCCTGGGGGCACGGTCGGCCCGGCTGGCAGGATCGGCCCCATGTCATCGACGTTGATCACGGTGGCGCCCACCGGCGCCGAGACGGCCAAGGCCGACCTCCCGCAGCTGCCGACCACCCTCGAGGAGCTGGTCGAGACGGCGCAGGCGTGCGAGCGGGCCGGCGCCGGGCTCGTCCACGTCCACGTCCGCGACCCGGAGCGGGACCACGCGCCCACCCTGGACCCGGTCCGGCTGAGGGACACGGTGCAGGCGCTCCGCGAGGCCACCGACCTGGTCGTCCAGCTCTCGACCGGCGGCTCCGTGCACGACCCCCTGGAGTCACGACTCACCGTCCTCGACGCCGAGCCCGACTCGTGCTCCCTCACCTGCGGCACCGTCAACTTCGGCGACGACGTCTTCCTCAACCCCCACGGCTTCATGAGCGACCTCTACGTGCAGGCCCAGGAGAAGGAGGTCGTCCCGGAGTTCGAGATCTTCGAGCTGGGCCACCTCGCGGCCCTGGCCAGGCTGATCGACGCCCACGGGCTCCCCTACGGGGGCAAGGTCCACGTCGACTTCGTCACCGGGGTCCCCGGGGCGATGCCGGGCACGGTGCCGGCCCTGGTCGCCGGCGTCCAGATGCTGCCGCCCGAGGTCACGAGCTGGTCGGCCACCGGCATCGGGCGGGCCCACCTCCCGGTCGCGGCGGCGGCCCTGGCCATGGGGGGCCACCTGCGCGTCGGTATGGAGGACAACGTTCTGTTCGCCCGCGGTCGCCCGGTGCAGCACAACGCCGAGCTGGTCTCCCGCGCCGCCGAGCTCGCCACCACCCTGCAACGGCCGCCGATGTCGACCGCCCAGGCGCGGGAGCTCCTCGGCGTCAAGGAGCGTCGCGCCCGATGACCACGACCAGCCCGCTCGCCGCCGCCCCCGTCGTCGCCGAGGTCGTGCGCAACGACCTCGTCGAGTCGGTCCACCACGGGATCGTCGCCCTCACGGCGGCCGACGGGTCCCTGGACCTCGCCGTCGGCCCGGTCGACGCACCGGTGCTCCCGCGCTCGTCCCTCAAGCCCCTGCAGGCCCTGGCGCTGCTGCGCGCGGGCGCCGACCTCGACGGCGCTCTCCTGGCGCTGACCTGCGCCAGCCACTCCGGGGAGCCCTTCCACCTCGAGGGAAGCCGGCGCATCCTCGCCGCCGCCGGCCTCGGCGAGAGCGCCCTGCAGAACACCCCCGACCTGCCTCTCGACGACGCCGAGCGGACCCGCTGGGTGCGCGAGGGCCTGCCTGCCAGCGCCCTGGGGCAGAACTGCTCGGGCAAGCACGCCGGGATGCTCCTGGCCTGCGTCACCGCCGGGTGGGACACCGCCACCTACCGCGACCCCGGCCATCCCCTCCAGCGCCTCGTCGTCGAGGTCGTGGAGGAGCTGTGCGGCGAGCCCGTGGCCGCCACCACCGTGGACGGCTGCGGCGCGCCGGCGCTCGCGGTGAGCAGCGCCGGCCTGGCCCGCGCCTTCGGCCGGCTGGCCGCGGCGCCGGCGGACACCCCGGAGGGTCGGGTGGCCGCCGCCATGCGGGCGCACCCCGAGATGGTCGGCGGCACCGGCCGGGACAACACCGTGCTCATGCGCGGTGTGCCGGGCCTCATCGCCAAGGACGGCGCCGAGGCCGTCTACGCCGTGGGGCTGGCCGACGGGCGCGGGCTCGCGGTGAAGATCGCCGACGGCCAGCAGCGGGCCCGCGTCGTCGTCACCACCGCCGCCCTGCGGCTGGCCGGCGTCGGCGACCTGGGGGAGGGGGTCGCCGCCACCCTGGACGGTCTGGACGCCGAGGCGGTCGTGCGCGGCCACGGGGAGCCGGTCGGCCGGGTGCGCGCGCTGGACCTTCCGGCGCTGACGCGGGGTTGACGGTGCGGGCGGTCCTGCAGCGGGTGACCAGAGCCCGGGTCACCGTCGAGGGCGAGGTGGTGGGGCGCATCGACCGGCCAGGCCTGGTCGCGCTGGTGGCCGCGACCCACACCGACGGGCCGGAGGACGTCGCCACCATGGCCCGCAAGATCGCCGAGCTGCGGATCCTGAGGGACGAGCAGGGGGTGGCCGACGCGGGCGCACCGGTGCTCGTCGTCAGCCAGTTCACCCTCTACGGCACCACCCGCAAGGGACGGCGGCCGTCCTGGGGCGACGCGGCCCCCGGGGAGGTGGCCGAGCCCCTCGTCGACGCCGTGGTGGCCGCCCTGCGACAGCGGGGGGTCGAGGTCGAGACCGGCCGGTTCGGCGCCATGATGCAGGTGGAGATCGTGGGTGACGGACCCTTCACCGTCCTCGTCGACACCTGAGACCACCTACGCTGGACCCATGCCCGCGATCTACGAGGCCCAGTCCCTGCTCCAGACCGTCGTCGGGGTCAGCATCTTCGCCATGATGCTCTGGGCGCTGGTGGACTGCCTGCGGACCCGGGCCGACGCCTTCCCGGCCGCCGGCAAGCGGTCCAAGCAGTTCTGGCTCATCCTCACCGGGGCGGCCACGGTCGTCGGCTTCATCTTCCTGTTCTCCCCCTTCAACATCTTCAACATCGTCGCGGTCGTCGCGGCGGCGGTCTACCACGTGGACGTCAAGCCCGCGGTGAAGGCCGTGCAGGGCCGGGGCGGCCCGGGCACCTACATGGGCCCCTACGGTCCGTGGTGAGCGAACCCCCTCCGGGTGGCATCATGGTGGGCGCGTCGCCCCGGTAGCAGGGTGCCGGCGGACGCGATCGATCTTTTCCCGTGAGCCAGGAGGGTGGCCCCGTGACCGAGCCGTCGCCGGACCGTGACCGTCGCGAGGCCGTCTTCGTCGAGGAGCGCCCGTGGGGCCGCTTCCGTCAGTTCACCGCCAACGAGCCCACCACCGTGAAGACGATCACGGTCGACCCCGGCCAGCGACTCTCGCTCCAGCGGCACCAGCACCGGGCCGAGCTGTGGCACGTGCTCGCCGGCCCGCTCGACGTCACGGTGGACGGGCGCACCTGGTCGGCCCAAGTCGGGGAGCTGGTGTGGGTGCCGGTGGGGGCCGTGCACCGCATGGGCAACCCCGGCGACCGCGAGGCGGTGGTGCTCGAGCTGGGGTTCGGCCACTTCGACGAGTCCGACATCGAGCGCCTCGAGGACGACTACTCCCGGCGCTGAGCCGGGGCGACGCACGCCCAGTCCACGCTGAGCTCCCCGAGCCGCCACCGCGCCGCCCCGTCCCGCACCGGCCACCCCTGCTCGCGCATCGCCTGCGCCGTCGCGACGAAGCGCTGCCGCGCCCCGAAGGCCGCCAGGGGGGCGTGGCGCGCCCACGCCGCGTCCAGCGCCGTCATCAGCGCGTGCACCGGCTCGCCCAGGACGTTGCGGTGAATGAGCACCTTCGGCAGCCGCTCCGCCACCGCCGACGGCCGGTCCAGCCCGGCGAGCCGCCAGGACAACGTCAGGCTTCGGGGCGCCGGCGCGCCGTCCGTGCCCCGGCGGACGTCCACCCAGGCCGCGAGCCGGCCCAGCTCGTCGCACGTCCCTTCCACCAGCGCACCACCGGGCGTGAGCCGGTCCACCACCTGGGACCACGCCGCGGCCACGTCGTGCTCGGCATACTGCCGCAGCACGTTGAAGGCCCGCACCACCGTCGGCCGTGCCGCCCGCCCGACCCCCGGCAGCGGCACCTCGAAGCCCCCCAGGACGAAGTCCACCCGCGGCGGGTCGGCGACGGCGACCCCGCGCGCAACCCGCTCCGGGTCGATCTCCACCCCCACCACCCGCACGTCCGGGCGCACCCGGGCGAGCCGGTCGGCGAGCTCCAGGACCGTGACGGGGGAGGCGCCGTAACCCAGGTCGACGACCACCGGCGCCGCGTCCGCCGCCCGCAGCAGCGGGGCGAGCGCGAAGGCCGTCCAGCGGTCCACCCGGCGCAGTCGGTTGGGGGTTCGTGGTCCCTCGGGTGACCGTGCCGACGGGGCGTCCCGGGACGCTGCGGGAGGCTCGGCTGGGCACCGGACCAGGGTATGCCGCGTGCCAGACTGGCCGGGTGCGCCGCGTCACGATGGTCTCCCTGCACACCTCCCCCCTGCTGCAGCCGGGCACGGGGGACGCGGGCGGCCTCAACGTCTACGTGGCCCGGACCGCCGAGCAGCTGGCCCGTCGGGGGACCCCGGTCGACGTGCTCACCCGCGCCACGCCGGGCGCGCCGACCGGACCGGTCCCGCTCGAGCCCGGGGTCGACGCGCTGGTGCACCACCTGCCCGCCGGCCCGCCGGGCCTGGCCAAGGAGGACCTGCCGGCCCACCTGAGCCAGTTCTCCGCGGCGCTGGACCAGCACCTGCGCGCCCGACCGGCCGACGTCGTGCACGCCCACTACTGGCTGTCCGGGGTGGCGGCGCTCCCCGTCACGCAGCGGCACCGCATACCCCTGGTCGTCACCATGCACACCGCGGCGCGCGTCAAGAACCGCTCGCTCGCCCCGGGGGACCGCCCCGAGCCACGCGTCCGGGAAGAGGGGGAGGCCGCCCTCGTGGGCGCGGCGGACGCCCTCGTCGCCAACACCGACCAGGAGGCGGGGGCGCTGATGGAGCTCTACGGCGCCGACCCCGGCCGTGTGCGGGTGGTCCACCCCGGGGTCGACCTCGACACCTTCCGGCCGGTGGAGCCGGCGCAGGCGCGGGCCACCCTCGGCGTCGCGCCGGACGCGACCGTGCTGCTCTTCGTGGGACGCGTGCAGCCGCTCAAGGGGCCCGACGTGCTCCTGCGGGCCGCCGCCGACCTGCTCACGCGCGAGCCCGGTCTGCGCGACCGCCTGCAGGTCGTCGTCCTCGGCGGCCTGTCCGGAAGCGGTCACGACCGTCCGCACGAGCTGGAGCGCCTCGCGCGGGAGGAGGGTCTGGCCGACGTCGTGCGGTTCGGTCCGCCGGTGCCGCGCCCGGAGCTCGCGCGGTGGTACGCCGCCGCCGACCTCCTCGCCGTGCCGTCCTACGCCGAGTCGTTCGGGCTGGTGGCCCTCGAGGCCCTGGCGTGCGGCACCCCCGTGGTGGCGGCCCGCGTCGGAGGCCTCCCGGTCGCCGTCGGGGAGGTGGGCGTGCTGGTGGACGGTCACGACCCGGCCCACTGGGCCCAGGCCCTGCAGGAGAGCCTGCACCGGCTGGACGACCCCCGGGCGCGGCAGGCGTGGGCGACCGCGGCGGTCGCGCACGCCCGGGCGTTCTCCTGGGAGCGCACGGTCGAGCAGCTGGAGGAGACCTACGCCGCGGTCCGCCGCGGGAAGGAGCACCGATGACCCCGTCGCCGGACGCGACCGCCGGGCACGAGGGCCGGCTGCGCACCCACCTGGACGCCCTCGGCGTCCCCTGGGAGGCGGGCACCCGCGCGGGCGAGACCGTCGCGACCCTCCCCGGGGAACGCAAGCTGAGGACCCTCGTCTCGCTCCTCGTGGGTGAGCGCGCGCTGGAGCTGCGGGCCTTCGTGGTGCGCAACCCCGACGAGAACCACGAGGCCTTCTACCGCTTCCTCCTGCGCCGCGCGCTGCGGCTGCCCTGGGTGGGGTATGCCGTGGACGGCAGCGGCGACGTCTGGCTCACCGGGCGGGTCCCGCTCGTCGGTCTGGACGAGCAGCTGCTGGACGACCTGCTCGGAGCGGTCCTGGCCGCCTGCGACGAGCCCTTCAACGACCTGCTGCGGCTGGGCTTCTGGACCTCCATCCGTCGGGAGTGGGCCTGGCGCGTCGACCGGGGGGAGAGCACGGCCAACCTGGAGGCCTTCCGGGCCGAGCTGGAGGCCGCCGACGACGGGACGGGGTCGGCAGCCACGGCGGGGCGCCCCGATAGTGTGGGGTCATGAGCGAGGCCGCGCACACCCTGATCCTGCTCCGTCACGGCGAGAGCGACTGGAACCAGAAGAACCTCTTCACCGGCTGGGTCGACGTCGGTCTGACCGAGAAGGGGCACGCCGAGGCACGCCGGGCCGGGGAGCTGCTGACGCAGGAGGGGCTGACCCCCGACGTCGTGCACACCTCGCTGCTGCGGCGCGCCATCACGACCGCCAACACCGCTCTCGACGTCGCCGACCGGCACTGGATCCCGGTGAGGCGCTCCTGGCGGCTCAATGAGCGTCACTACGGCGCGCTGCAGGGGCTCGACAAGGCCGAGACCCGGGCGAAGTACGGCGACGAGCAGTTCATGCTCTGGCGCCGCTCCTTCGACACCCCGCCCCCGCCGATCGAGGACGGCTCGGAGTTCTCCGAGGCCGGCGACCCGCGCTACGCCGACCTCGGCGACCAGCTCCCCCGCACCGAGTGCCTCAAGGACGTCATCGCCCGCATGCTCCCCTGGTGGGACGAGGAGATCGTCCCCGACCTGCGGGCCGGCCGCACGGTCCTCGTGGCCGCCCACGGCAACAGCCTGCGGGCCATGGTCAAGCACCTCGACGGGGTCGGCGACGAAGACATCGTCGGGCTCAACATCCCCACCGGCATCCCGCTGCTCTACCAGCTCGACGAGGACCTGCAGCCGGTCCAGGCCGGCGGCCGCTACCTCGACCCGGAGGCCGCCAAGGACGCGATCCAGGCGGTCGCCAACCAGGGCCGCTAGGTCCGGCTAGGCCTCGAACTTGTAGCCCAGCCCGCGGACGGTGATGATGTGCCGCGGGCTGGAGGGGTCGGGCTCGACCTTGGCCCGCAGCCGCTTGACGTGGACGTCGAGGGTCTTGGTGTCGCCGACGTAGTCGCTGCCCCACACCCGGTCGATGAGCTGGCCTCGGGTGAGCACGCGACCGGTGTTGCGCAGCAGCATCTCCAGCAGCTCGAACTCCTTGAGGGGCAGCGGGACGGGCCGGCCGTCGACGGAGACCGTGTGCCGCTCGACGTCCATGCGCACCGGCCCGGACTCGACGGTCGCGGGCAGCAGCTCCTCGGGCTCGGACAACCGGCGCAGGACCGCCTTGATCCGCGCCAGCAGCTCCCGGCCCGAGTAGGGCTTGGTGACGTAGTCGTCGGCGCCGATCTCCAGACCCACGACCTTGTCCACCTCGGAGTCCTTGGCGGTGAGCATGATGACCGGGACGCTCGAGCGCTGGCGCAGCGCGCGGCACACGTCGACGCCCGACAGGCCGGGGAGCATGAGGTCCAGCAGGACCAGGTCGGCCCCCGTGCGGTCGAACTCGGCGAGGGCGTCGGGGCCGGAGGCGGCGACGGCCACGTCATACCCCTCCTTCTCGAGCAGGTAGGACAACGGGTCCGAGAAGGACTCCTCGTCCTCGACCACCAGGATCCTGGTCATGGGGAGCTCACCTTTCCACGCAGGGGTTCGAGACCGTCGTGCGTCGCCGACGGGACGGGGGAGGAGGCGGGTGCCGGCGCGCCGTCAGGGGGGCCGACCGGGCCGGCCCCCTGCACCCCGCGGTGGGGGGCGGGCGAGCCGACCGGGCGGGGGTCGTCGACCACCGCCGGGAGCCGCAGGGTGAAGGTCGAGCCCTGCCCCTCCTCGCTCCAGACGGTCACCTCACCCCCGTGGTTGGCGCAGATGTGCTTGACGATGGACAGGCCGAGCCCGGTGCCACCGGTGCTGCGCGACCGCGCGGCGTCGACGCGGTAGAAACGCTCGAAGATGCGCTCCTGGTCCGCGGGGGAGATGCCCCGGCCCTGGTCGGTCACCGAGACCTCCACCGTGTCGCCCTCCCGGCGGGTGACCACCGCGACGTGCGTGCCGTCCTCGGAGTAGGAGATCGCGTTGGTCACCAGGTTGCGGATGGCGGTGGTGATGAGCTCGCGGTCGCCGTAGACCCGCAGCTCCTCCGGGGATCCGGTCGGTGTGGCCACCAGCTCGCGCTGCCCGGCGACCAGGCGGGTGTGCTCGACCGCCTCCGCGGCGCACGCGGCCACGTCGACGATGGTCATGTCGGTGAGCAGGTCGCTGGTCTGGAGGCGGGAGAGGTCGACGATCTCGTTCACCAGCCGGGTCAGCCGCTGGGTCTCGGCGGTCATCCGCCTGGCGAACCGGGCGACGGCCGCCGGGTCGTTGGCGGCGTCCGCGACCGCCTCGGCCAGCAGGGCCAGGCCCCCCACCGGTGTCTTCAGCTCGTGGCTCACGTTGACGACGAAGTCGCGGCGGACCTCCTCCACGCGGTGGGCCTGGGTCCGGTCGTCGACGAGGATGAGCACGAGCCCGTCGTCCAGCGGCGCCACCCGGGCGTCCAGCACCATCCGTCCGGCGGTCAGCGGCCCCCGGTAGGAGACCAGCTCCTCCTGCCGGATGGTGCCGTCACCGAGCACCTTGGTCACCACCTCGCGCAGCCGCGGGTGGACGAGCGCGTCACCGCGCACCAGCCCCTGCGCGGTCGCCGTCGCGCTGGCGATCCGGACCCGGCCGCGCCGGTCGACGACGATCCCCGCGGCGCGCAGCACCGAGAGGACGGCCGCGACGCCGGCCGGGACGGGCACCTCGTCGTCGCGGGTCGGCGGGCCGGACGCGGTCGCCGCGGTCGTCGCCGGGCGGCGGGTCCACCACCAGGCCACAGCCACCGTCAGGGCGCCGAGGACCAGTCCCAGCACCCCCGCCGCGAGAGGGGTCATGGGTCCAAGACTAGGCCGCCCGCAGGACCACCCTGTGCACGTGAGGGTCCTGCAGCAGGTCCGTGGTGAGGTGTTCATGCCCAGGTCGTATGTTGTTCACGTCCGTCCGGCAGCCTGCGGACCCGGGTGGTCGTGCGCCGCCCGGCAGGGGGACGGACTCGGAGAGGGAGAGACATGCGCAGCTTGTTCCAGGAGGAGCTCGAGCTCATCAGCGAGCAGCTGGTCGAGATGAGCCGGTTGGCCGCCACGGCCCTCGACCGGGCCACCCGGGCGCTGATGGACGCCGACCTGGCGCTGGCCCAGCAGGTGATCTCCGACGACCAGCTCATCGACGCCCTGCGGCGCGAGCTCGACAACCGGGCGATCGACGTGCTGGCCCGCCAGCAGCCCGTCGCCACCGACCTGCGACAGATGGTCACCGCCCTGCGCATGAGCTCGGACCTGGAGCGCAGCGGGGACCTGGCGCGGCACGTGGCCAAGCTGGCCCGGCTGCGCTACCCCGGCGCCGTGCTGCCCGAGCAGCTGCGCCCGATCTTCGCCGAGATGGCGGTCACCGCCGAGCAGATGGTGCTGCGGGCCGGCGACATCGTCGCCGCCAACGACGTCCATGGCGCGAGCGAGCTCATCCAGGCCGACGAGACGATGGACCGGCTGCACCGGGAGGTCTTCCGCATCCTGCTCGACCCGTCGTGGACCGGCAGCACCCAGCACACCGTCGACGCCACGCTGCTCTCCCGCTACTACGAGCGCTTCGGCGACCACGCGGTCTCGGTGGCGCTGCGGGTCGTCTTCCTCGTGACCGGCGTGTGGCACGACGAGCAGATGCCCGGTGCCTACGAGCGCTTCACGACCTCCGTGCCGCGCGAGGACGACTAGCGCCCCCGGGCCCGGCTCAGTGGTCGGACCCGGACTCGGGGTGGGGCTCGACGGTGCCGCCCGCGTCGTCGGCGAAGCCCTCGTAGGGGCCGTGGGGCAGCAGGACCGGAGCGTTGGCGGACAGCGTCTCCGAACCGGTGCTCAGGCGGATCTCCACGCTCTGCCCGGCCGGGGAGTCCAGCGCGGGCAGCACGAGGCGCTCCCCCTGGGAGCCGTCGGGGGCCACCCCGTCGAGCCGGGTGCGGCCGCCGGGGTCCACCGTGATCTCCTGCGACAGGGGCTCGCCGTTGGCCGTGACGGAGACGGTCAGGGGCTCGTCCCCGCGGTTGACCAGCGAGCCGGACACGACCGCGGGGGAGCCGTCGCCGTTGCTCACGACGAGCAGGTCGCGCACGACGAGGTCCTCGCCGTCGATCTCGACGCCGTCCGCGGGGGCGTAGCGCAGCAGGGTCGTCGTGGGGGAGTTGAGGGAGCAGCCGGTCAGCGTCATCGCGGACACGGCAGCGGCCACCAGCACGGCGGCCCGGCGGGGGCGGGGAGCGGATGCGGTCGTCACGGGGCACAGCCTAGCGGCCACCCGCGGCGGGGGCGGCGCCGCACGCCGTGTGACCTGCGGCGAGAGCCGAGCGACGAGGGTCCGCAGATGGCCCCGGAGGGCACCCTGGAGCGCCCGGAGCAGGGGGTCGGCGGCATACCGTGGGGGGATTGTCAAGTCCCTGACCAGCACAGATGTCAAGCATCTCGTTGGGTGACGTGCGCCACGCGTGGTATTCTGGGGGTCCGCGAAAGGGGCTTTCGAGAAGATGACGTTCAAGGTCGGAGAGACGGTCGTGTACCCGCATCACGGTGCCGCTCTCATTGAAGAGATGAAGACTCGGACCATCAAGGGTGAGGAGAAGCTCTACCTCAAGCTCAAGGTCGCCCAGGGGGATCTCACCATCGAGGTCCCGGCGGAGAACTGCGACCTGGTCGGCGTGCGCGACGTCGTCGGCAAGGAGGGCCTGGACAAGGTCTTCCAGGTGCTGCGCGAGGAGCACACCGAGGAGCCCACCAACTGGTCGCGCCGCTACAAGGCCAACCTCGAGAAGCTCGCCAGCGGCGACGTGATCAAGGTGGCCGAGGTCGTCCGCGACCTGTGGCGCCGTGACAAGGACCGTGGCCTGTCCACCGGTGAGAAGCGCCTGCTGTCCAAGGCGCGCCAGATCCTGGTCTCCGAGCTCGCGCTCGCGGAGAAGACCAACGAGGACACCGCCGAGGCCACCCTCGACGAGGTCCTCGCCTCCTGAGGCAGATGACCGGCCGGCCCGACGGCATCGTCGGCGCCGGCCTCGTCCTCGTCGCCGCCGGCCGGGGCACCCGGCTGGGTGCCGGTCGGCCCAAGGCGCTCGTGCCGCTCGGTCGCGGCGCCGATGCCGCGCCGATCCTCGTCCACGCCCTGCGCGGGGCGCTGCGGTGCACCGCCATCACCGACCTCGTCGTGGTGGCCCCTTCCGACCCCGAGGCGTTCGCCGAGGTGCAGCATGCGGTCAGGCCCGAGCTGACCGACCTTCCCCGTGGCGTCCGGATCACGGTGGTGCCCGGGGGTGCCGAGCGTTCCGACTCGGTGGCCCGAGGCCTCGCCGCGCTCCCCGCCCACGTGGGGGTGGTGCTCGTGCACGACGCCGCGAGGGCACTGACCCCCGTCGAGGTCTTCGACCGGGTCATCCACGCCGTGCACTCCGGGCACCCCGCGGTCACCCCCGCCGTCGCCGTCACCGACACGATCAAGCAGGTCCGCACCGGCCCGACGGGGCTGCAGACGGTCCTCGCGACGGTGGACCGGTCCTCCCTGCGTGCGGTCCAGACGCCGCAGGGCTTCCTGCGGGAGACCCTCGAGCGGGCGCACGCCGAGCCCGTCGACCAGGGCCGGGCCGAGGCCTCGCTCGCGCTCACGACCGACGACTGCGGGATGGTCGAGGCCCACGGCGGTCGGGTCACCGTCGTCGAGGGATCGCCGCGCGCGCTGAAGATCACCACCCCTGAGGACCTGGAGGTGGCCGCCGGGTGGATGGAGGCAGAGCACCCGGTGCGGACCGACGGGACCGACGGGGCTGCCGGGGTCGACGACCAGGACCGGGACGTCACGGGGGAGGGACGTCCGGTGCTGGTCGTCCTCAGCGGCCGTCCCGGCGTGGGCAAGACCACTCTGGCCCGCCGGCTGGCCACCCGGCTGGGGGCGACCCACCTGCGCGGGGACAGCATCGAGCAGGCCCTGGTGCGCAGCGGGCTCGAGGACGGGGACAGAGGACCGTACGGATACGCCGCGTGCTACGCCGTCGCCCGGGACCAGCTCCTGCTGGGCCGGTCGGTGGTCGCGGACATGGTCAACGGCCTGGGTGTCGTGCGGCAGGAGTGGGAGGCGGTGGCCCGGGACTGCGGTGCCGTCGCGCTGGGCGTGCTCGTCGAGTGTCGCGACCCGCAGGAGCACCGGCGCCGGGTCGAGGCCCGGGTCGCCGACATCCCCGGACACCGGCCGCCGGGGTGGGAGAGCTCGCGCACCCGGCTGGTCGAGCCGTGGCCGGAGGCCGACCTCACCGTGGACACCTCCGCCGTGGAGGTCGGGGCCGTCGTCGACCAGATCCTGCGGCACGGCGAAGGAGCGCGCCGATGACCGTCCTGCCACGCACCGGGGTCGGCACCGACATCCACGCCTGGGCCCCGGAGGGCGACCCGCGCCCGCTGTGGCTGGGGTGCCTGGAGTGGCCGGGGGAGCGGGGGATCGCGGGGCACTCCGACGGTGACGTCGCGGCCCACGCCGCGTGCAACGCGCTGCTGTCGGCGGCGGGGCTGGGGGACCTGGGCAGCGTCTTCGGCACCGACCGCCCGGAGATGGCCGGTGCGTCGGGGGCCGAGATGCTGGCCCACGTCGCGGGTATGGTGCAGAACGCCGGCTTCGAGATCGGCAACGTGGCGGTGCAGGTCGTCGCCCGACGTCCCCGGCTCGGCCCCCGCCGGGAGGAGATGGCGGCGGCGATGTCCGCCGCGCTGGGCGGGGCGCCGGTGTCGGTGAGCGCCGCCACGACGGACGGTCTGGGCTTCGTCGGGCGGGACGAGGGGCTCGTCGGGCTCGCGACCGCCCTGGTCGCCCCCGTCCGGGCCTGACGGCCCCTTTCGCGGCGAGGCTCAGGCGCTGCCGGCGGAGGTGCCGCGGCCGCTCTCGGTGCTCGTTCCGGAGCCCCCCGGCTCGACCGTGGGGTCCGGGGTCACGTCCGCGGGGTCCCGGGGCGCGTCCGCGGGCCCCTCGTCCGCGTCACCCGTCCGGTCCCGGCCGCGCTCCAGCAGGCGCTCGCGGACGTGCCGACGGAGCACCTTGCCGAGCTGGCTGCGCGGCAGGTCCTCGAGGATGTGGACGGCGCGGGGCACGGCATACCGGGACACCTTGCCGTGCACCCACTCCCGCACGGCGGCCAGGTCGACCGTCGAGCCCGGCTCCAGGACGAGCGCGGCCACCACGTGCTCGCCGAGGGAGGTGTCCGGCAGGCCCACGACCGCGACGTCGACGACGCCCGGCATGTCCCGGACGGCACTCTCGACCTGGGTGGGATAGATGTTGAACCCGCCGGAGATGATGAGCTCCTTGCGGCGGTCGGCCAGGGCGACGAAGCCGTCCTTCGGGTCGCGGCGCACCAGGTCACCGGTCCGCAGCCAGCCACCCGGCAGCAGCACCTGGGCGGTCTCCTCCGGGGCGTCCAGGTAGCCGCCGAAGACCTGCGGACCCCGCACCAGCAGCTCCCCGACCTGGCCGTCGGGGACGTCGGGGGCGTTCGGGTCCTCCTCCACCAGGTCCGGGTCGACGACCCGGATCGAGGTGCCGGGGAACGGTACACCCAGCGTGCCGGGCCGTCGCTCCGGCCCGAACGGGTTGCCCAGGGCCACCGGTGAGCACTCCGTCATGCCGTAGCCCTCGATCACCAGCCCGCCGGTCGCGTCCTCCCACCGGCGGGCGACCTCGGGATCGAGGGACATGGCGCCGGAGAGGGCGTAGTGCAGGGGGGCCAGCAGCTGGGGGTCCTTAGCCAGGGCGGCCGCCGCCAGCCGGTCCAGCATCGGCGGCACCCCGGCCAGAAAGGTCCAGGGCCGGCGCCGGATCGAGGCCAGGGCCATGTCCACGTCGAAGCTGGGCAGCACGACCTGGGTGGCCCCCATCGACACCGCGAAGGTCAGCGAGAGCGTCATGCCGAAGGCGTGGAAGAAGGGCAGCACCGACCCGAAGGTCTCCTCGCCCTCGCGCAGCCCCGGCACCCACTGGCGACCCTGCGCAACGTTGGCCATGAGGTTGGCCTGGGTCAGGGGCACGAGCTTCGGCGTGCCGGTGGTGCCGCCGGTGGGCAGCAGCACGGCGACGTCCTCCGGCGCCGGGGTGTGTGCCTGCGCGTCGGAGGGCCGGGCCGAGGCCACGCTGCGGTCCCAGGAGCCGACGCCGTCCGGCACGGGCGCGCGCAGCCGTTCCCGCTGGCTCCGGGCCGCCCTGAGGGGGAGCCTGAGCAGGATCCGCGTGCGGCGCGGCATCGCGGCGGTGAGGTCGACGGCCAGCACCGTGCGCCCGGGAAGGTCCTCGTCAGCCAGCACCGAGGCCACGGTGTGCTCCCACGCGACCACGACCCGGGCGCCGTGCATCCGCAGCTGCGCGCGGATCTCCTCCGGCGCGGCCAGGGGGTTGTGCTCGGCCACGGTGGCACCGAGCGAGGTGATGGCGTAGAAGGCCACGACGTGCTGGGGGCAGTTGGGCAGGATGACGGCGACACGGTCCCCCGGCCGAACGCCCAGCCCCCGCAGGACCTCGGCGGCCGCCTCCACCCAGGCGAGCAGCGCGGCATACGTGGTGGTGGCCCCCAGGAAGTCGATGGCGACGCGGTCGGGCCAGCGGCGGGCAGCGTCGGCGAGCAGGTCGCTGGTCGACCGCGAGGGGGTCACGGTCAGCGGGATCAGGGGGTCGGCATGCGTCACGCCACCCAACCTACGCTCCCGTAGGTTGGCGGACGCGCCGAGGCGCTCCCGGTGCCGGGCGTAGACTGCACCCACGTGGTCGACCTCCTCGCCGGACGTCCGGTCCTGCTGCTCTTCGCGGTGCTGGCCGTCGGCACCGCCGTCGGCGCAGTGCGCCTGCGCCGGGTCTCCCTCGGGCCGGCCGCCGTCCTCTTCACCGCCCTGGCCTTCTCCGCGGCCGACGAGCGGCTGGCGCTCCCCGAGGTGCTGGGCACCTTCGGTCTGGCCGTCTTCGCGTATGCCGTGGGCGTCACCGCCGGCCCCTCGTTCTTCGCCTCGCTGCGCACCGGCCTGCGCCCGGTCAGCGTGGTCGTGGGCACGCTGGTCGCCCTGGGTGCGGTCACCTGGGGCATCGGGCGGCTGCTCGACCTGACACCCGGCACCGTCGCGGGGCTCTACGCGGGCGCGCTCAACAACACCCCGGCCCTGGCGGCCGCCATCCTGCGGCTGGACGGCTCGCCGGACCCGACCGTCGCCTACTCGATGTCCTACGTCGGCGGGGTGGTCCTCCTGCTGGCCGCCGCCACCTGGGCCCTGCGCAGCGGGGACCGGCACCCGACCGCGGACGACCGGGCCAAGCCCTCGCCGGTGCGCAACGCGACGATCCTGGTCGAGCGCGACAACGCGCTCGCGGTCTCCGAGCTGAGCTGGACACCCCACGGGCGGGTGCTCTTCTCCCGCTTCCAGGGCGCGGACGGGACGGTCCGGATGGCGCAGGGCGACACGGTGCTGGGTCCAGGTGACCTGGTGCTGGCCATCGGGCCGGAGCGTGCGCTGCAGCACCTGGTCAAGCAGCTGGGGCGACGCTCGCCGGAGGCCTTGGAGGCCGAGCGCACCGACGTCGACTACCGCCGGATCGTGTTGTCGCAGCGCGAGTTCTACGGGCGGACGGTCGCCGACCTGCAGCTGTTCGAGCGCTTCGGGGCCCGCGCGACCCGTGTCCGGCCGGGCGGGCGGACCAGGACTTCCTGGCCACCGACGACTTCGTCCTGCAGGCGGGCGACCGGGTGCGCGTCGCGGCGCCCCGCGAGCAGATGCGGCTCGTGGCGGCCTACCTCGGCGACAGCGACCACGGGACCGCCGACATCAACCCGCTCGGCCTGGCCCTGGGGCTGACGGTCGGGTTGCTCCTCGGAGCCGTCCCGGTGCCGGTGCCCGGGCTGGGGACCCTCGAGCTTGGGCAGGCGGCCGGCCCCCTGGTGGCCGGGCTGGTGCTCGGGCGCACCGGGCGGACCGGCCGGGTGGTCTGGACCCTGCCGCACCAGGCGGCCGAGACGCTCACCCAGATCGGGCTGCTCGTCTTCCTCGCCTACGCGGGCGGGCGGGCGGGATCGGCCTTCGTCGACGCCCTGGCCAACCCGCTCGGGCTCCAGCTCGTCGGGGCCGGGCTGGTCGTCAGCGGCCTGCACGCCGTGGCCCTGCTGGTCCTGGGTCGGGTCTGGCTGCGGCAGGCCGGGTCCCGGCTGGCCGGCGTCGTGGCCGGCTCCCAGACCCAGCCGGCGATCCTCGCCCAGGCGCAGGAGCAGTCCGGTCACGACCCGCGGGTCGCCCTGGGCTACGCGATGGTCTACCCGGTGGCGATGGTCGTCAAGATCCTCGTCGCCCAGGTGCTGACCCTGCTCTGACGCCGTGCGGGGGGCGGGAGGGGCGGGTCGGCGCAGGTGGCCCCCCACGTCGCCCTGTCGGTGGCACCGCATACGGTGAGGGTCAGCACGCAGCCCCGGCCACAGGAGGTCCCCGATGTCCCAGACCGTCAAGGGTGTCATCGCCCGCAGCAAGGGAGCCGAGGTCGAGGTCGTCGACATCGTCGTGCCCGACCCCGGTCCGGGGGAGGCGGTCGTCCGGGTCGAGGCGTGCGGCGTCTGCCACACCGACCTGCACTACCGCGAGGGCGGCATCAACGACGACTTCCCCTTCCTCCTGGGGCACGAGGCCGCAGGCACGGTCGAGGCGGTGGGGGAGGGGGTCACCGAGGTCGAGCCCGGTGACTACGTCGTCCTCAACTGGCGCGCGGTGTGCGGTCAGTGCCGGGCCTGCGCCAAGGGCAAGCCGTGGTACTGCTTCGCCACCCACAACGCCACGCAGCGGATGACGCTCGCCGACGGCGACCCGATGGCCGGGACCGAGCTCTCGCCGGCCCTCGGGATCGGTGCCTTCATCGAGAAGACCCTTGTGCACGCGGGCCAGTGCACCAAGGTCGACCGGGAGGCCTCGCCGGTGGCGGCCGGCCTGCTGGGGTGCGGCGTGATGGCCGGCTTCGGGGCCGCCGTCAACACGGGCAACGTCACGCGCGGTGACTCGGTCGCCGTCATCGGCTGCGGCGGCGTCGGCAACGCCGCGATCGCGGGGGCGGTGCTTGCCGGCGCCACCACGGTCATCGCCGTCGACATCGACGACCGCAAGCTGGAGGGGGCCCGCCGCTTCGGCGCGACCCACACCGTCAACAGCAAGGACACCGACCCCGTCGAGGCCGTCCAGGCGCTCACCGGCGGCCACGGCGCCGACGTCGTCGTCGAGGCGGTGGGGCGGCCGGAGACCTACCGGCAGGCGTTCTACGCCCGCGACCTGGCCGGCACGGTCGTCCTCGTCGGGGTCCCCACCCCGGAGATGGAGATCACGCTGCCGCTGCTGGACGTCTTCGGCCGCGGCGGGGCGCTGAAGTCCAGCTGGTACGGCGACTGCCTGCCCTCGCGCGACTTCCCGATGCTCATCGACCTCTACCGCCAGGGCCGCTTCGACCTCGACGCCTTCGTCTCCGAGACGATCGGGCTCGGTGACGTCGAGGCGGCCTTCGACAAGATGCACGGCGGCGACGTGCTCCGCAGCGTCGTCGTCCTCGACCAGGAGGAGAAGGCATGACCGTACGCATCGACCAGGGCGTCACCACCGGCCACTTCGAGCTCGACGGCGGCTCGTGGGAGGTCGACAACAACGTCTGGGTGCTCGGCGACGACACCGAGTGCGTGGTCTTCGACGCCCCGCACGACGCCGAGGAGATCGTCCGGGTCGTGGGCGGACGAACGGTCCGGGCGATCCTGCTCACGCACGCCCACAGCGACCACGTCGACGCCGTCTTCGACCTGCAGGAGAAGGTCGGGGCACCGATCCACCTGCACCCGGCCGAGCGTCCGCTGTGGGAGCTCACCCACCCGGACCGGGACTGGGACGAGGACCTGGAGGACGGGCAGGTCCTCGAGGTCGCCGGCGTGCACCTGCAGGTGCTCCACACGCCCGGCCACGCCCCGGGCGCGTGCTGCTTCTACGTCCCCGACCTGGGGGTGCTCCTCAGCGGCGACACCCTCTTCGAGGGCGGACCCGGCGCCACCGGGCGCTCGCACAGCGACTTCGGCACGATCATCGACTCCATCAGCGGCCGCCTGCTCATCCTGCCGGAGGACACCGTCGTGCACACAGGCCACGGCGGTGACACCACCATCGGGGCCGAGAAACCGCACCTGCAGGAGTGGATCGACCGGGGCAGCTGACGGGGTGCAGCCGGCCGACGGACCGCCCGGGCCGCCGCTGCTGGTCGTCCGGACCTGAACCTTCCCGCCCGGCCCCACGACATACCTGTCGAGACGTCCCGCCGGGGCGTCCGGACAAGGCAGGGGAATGCCATGAGGACCACACGACGGACCGCGCTGGCCACGGCCGCGCTCGTCCTGCTCAGCGGGATCGCGCCCGCCACCGCCGCGGGACCGACGGCCGTACCGACCACGCCGATGCCGGTGCTGACCGGCATCAGCTGGGGGTGACCTGGGGCTCGCTGGCCAAGAACGTCGCCGACGCGCACGTCGGTGACGGCACCATCACCAACGTGCGCGCCGGGCGGCACACCTGCTTCGACCGCACCGTGATCGACGTCGCCGGCATCCCGGCCAGCAAGATCGGCTACTCCGTGCGGTACGTGGACACCGTCTACGCGCCCGGCTCCGGCCAGGCGGTCCCGCTCGCCGGCGGGGCAAGGCTGCAGGTCGACGTGACGGTCCCGGCCTACGACTCCGCCGGGCGTGCGACCTTCGCGCCGCGCGACCGGGGCCGGGTGGTCGACGTCACCGGGTACGACACGCTGCGGCAGGTCGCGATGGCGGGGTCGTTCGAGGGGCGGAGCACCTTCGGGGTCGGCGTCCGGGCCCGGCTGCCCATGCGGGTCTTCGTGCTCGACGGCCCGGGCACCGGGTCGCGCCTGGTGATCGACGTCGCGCACCGGTGGTGACCGCCACACTTCCGACCGGCCGCCCCGCACGGTTGCCCCAAGGCCACCGGCCGCCTGGTGTGGTTGCTCAGAGGGCGACTGGCCCCCTCGTGTGGTTGGCCCTGGGGCGACCGGCCGCTTGGTGTGGTTGCTCAGAGGGCGACTGGCCGCCTGGCATGGTTGCTCTCCTCGAGAGAGCAGCCCACGGCGGCGGCCCGCAGGGGCCGCCGCCGTGGGCGTCCGGGTGAGCGCTGCTGACGCCCGGCCGTGCGCGGATCGGTCAGAAGACTGGCTTGCCGCCGGTCACGCCGAGCACCGTGCCGGAGACGTAACTCGCGTCCTTCGGGGAGGCCAGGAAGACGAACGCGCCCGCGAGCTCGGAGGGCTGACCGGCCCGGCCGAGCGGGGTGTCGGCGCCAAACTCCTCCATTGCCTTCGCCGGCTTGGTGGCCGGCTGCAGCGGCGTCCAGATCGGCCCCGGGGCGACGGCGTTGACGCGAATCCCCCGCGGGCCCACCTCGGCCGCCAGGTTGACGGTGAAGTTGTTGATCGCGGCCTTGGTCGCGGCGTAGTCCAGCAACGAGGTCGAGGGCTCGTACGCCTGGATGGAGCTCACGTTGATGATGCTGGAGCCCTTGCCCAGGTGGGGTAGAGCCGCGCGGGTCAGCCACATCAGCGCGTAGAGGTTTGTCTTGAAGATCCGGTCCATCCGCTCCGAGCTCATCTGCTCCAGGCTGTCGTCGCGAGCCCACTGGGCGCCGGCGTTGTTGACGAGGATGTCCAGGCCGCCGAGCTCCTCAACCGCCTTCTCGACCACGCTCGTGCAGGTCTCCTCCTGCATGAGGTCGCCGGGGCACAGGACAGCGGTGCGACCGGCGGCGCGGACCAACTCGGCCGTGGACTCGGCATCCTCCTGCTCGGCCTCCAGGTAGGACAGCGCCACGTCGGCACCCTCCCGGGCGAAGGCGATCGCAACCGCCCGGCCGATGCCGGAGTCGCCCCCGGTCACAAGAGCCCGCATGCCCTCCAGCTTGCCGGTGCCCTCGTAGGTGTCCTCCCCGTGGTCAGGCACGGGGTCCATCGCCGCCGTGCTGCCCGGGTGCTCCTGCTCCTGCGCGGGGAAGCCGCCCTTGTCGTTGGTCATCTTCTCGGCTCGCCGGCCGACCTCTGACTCGCTCATGCTCCGCACCTCTCTCGTCGGGATTGGGTCTGCCGTCCACGCTAGGTGGGTCCTGGAGAGCGTGCGAGGCGGAGCGACCCCGTTGGCGGCAACCACGGGGGAGCGGCCGGTGGGTTGGGGGCAACCACGGGGGGCGGCCGGTGGGGCTGGGGGCAACCACGGGGAGCGGTCGGTGGGGCTGGGGGCAACCACGGGGGGCGGTCGGTGGGGCTGGGGGCAACCACGGGGGGCGGCTGGTGGGGTTAGGGGCAACCACGGGGAGCGGCTGGTGGGGCTGGGGGCAACCACGGGGAGCGGTCGGTCGGGATGGGGGCGGGCGGCCGGTGGGGGTGGGCCTCAGCCGTTGGCGGTGAGCACCTCCACCAGCGCCCCGTGCAGCGAGGCGTCGAGGTCTAGCGCCGTGAGCTGGCCGAGCAACGACACCGGCGAGGTGCCGGGGGCGGTGAGCACGCGCCATACCTCGTCCTTGAGGTGGTGCTCCACCTGAGCCGCGTCCAGGATCGTGAAGCAGTCCTCGAGCGTGGTCGGTGGCACCTCCTCCCCGTCGAGCCGGACCGTCAGCGGCTCGCCGACCGGCACGTCGACGTGGAGCACCGGCTCGCCGACGAGCCCGGCGGCACGCACGCTCCAGGTGCGCCGTGCAGGAAGCACCTCCAGGTCACCCTCGGCCGGCCCGATCGTGAGGGTGCGGCTCGCCTCGTCCCAGCGCAGGGGCGTGCGCGCCACCCGGCGGGTCTGCGCGGGTCCGTCGTCGTCCTCGACCAGGACGTGCTCGCCGTCGGCCCCGGGGAAGACCCTGACCTCCAGGGACGCGGGCAGGTCCACGCCGTTGCTCACCGGGTCCGCCGTGAGCGGCAGGACGGTGCCGGCCCGCGCCAGGGCGACGGTGCCGGACAGGTCGCGGTATGCGGCCAGCGTGCGACCGGTCTCCCCGGCCCGGTAGCGGCGCCCGGTCTGCAGGTCCCACCACGTGCCCGGCGGCAGCCACAGGTCGACCCGGGCCAGCCCGGTGCGAGGGTCCCCCGGCTCCACGACAGGGGCGCACAGCAGGTCGGCGCCGAAGAAGTACGTGGCCCGGTGGGCGTAGGCCTCGTCCCGTTCGGGGTGGCGGTGGTAGACCGGCTCGGCCAGGGCGACGCCCTCGGCGCCGGCCCGCTCGGCCATCGTCGCCAGGTAGGGCAGGAGCCGGTGCCGCAGCCGGAGGGCCTCGCCCATGAGGGCGTGCGCCTCGGGGCCGAAACGCCAGGGCTCCTTCCCCTGGAAGGCGCTGGCCGTGGCGTGCAGCCGGTTGATCGGCGACCACACCCCGAGCTGGACCCAGCGGACCGCCAGCTCGACGTCCTTGACCCCGCCCCAGTGCCCGCCGATGTCGTGGCTCCACCAGCCGTAGCCGATGTTGGCGGCGGTGGCGGTGAACTCGGGCTGGAAGCGCAGCGAGGCCCAGGAGATGACGGTGTCGCCGGAGAAGCCGAGCGGGGTGCGGTGCGAGCCCGGCCCGGCGTAGCGGGAGAAGATCAGCGGTCGGCGGCCGGTGGACGCGAGCTCGCTGAAGTGGACCTCGTTGAGGGCCCACAGGGGGTCCAGCCCGGGGGTGCGCGAGTAGGGCCCGGACTGCCAGTCGATCCACCAGAAGTCGACCCCTTCCTCCTCCATCGGGTGGGCCACGGAGTCGAAGAACGCCCGCAGCCAGGTCGGGTCCGTGACGTCGAAGGACAGCGGCACCTCGGTGTCGGGGTCCACGCCCAGCGCCCGCGCCATCCGGGGGTAGGCCTCCTCGTGGGCGCGGACACCGTCGGCCGGGTGGTCGTTCAGGGTGACGCGCAGGCCACGCTCGTGCAGCGCGGTCAGGAAGCCGGCCGGGTCGGGGAAGAGCTCGCGGTCCCAGGTGTAGCCGGTCCACCCGCTGCCGAAGCGAGGATCGGGATCGGTGACGTGCCAGTCCATGTCCAGCACGGCGACCGAGAAGGGCATCCGCTCGGCCTCGAAGCGGTCGAGGAGCTCGAGGTACTCGTCGGCGGAGTAGGGATGGTAGCGGCTCCACCAGTTGCCCAGGGCGTAGCGGGGCAGCAGCGGGACGGGGCCGGTGAGCGCGTGGAAGTCGCGCAGCGCGCCACGGAAGTCGAGCCCGTGGGCGAAGACGTAGAGGTCCACGGTCCCGGGCTCACGGGGCTTCAGGTCGGTCACCGCGGGCCCGGTGCGGACCAGGCTCGCCGAGTCGTCCAGCACCTCGTAGCCGTCCCGCGAGAGGAGGCCGGGCTCCAGCGGGCAGCGGCCGTCGACCTCGTCCAGGGTGCGGGCGGTGCCCCCGAGCGCACGCTCGGGCCGCGGAGGCTCGCCGTACCTCCACACCGAGTGGTAGTTGGTGACGCCGCCGCGCACCTGCAGGGACAGGCTGGACGCGGTGAACGGCCCGCCGGTGTAGACCGCCTCGAAACCCTCGGTGACGACCTCGACGCCCTCGCCCACCGGGGTGACCCGCACGTCGACGGGGCCCAGGTCCCGCTCGAGGACCACCTGGGTCGCCCGGTCCTCGAACCGTCCGGAGGGGGACCACTCGACACGGAGCAGGTGCGGGGTGAGGACGGTCAGGCGGGCGGAGTCGCTCCGTGGACGATCGGCATACCCGCGACTGAACCACACCCGCGGGGGCTGACGCGCTCCGAGCCCGGGGTCAGCTGCCGCTGGAGGAGCTCGCCGCCGTCGCCGCGCCCACGGCGGCGGCCGTGGCCGCGGCCGCCTCCTGCACCGCCTTGACGACGGCCTCGGACGCCCATCGGCCCTTCGTGATCTCCTTGCCCCGCCTCTTCACCTCGCCGTTCGTCATCCCTGGTCGCAGGTCCTTGGCGATGACGCGCGGGAGCGCGTCGAGCGCGTGCAGCAGGGAGATGAGCGCACCGGTGCGGGAGTCGGGCTCGGCGGCACCGGTCACCACGCGTGCCAGGTCGGCCAGGATCGCGTCCCGGGGGCCCGCGGTGGTGACCGGCCACCGCGTGGTGAGCGTCAGCCCGAGCGCCTTGACCGGCTCCGGCCGCAGCAGCTCCTGGCGTGCCAGGCTCTCCAGCAGGGGTTGCTGGACCTTCCGGCCGACGCGGTCCAGGACGTCCTTCGGCTTCTTGCCCTCCCGCTCGCCGAACCGCACCAGGGCCTCGTCCAGGAGCGGGTCCCCTGTCGATCCACCCTCGACCACGCGGAGCCGCTTCCGGTCGTCGACGTCCAGCCGCTCGTGCAGCACGAGCTCGGTGAGCAGCGCACCGGCGAGCCCGATGCCTCGTTGCGAGCCCAGTAGGTTGCGACCCTCGGGGCTGGTGCCGACCAGGAGCAGTTCCTCGGCGATGAGCATGGGGACGACGCTAGACGGCCCGGGTTCAGCCTCCGCATCCGCCCCAGGTCTGAGCCGGTTCGCCGTCCCTCGGTCCAGGGTCGGAGGCGGCGGACGGGCGGCACCGGTAGGCTCGTCGACGTGAGCCTGCCCGCCGAGCGCGTGCCCCTGCTGGGGCTCCTGCTGCCGCTGCTCGGCACCGTGGCCCTGCTGTCGGCCGCGGTCAGCACGCCCGACCACCTGGTGCTCGCGCTGGCCCTGGCGGGGATCGCGGCGCTTGCCGTCACCTCGCACGCCGCGCCCGTCCGCGCGCGGGTGGTCTCGGTGCGGCACCGCAGCGAGGTATGCCGTGCCACCGGCGTGCGCGCCAGCGACCCGGACCGCCCCGGTCCGGTCCGTCCGCGCGCACCCTCGCTGGGCTGAGCCGACCCGCCGCCCGGCGCGCACTCCCGCACGTCTGACTCTGCGTCATACCCGCGGACGCCTGCGCGCCCCCGGCCGGGTCGCCCTTGTCGCCGACCCAGCCCGCAGCACACCCGATGCGTGTGCTCCCACCCCCAAGGACCTCGCGTGCTCGCCTTCCTCGACCCTGTCCTCGTCCACCTCCACGACCTCCTCGACGCCCTCACCCCGGTGCTGCCGGCAGGCGCGGCCGTCGTCCTGCTGACCCTCGGGCTGCGGCTGGCGCTGCACCCGCTGAACCGCCGCACCCAGCACCAGGCGGTGCGCCGCCGGGACCTCGAGCCGCGGCTGGCCGGGCTGCGTGAGCAGCACGCCGAGGATCCTCAGGCCCTCCAGCGCGCGGTGCTGGACCTGCACCGCGAGGAGGGCGTGCCGCTGGCGCCCGGATGCCTGTCGGTGCTGGTCCAGCTGCCGGTCTTCGGCCTGGTCTACCGGCTGTTCACCGCCCAGGAGCTGGACGGCGCGCACAACCGCCTGCTCGACCACACGCTGTTCGGCACGCCCCTGTCGGAGCGGTTGGCCGGCGCCGGCGGTGGCGAGCTGTGGGTCTTCCTCGTGCTCATGGCCGTGACGGTCGTCGTCGCGGCCTTCTCGGCGTGGCAGCTGCGGCGGCACCTGAGCGAGGACCGGGCCGCCGTCGCCGAGCTGGCCGCCCGCCGCCCCGCGGAGAGCATGGAGCAGGTGACGAAGGTGATGCCGCTGTTGTCGTTCCTCACCGTCGCGGCCGTCGCCACGCTGCCGCTGGCGGCGGGCCTCTACCTCGTCACCAGCACGACCTGGGGGTTGCTCGAGCGCGCCAGCCTGCGACGGATCCGGCACGGACGCCGGTGACCCGGCCGACCCGATCCTGGGCGGACGGCATACCCGCACCTCGCCGGTAACCTTGTCCGGGTGACCCTGCACCTGTACGACACCGCCTCCCGCGAGCTGCGGCCCTTCGAGCCGCTCGAGCCCGGCCGGGTGGGGATCTACATCTGCGGTCTCACCACGCAGGGCAGCCCGCACATCGGGCACGTCCGCTTCGCCGTGGCCTTCGACATCCTGCGGCGCTGGCTGGAGCGGGGTCACGGTTACGACGTCACGCTCATCCGTAACGTCACCGACATCGACGACAAGATCCTGGCGAAGTCGGCCGAGGCCGACGAGCCCTGGTGGGCGTGGTCCTACGAGCACGAGCGGGAGACGACGAGGGCGCTGGACCTGCTGGGCGTGCTCCCGCCGACCTACGAGCCGCGCGCGACCGGCCACATCCCCGAGCAGGTCGAGCTCATCGACACCCTCGTCGAGAAGGGGCACGCCTACGCCGCCGCGGACGGCTCGGGCGACGTCTACTTCGACGTGCGCTCCTGGCCGGCCTACGGCTCGCTGACCCGGCAGAAGCTGGACGACATGGAGCCCGCCACCGACGCCGACCCCCGGGGCAAGCGCGACCCGCGCGACTTCGCGCTGTGGAAGGGCTCCAAGCCCGGTGAGCCGGAGACCGCCTCGTGGCCCACGCCCTACGGCCGCGGCCGCCCTGGGTGGCACCTGGAGTGCTCGGCGATGGCGCGCAAGTACCTCGGCGACGCCTTCGACATCCACGGCGGCGGCGTGGACCTGCGCTTCCCCCACCACGAGAACGAGCAGGCCCAGTCCCGGGCCGCCGGGCTGGACTTCGCCCACTTCTGGCTGCACAACGCCTGGGTCACGGTCAAGGGCTCCAAGATGGGCAAGTCGCTCGGCAACGCGCTCGCCGTGACCGAGCTGACCAGGACCGTCCGCCCGATCGTCCTGCGCTACTACCTCGGGGCCGCGCACTACCGCTCCACGATCGAGTACGGCGAGGACTCGCTCGCCGAGGCCCTCGCCGCGGTCGAGCGGATCGAGGGGTATGCGGCGCGCGCGCTGGAGGTCGTGGGCGAGCCGGCGCAGGTGCTGCTGGACGAGGCCCGGGCGCTGCCCGTCGACGAGGCGTTCCCCCCGGCGTTCCGGGAGGCGCTGGACGACGACGTCAACGTGCCGACCGCGCTCGCGGTGGTCTTCGGGGTCGTGCGCGAGGGCAACAAGGTGCTCGAGGGCGCCCCGGACGTGGTGGACCCCTCGGCGGTGCGGCATACCCTGCGGCAGCTGGTCGCCATGCTCGACGTGCTGGGCGTCAACCCGCTGGACCCCCGCTGGGGCGGCGCGGTCGGCGGGGAGGACCGCACCGGCGAGGTGCTCTCGGCCCTGGTGCAGGAGCGGCTCGACGCGCGGGCGCAGGCCCGTGCGCAGAAGGACTTCGCGGCGGCCGACGCCATCCGCGACTCGCTGACCGCCCTCGGCGTGGTCATCGAGGACACCCCCGCCGGCGCCCGGTGGGCGCTGCGCTGAGACGGAGACGACATGGCAGGCAACCAGCAGCGCCGCAACGCGCGCACCAGCAACAAGAAGGGCATGGTCGTCGGTTCCGGCGGCCAGCGCCGCAAGCAGCTCAAGGGCAGGGGCCCCACGCCCCGGGCCGAGGACCGCGTCGGTCACCCGGCGGCGCGGCAGGCCACCCGGTCGGCCAAGGCGGCTGGTGCGGCCGGTCGCCCGTCCGGCGGCCGCCGCTCCGGCCCGGGCAAGGGCGGGTCGACCGAGGTCGTCGCCGGTCGCAACAGCGTCCTGGAGGCGCTGCGCACCGGGGTGCCGGCCACGGCGCTGCACGTCGGGAGCCGGATGGAGTCCGACGACCGCGTCAAGGAGTCGATCAGCCTGGCCACCGAGAGCGGCATCCCGGTGATGGAGACGACGCGCGGGGAGATGGACCGTCTCACCGACGGCGCCGTCCACCAGGGTCTGGCGCTGGCGGTGCCGCCCTACGACTACGCCCACCCCGACGACCTGATGCACCAGCAGCTGCCCGGCGCCCCGCTCATCGTGGCGCTCGACGGCATCACCGACCCCCGCAACCTCGGGGCCATCGTGCGGTCGGTCGGCGCGTTCGGCGGTCACGGGGTCGTCGTGCCGTCCCGCCGCTCGGCGGGGATGACGGCCTCGGCCTGGAAGACCTCGGCCGGCGCGGCGGCCCGGGTCCCCGTCGCCCAGGCCACCAACCTCACCAGGGCGCTCGAGTCCTACCGGAAGGCGGGCTTCTTCGTCATCGGGCTGGACGCCGACGGCGACGTCGAGCTCCCCGGCCTGGAGCTCGCCGACCAGCCGCTCGTCGTTGTGGTTGGCTCCGAGGGCAAGGGGCTGTCGCGCCTCGTGCGGGAGACGTGCGACCAGATCGTCTCGATCCCGATGGCGGCCGCCACCGAGTCGCTCAACGCCGGGATCGCGGCGGCGGTCACCCTCTACGAGATCGCCCGCTCCCGGGCGCGCTGACCGGGAGGGGCAGGATGGGCCCCATGCAGACCCTCCCGCACGGATCCTGGCCCTCCCCGCTCGACGCCCGCGGGACGCTCGCGGGCATGACGCGGCGGACGGACCCACGGGCCGACGGCAGCGACCTCTACTGGCTCGAGGCGCGCCCGCAGGACGCCGGTTGGGTGACCCTGGTGCGGCGGCGCGACGACCGGGTCGAGGACGTCAGTCCGCCGGAGCACAACGTGCGCACGCGCTACCTGGAGTACGGCGGTGGCGACTTCGCCGTCGGCGACGGCACCGTGCTCTGGGTGGACTTCGGGACACAGCAGGTATGGCGTGCCGCCCCCGGTGAGGAGCCGCGCCCGTTGACGCCCCCCACCGACGGCCTGGTGCGCTGGTCGTGCTTCCGGATCGACCCCGCCCGCCGTGCCGTCATCTGCCTGCGCGAGGACCTGCGCGACCGGGAGCTCGAGGCCGTCAACTCCCTCGTGCGCCTGGACCTGGACGGTGACAACGCCGACCTCGGGACCGTCCTGGTCGCCGGCCGGGAGCGGCTGGTCAGCGCGCGGAGCGCCGGGGTCGAGCCGGACTCCACGGGACCCGACTTCGTCACCGACCCGGTGCTCTCGCCCGACGGGACCCGCCTGGCCTGGCTTACCTGGGACCACCCGCACATGCCGTGGCAGCGCACGACGCTGTGGCTCGGGCGGCTCGACGAGGCGGGCGACCTGCACGACGTGCGGGTCGTGGCCGGGGACGGTGGGGCGGCCGATGTCGCGGGTGCCGCCGCCGGCGCCGCCGGTGCGGAGTCCCTGGAGCAACCCCTGTGGCTCGACGACTCGACCCTGCTGGTCCTCTCCGACCGCACGGGCTGGAGCAACCTCTACCGCCTCGACGTCACCGACGCCGGAGCGGGGCTGGTCGCCGTCACCCACGGGCAGCTCGAGCTCGGCCACCCCCGGTGGGTCCCCGACACCCGCTCCTACGCGCTGCTGCCCGACGGCCGGCTCGTCAGCGGGCGCTCGCGGGACGGCTTCCGCCACCTCGTCCTGATCGACCCCCGCAGCGGCAGCGTCGAGGAGGTCGGGACGGGCACCACCTACGTCCGTGACCTCGCCGTGGTCAGCGCGACCGAGGTCGCCGTCGAGGCGTCCCGGGCCGACGGGCGGGCCGACGTGCTCCTCGTCGACCTGACGACCGCGGGCGCGCGGTCGGCCACCACGCGGTCGGCCGCCACGAGGTCAGCGACCGGTGAGGAGGGGGCCGACGACCTCCCGCCGGGCTTCGCCGCCCCGCCCCGCCCGGTCTCGTGGCCCACGCCGGACGGCGCGACCGCGCACGGCTTTCTCTACCTCCCGGCGCACCCGGAGGTCCGGGCGCCGGAGGGCGGCCTCCCCCCGCTCGTCGTCACGCTGCACGGCGGGCCCACGGCCTGCGCCATACCGGGGCTCTCGGTGGCCCGCAGCTACTGGACCTCGCGCGGCTTCGCGGTGCTCGACGTGAACTACGGCGGGTCGACCGGGTTCGGCCGGGCCTACCGGGAGCGGCTGGACGGCCGCTGGGGCGAGGTCGACGTGCAGGACGCCGCGAGCGGCGCCGCATACCTGGCGGGGGAGGGGCTGGTCGACGGGGACCGGATGGCGATCACCGGCGGCAGCGCGGGCGGTTTCACCACGCTCGCGGCCGCCACCTTCACCGACACCTTCGCGGCCGGCGCGAGCCACTTCGGGATCTCCGACCTCGCGACGCTGGCGACGGACACCCACAAGCTGGAGTCCCGCTACCTCGACGGTCTCGTCGCGCCGTGGCCCGAGGGCAAGGACCTGTATGCCGAGCGCTCACCGATCCACCACGTCCACCGGCTCTCGACCCCGCTCATCCTGCTGCAGGGCACCGACGACAAGGTGGTGCCGCCGGCGCAGGCGGAGCAGATGGCGGCGACGCTGCGGGCGAAGGGGCTGCCGGTCGCGCTGGTGATGTTCGAGGGGGAGGGGCACGGCTTCCGGGTGCTCGACAACCAGGTCCGGGCGCTGGAGGCGGAGCTGTCGTTCTACGCCCAGGTCTTCGGGCTCGAGCTGGCCGACGACCTCGAGCCGGTCACCGTCGAGAACCTCGGGTAGGCGAGCGGGGCCTCGACGACCGACCGGTCGCGCCCGGGAGGTCCGGGACGGCCCCCCTTAGTCCGCGGGCGCCGACGTCGTCTCGCCCTCGTCGATGCGCAGGGCGGGGCTCACGGTGACGTCGTCGAGCTTCCAGTCCATGGCCCGCAGGTCCTCGGTGACCTGGTGCAGCCGCGCGAGGTCGACCTGCCCGCCCCGGGGGACGAGGCGGACCTCGACCTGGAAGACGTGGCCCATGTCCCGCACCCGGCTGCGGTGCTGGGCGATCCAGGGCCGGGACTCCAGGTAGTCGTCGATCCGCCCGACGAGCGGGTGCTCGTGCTTGTCGTCGACGGTGCGGGCAGTGGTGTCGGTCAGACCGGCGACCGCGGCCCTGAGGTTGGACCAGCCGTCCTTGACGATCGACAGCGAGATGACCAGCGCGGCAGCGGCGTCCGCCCACCAGAGCCCCATACCGATCCCGAGCACGCCGAGGATGCCGGACCCGGCGGTCATCCAGTCGGCCTTGTTCATGTCCGCGTCCGCGTGCAGCACCTTGTCGTGCAGCTGCTCGGCGAGCGGCTTCTTCAGCCGGCCGAGGATGATCGGCCCGATGCCGCCGTAGACCAGCGCCGCGATCATCAGCCAGCCGGCCCACACCGTCTGGCCGAGGACCTGCATCGTGCCGATCGGCGGGTGCTCGCGCTGCAGCAGCCCCGAGAGCGACTCGTAGGTGAGCAGCAGGCCCATGGCTGCAAGCGCGACGGCCGCCACGAGGTGACCGACGGCGACGGCGCGGTGCCGGCCGTAGGGATGCTTGCGGTCGGGCCGGCTGGCGGCGACCCGCGCGGCCACGAGGAAGGCGATCGGCGGCACGAGGGAGAGCAGGTCCTCGACCCACGCGGCCCGCATGGCCTGCGAGCTGCCCATGACCAGGTAGATGACGGCGATGACGCTCAGCATGTAGACGATCGAGACGATCTCGAGGCGCCGGGCCTTGCGCAGGACGCGCTGCATGTCCTCCGGGAGCTCGGTCGCGCCGAAGTAGGAGCCGTGGCGGGAGCTCATCGCGGGCTCTCCCCGTCGAGGAAGCGCTCGAGGGCGCTGAGCAGGGCGTTCTCACCGGGCACGACCGCCATGACGTGCCTGACCTTCCTGCCGTCCTCGGTGGTGGTGAGGTAGGGGCGGGTAGTGCCGGTCCTCGTCAGGTGCGGGTTCTTGTCGGTCAGCCCTCCGACGAGGACCTGGATCTCACCCTCCTCCAGCCGGCGGACCAGCTCCTCCTCCCCGCCGACCACCCAGACGGGCTCGGCGCCGAGGGACTCGGCGAAGCTGGTCACCCGCTCGACCTCGGTCCCGCCCGGCGGCCCGTCCGGCGACCCGGGGAGCGTCGTGAACGGTGGGTGGGGGGAGACGCCGACGACGAGCTCGCCGGACCGCTCGATCGCCGCCAGCGTGCCGTCCGGGTCGGCGGGGATGTCGACCCCGCACCCGGTCAGCAGCAGGGTGCCGGCGAGGACGGCTGCGGCGCGCACACGAGTCATGGGCACACGGGCAGTATGGCCCTCGCCCGCGGCGTGCACGCGGCCAACCGACCTCGCCCGGGGGCGTCATCTCCCCGGCCGCGGGACCCCATACCTGCTAGGTCGTGCGGTCCCCCAGCTGCGCCTGGATGGGGATCTCCTCGGTGTCGACGCCCACGACGGCGACCTCGTCGGGGCGGTCGGGCAGCACCGTCCGCACGTAGTCCGCGACCGTCTCCTCAAGGGTGAGGTCGTGGCCGGCGCGCTCGGAGAGGTACCAGCGGTGCTCGAGCAGCTCGTGGAAGAGCTCGGCCGGCTCCAGCTTGGCGCGCAGCTCGCGGGGGACGGAGCGGGTGATGGGCTCGTAGATCCGCACGAGCCAGTCGTGGGCGACCAGCTCCTCGTCGTCGGCCAGCCGGTCGGTGGCAGCGCGGTAGGAGTCGAGGTCGTTGAGCAGGCGGCGGGCCTGGTTCTCCTCCACGTCCAGACCGGTGAGGTGCATGAGCCGGCGGGAGTGGTGGCCGGCGTCGACGACCTTCGGCTGGATCCGGATGGTGGTGCCGTCGACGTCGGTGCTCATCTCCAGCTCGTCGATGTCGAAACCCAGGTTGTTGAGCCGCCGGATCCGCTCGTCGACCCGCCAGCGGTCACCCCGCTCGAAGCGCTCCTCGCCCGTGAGCTCGTTCCACAGCAGGTCGTAGCGGTGCATGACCCGGTTGGCGATCTCGATCGGGTCCTCGCCCTCGTCGAGCTGGCCGCCCGCCTCGAGGTCCATGAGCTCCCCCGCGATGTTGCCGTGGGCGACGAAGAGGTCGTGCTCGCGCTGCCCCCGGGACAGGGTCGGGTGCAGCTCGGCGGTCTCCGCGTCGACGAGGTATGCGGCGTACTCACCCGCGTCGCGGCGGAAGAGGGTGTTGGACAGGGACACGTCACCCCAGAAGCAGCCCGCCAGGTGGAGCCGGACCAGCAGGACGGCCAGGGCGTCGAGGGTGCGCCGGGCCGTGTCGGGTCGCAGCCGCTGGGAGAAGACGGCGCGGTAGGGGAGGGAGAAGCGCAGGTGCCGGGTGACCAGGCACGCGTCCAGGGCGGACCCGTCCGCGGCGGTCCGGCCGGAGACCACCGCCAGCGGCTCGACAGCCGGAAGGTCCATGCGGCGCAGGCTGCGCAGCGTGAGGAACTCACGGCGGGCGAGCTTCTCGTCGATCTCCTTGACCGCCATGACCTGCCCGGAGAGCCGGACGAAGCGGACCACGTGCCGCGAGATGCCCCGGGGGAGGGCCGCCAGGTGGTCCTCGGGCCACTCCTCCAGGGGCAGCTGCCACGGCAGGTCGAACAGCGCCGGGTCCGGCTTCACCGCGGTGATGTCGAGGGCCATGGGCACCACCTTCTCACCAACTCCCCACCGGCCGCCTCGTCTGGTTGCTCTCACCCCGTCCGGCCGCCTCGTGTGGTTGCTCTCACCCCCACCGGCCGCGTGGTGTGGTTGCTCTCATCCCGTCCGGCCGCGTGGTGTGGTTGCTCTCACCCCCACCGGCCGCGTGGTGTGGTTGCTCTCATCCCGTCCGGCCGCGTGGTGTGGTTGCTCTAACCCCGTCCGGCCGCGTGGTGTGGTTGCTCTGAGACCGTGGCAGCAGTGGCAGCTTGCACAGCCGGCCCTGCCACCGGACCCACCCGGTGAAGGTCCTGCCCCTGGCTCGTGCGATGGCCCGGTTCACCCTCCCGCTCACCTCGACCGCCGAGCGCATGGCGAGCGCCGGTGTCCACCGGGCGCCGACGAGCCCCAGCCCCTCGAGCCGGGTATGCCGTCTCTCCTCCGCCATCAGGCGGCGCCGGGCGGTCTCCTCGGGCTCCGCCCCGGGTTCACCGAGGAAGTACTTGGCCTCGCCGTCGACCTCGAAGAACACCCCTTCGTGGTCGAGCAACCCATCCACCCTGGCCACGAAGTCGAACGCCTCGTCCAGGATGTCGACCTGCGGGATCGCCATGGGAAACCCGATCTCAGCCAGCACGCCGTAGGAGTAGGACTCCGCCCAGCTCTCCCGAGCGGGGTCGACGAGCTCGAGGACCTTCCTGGCCCGCGTCTTGCCGACCCATCGCTTCTGCACGGCGAGCTCGTGCCGGACATCCTCGAGCGCGACCAGTCCCTGACGCAGCGACTGGTCCAGGACGGCCAGGGCGTGCGGTGGCCGCCTGGTCCGCATGACGTCGGCGATGGTTCTCGGCACGGCGGTCGTCCGGAGACCGTCGACAAGCACCGGCTCCAGCGGGACGGACTCGCTGTGATGGAGGACGACACCCGGCAGCCGCCGGGAGACCGGGCGGTCATCGACATGGACGAGCTGGACCTCGGCCCCTGGCGACAGCATGATCGGCAGACCGTGCAGGATCGCGGCGCTGTCATGGCTGGCCACGCATCCTGCATAGGTATGGAGTGCGACCCGCAACCTGCGTAGGTGGTCCTCGCGAGTCGCTTCCCACCGTTCACCCAGTGAGATCTGGGGGCCGGCGCGGGCGTACCACCCTCGGGCCGGGGAGAAGAGGTCGCCCCGGCGGACGGAGGTGCGAAGCTGTTGCCGGCTCAGTCCGGCGGCGAGGGCGTCTGCATACCTGAAGGGGTCGGGCGGGAGCCGTGCGAGGTCCATGCAGCCACGGTGGGCCGATCGGAGCGTCGCGCGGAAGGCCCGAGCTCCCGGCTGTGGATGGAGCGACCGCGAGGACAGGGCTGTGGGCAACCACGGGAGGCGGTCGGTCACTGAGGTAGCAACCAGAAGCCGCGGCCGGTCGCCTCAGGGGCAACCACAAGCCGCGGCCGGTGCCCCAGGGAGCAACCACAAGCCGCGTCCGGTGGCTGCGGGGGCAACCACAGGACGCGGCCGGTGGAGAGGGGGGCGGGGAGGGACGAGTCAGCTGCCGATGCGCTCGCCGGTCTCGGCGTGGAAGAGGTGCACGTGGTCGCCCTTGGGCTGGAAGTGCACGACCTCACCCTTCTTCGGCGGGGTGCGGCCGTCGACGCGGGCGATGAACGGCTTGTCCGTCACCGAGGCGCCGGGCAGCTCGCCGTAGATGTAGGCGTCGGCGCCGAGCTCCTCGACGACGTCGATCTCGATCGGCAGGCCGCGGCCGGAGTCGGACAGCTCGACGTCCTCGGGGCGGACACCCAGGACGACCTCGTTGCCGACGCCGGAGAGCAGACCGCGCTCGACGGGGTGGACGTAGTCACCGAGGCGGAGCCCGCCGTCGGCCACCGGCACGGTCATGAGGTTCATCGCGGGGGAGCCGATGAAGCCGGCCACGAAGACGTTGTTGGGGTGGTCGTACATGTGCCGCGGCGCGTCGCACTGCTGCAGGATGCCGTCCTTGAGGACCGCCACGCGGTCGCCCATCGTCATCGCCTCGACCTGGTCGTGGGTGACGTAGACGGTGGTGACGCCCAGGCGGCGCTGCAGCGAGGCGATCTGGGTGCGGGTCTGCACGCGCAGCTTGGCGTCCAGGTTGGACAGCGGCTCGTCCATGAGGAAGACCTGCGGCTGGCGCACGATCGCCCGGCCCATGGCCACGCGCTGGCGCTGACCACCGGACAGCGCCTTCGGCTTGCGCTCGAGGTAGTCCGTGAGGTCGAGGATCTTGGCGGCCTCCTCGACGCGCTCGCGGATCTCGGCCTTGTTCTTGCCGGCGATCCTCAGGGCGAAGCCCATGTTGTCCGCGACCGTCATGTGCGGGTAGAGCGCGTAGTTCTGGAAGACCATCGCGACGTCGCGGTCCTTGGGCGGCATGTGGGTGACGTCGCGGTCCCCGATGAGGATGCGTCCGCCGTTGACCTCCTCCAGGCCGGCCAGCATGCGCAGCGAGGTGGACTTGCCGCAGCCGGAGGGGCCGACGAGGACGAGGAACTCGCCGTCGGCGATCTCGATGTTGAGCTTGTCGACGGAGGGCGAGTCGGCACCGGGGTAGATGCGGGTCGCCTCGTCGTAGGTGACGGTTGCCATTGCTGTGCTCCTTCACCGGCAGGTACGTGCCGGACGATCCGTTGTAAAGGAACCCGTCCGCGGGGTGCGGACGGGCGTGGTGCGTGCCTCCGACGGCGACGTCCACGACAGACGATGGGTATGGCGTGCGCGGCGCCCTTGCCGGTGACGAAGATCACCGTAGCACGGGCCTGAATTTGTTCCTGCAAGAACTTGCAAGCCGCCTTTCGGCGGAGCATACTGGCAGGCACGCCCTCCGTCCCACCTCGGGACCGGGCACCTTTTCACCTGTTCGAAGGAGAACCATGAAGCGCACCACCGGTGCCGTCGCGTTCACCGCGTCCGCCGCTCTGCTGCTCGCCGCCTGCGGCGGCGGGGAGACCGAGGAGACCGCGAACGACGCGACCTCCGCTGTCGAGGACGCGGCTGACGACGCGACGGACGAGTCCGCGGAGACCGAGGCTGCGGGCGACGAGTCCGAGGAGACCGAGGCCGCCGCCGAGGGCGAGGGTGAGGAGGAGGAGGCCGCGCCCGTCCGCGACGCCAACGCCGAGCTGGTGATCTGGGCCGACGACGTCCGCGCCCCGATCCTCACCGAGTGGGCCGAGCAGTTCGGCGAGGAGTTCGGCATCACCACCCAGGTGCAGGTCGCGACCGACGTGCGCCAGCAGTTCAAGGACGCCACGAACGTCGACCAGGGCCCGGACATCGTCGTGGGTGCCCACGACTGGCTGGGCGAGTTCGTCCAGGACGGCATCGTCTCCCCGGTCCAGATGTCGGCCGACACCCAGGCCCTCTTCACCGAGGACTCCCTCGAGGCCACGAAGTACGACGGGCAGATCTACGGCGTCCCCTACGCCACCGAGTCCCTGGGGCTCATCCGCAACACCGCGCTGGCCCCCGACGCCCCGGCGTCCATGGAGGAGCTCGTCGCGACCGGCAAGGAGCTCGTCGAGGCCGGCGACGCCGACCAGGTCATGGTGACCCCGGTGGGCCAGCAGGGCGACGCCTACCACGCGTTCCCCTACCTGTCCGCCTACGGCGGCGGTATCTTCGGCACCAACGAGGACGGTGGCTGGGACCCCAACAACGTCATCGTCGGCTCAGAGGAGTCGATCCAGGGTGGCGAGAAGATCGCCTGGCTGGCCGAGGAGGGCGCGCTCAACGTCAACATCGACTTCCCGACGATGGAGTCGCTGTTCGCCGAGGGTCGGACCCCCTACATGGTCGCCGGCCCCTGGGCCATCCCGAACGTCCAGGGCGCCGACATCGAGTACGCGGTCGACCCCATCCCGGACTTCGAGGACGGCGGCACGACGATCCCGTTCCTCGGGGTGCAGATGTTCTACGTCTCGGCCAAGGCGGCGAACGCCGCCCTCGCGCAGGAGTTCGTCAACACCTACGTCACCAACGAGGAGATGCAGCTCGCCCTCTTCGAGGCCGGCCAGCGTCCCCCGGCGCTGATCAGCGCCCTGGAGACCGTCTCCGGCGAGGACGCCGACATCGCGGCCTGGTCGGCCGCCGGTGAGGGCGCCTCCCCGATGCCGAACATCCCCGCGATGAACGCCGTGTGGGGCCCCCTGGGCCAGGCGACGGCCGACATCGTCGGTGGCGACGACCCGGCCGAGCGCCTGCAGGCCGCCCAGTCGGAGATCGAGGGCAACATCGGTCGATGACGGTCTGAGACCGTCGGGGTCGGTCCGGCGTCCGCGCGAGCGGGCGCCGGGCCGGCCCGCCCCCCCGCCCCTCCCCGGGGCGGTCGCACCGCACCACCCGGACGCCGGGGTCCCGGCCCGAACCCGATGGAGACGACGATGTCCCAACCCTCTCGCAAGCGTGCCGAGACGGAAGCCGCGCTGCGCAGCCTGAAACCCTTGGACGAGGATCACCTCGAGTTCGCCCAGCGCACCCCGGTGTGGGTGCAGCTCGTCCGGTGGGGGCTCATCGTCCTCGCCCTGCTCGTGCTCGCGTATGTCGCGCAGCAGCTGATCGAGGCGGGCCACTGGCTGATGGTCAGCCTGACCGCCTTCGTCGCCATCTGCATCGTCGCCGTCTACGCCACGCGCCGCGCGATCCGCGCTGAAGTACCTGCTGCCGGGTGTGCTGCTCATGCTCGCGCTGCAGATCTGGCCGCTCCTCTACACGGTGAGCATGTCGTTCACCAACTACGGTGCGGGCCACCTCTTCAGCAAGGAGGAGTCGATCGCCTCGATCGAGGCCAACTCGGTCCGTGAGGTGGAGGGTGCCGAGCGCTACGCGCTCAACTACGCGGTGCCCGAGGGCAGCGACCCGCAGACCGGTGACCTGGCCTACCTGCTGACCAGCCCGGAGGGCGAGTACTTCGTCGGCACCATCGACGGTCTGGAGCCGCTGCCGGCGGAGGGCGTGGAGGCGGGGATGACGGGCCGGATCATCTCCGCGCCGGGATGGGTGACCCTCACCCCGCAGGAGGTCAACGCGCGGTCCGCGGACCTCAACGAGTTCGGTGTCCCCATCATCGACGAGGAGACCGGCGAGACCACCGGTGGTGTCCGGGCGGTCGGCCTGTCCGAGGCCTTCGTGGGCCAGCCGACCCGGGTCTACGACGAGGAGAGCGACACCATCGTCGACCGGGTGACCGGCACCGTCTACGTGGCCCAGGACGCCCAGTGGGTGCCCGAGGGTGGGGAGGGGGCCGCCCTGCCGCAGGGCTGGCGAGAGAACGTCGGGCTCCAGAACTACACGGACGCCTTCACCAACCCCACGCTGCGGGACGGGCTGACCAAGATCTTCATCTGGAACGTCTTCTTCGCGGCCTTCACCGTGGCCAGCACCTTCCTGCTGGGTATGGCGATCGCGCTGCTGATGAACGACGAGCGGCTCAAGGGCAAGGCCATCTACCGCTCGCTGCTGATCCTGCCCTACGCGCTTCCCGTCTACGTGACGGCGCTGGTGTGGGCCTCGATGTTCAACCAGGAGTTCGGCCTCATCAACAACCTCTTCGGGCTGAACATCAACTGGCTCGGCGACCCGAACTGGGCCCGCACGGCGGTGCTCCTGACCAACCTGTGGCTCGGCTTCCCCTACTGGTTCATCGTCTGCACGGGCGCGCTGCAGGCCATCCCCACGGATGTCCGCGAGGCCGCGGCGATCGACGGGGCAGGCCCGCTGCGCACCATCCGCTCGGTGATCATGCCGCTGCTGCTGGTGGCGGTGGGGCCGCTGATGATCGCCTCGTTCGCGTTCAACTTCAACAACTTCGGCCTGATCTTCCTCCTCACCGAGGGCGGGCCCTTCGTCGGCGGCCAGGCGCAGATCGGCTCGACCGACCTGCTCATCACGCTGGCCTACCGGCTCGCGCTCGGCGGTGTGACCCCGTCCTTCGGGTTCGCGTCGGCCATCTCCGTGATCATCTTCTTCCTGGTCGCGGTCATCAGCTACCTGGGCTTCCGCCAGACCAAGGCACTCGAGGACGTGAACTGACATGACGATGCCCGGTGACACCGACCCCACCCTCGGCACGGTCGACGCGCACGGTTCCGACCGCGGCGCCGGCGGCACCCTCGACACCAAGGCCTCCAGGGCCCCCCGGGGGTCGCGGATGGCCCGCAAGGGATCCTTCCGCGACGTCTGGTGGCGGCACGCGCTGGCGCTCCTGGCCCTCGCGTTCGCGCTCTTCCCCATCATCTTCATCGTCTCCTCGGCGTTCAACAACGCCGGGACGCTGTCGACGTCGGGCCTGCTGCCGACCCGGCCCGGGATGCGCAACTTCGACGCGCTCCTCAGCGATCCC